>QHCF01000125.1 GCA_003244275.1 Acidimicrobiales bacterium
TTGGCGAACTGCCAGGCGAACATGCTGCTGGCCCCGATGTAACGCGCCTTGCCGGCGCGCACGACATCGTTCAAGGCCTCCATCGTCTCCTCGATCGGCGTGCGGTTATCCCAACGATGAATCTGATAGAGATCGACGTAGTCGGTGCCGAGCCGGCGCAGGCTGGCTTCCACCTCCCGGGCGATCCAGCGCCTGGAGTTGCCCGTCTGGTTGGGGTCCTCCCCCATGCTGGCGTGGAACTTGGTGGCCAGGACCACCTCGTCACGCCGGCCGGCCAGCGCCTGGCCCACGATCTCCTCGGACTCTCCGGTCGAGTAGATGTCGGCCGTATCCACAAAATTGATGCCCGCATCCAGGGCCGCCTGGATGACCCGGATCGATTCCTGATGATCGGGGTTGCCCCACTGGCCGAACATCATGGTTCCCAGGCACAGCGGGCTGACCTTGATCCCGCTACGGCCCAGCGGTCGATACTCCGTGTTTCCAAAGTCGATCTCTGCGGTAGCTGACATGTATCCGAACCTACCCAGCCACCCTGACGGCCGTGCCAAGATGGCGGCTGTGCGGGTGACCTCCCGGGAGCCCTGCGTGAGACTGGAGCTTGCCCGCTGGGCACTGGGGGCCTGGCTGCTGTGGCGGGTGCCCCGGCCCCGGCCCGTGCCAGTGGGTGGCCCGCCACGACAACGCCGAGCGACGTCAGTGGTGGTACCCGCCCGCAACGAGGAGGCCAATATCGCCGCCTTGGTGGCCTCGTTGGTTGCCCAGTGCCCCCCACCGGCTCAGGTGCTCGTGGTCGACGATGGATCCACCGACGCCACCGCCCGTCTGGCCCGGGCGGCGGGGGCTGACGTACTGGCCGCTGGGCCGGTGCCCAACGGCTGGACCGGGAAGGCCTGGGCCTGCGCCAGGGGCGCAGAGGCAACGGTTGGGGAGGTGCTGGCGTTCCTGGACGCCGACACGGTGCTGGCGCCCGGTGGATTGGAGCGGCTCCTGGCTGAGCTGGCCGCCCAGGGCTGGCGGGGGCTGGTATCGGTCCAACCATTCCATGTCACGTTGCGCCCCTACGAGAGACTGTCCGCCTTTTTCAACCTGGTTGGGCCCATGGGCACCGGTGCCTTCACACCCCTCGCCGGGTGGCGCGGCGTGGTGGGCGCCTTCGGGCCGTGCCTGGTGTGCGACCGAACGGACTACGAGGCGGCGGGAGGCCATGCCTGCGTGCGGGGCAACGTGCTCGACGACGCCGCCCTGGCCCGCCACTTCGCGCTGGCTGGCTTGCCGGTGCGCCTGCTCGGGGGCAGGGATACCGTCAGCTTTCGCATGTACCCGGCAGGATTCGCCCAACTCGCCGAGGGATGGACCAAGAACATGGCCAGCGGGGCCGCGATCGCCCGCCCGCTCACCCTGGTCCTGGTGGTGGCGTGGCTGTCGGGCGCCATCTCGGCGGTTCGGTATGCAGTGCTGGCTGGGATGGGTCGGTGCCGGCGGGGCCCGGCGGCTGGGCTGTACCTCGCCTACGTCGCACAACTCGAGTGGATGCTGCGCCGGGTGGGAAGCTTTGGTGCGCTCCCGGCTGTGGCCTTCCCGGTGCCGATGACCTTTTTCCTGGCCATCTTCGCCCGATCGGTCGTCCTGACTGCCCTCCGTGGCCAGGTCCGATGGAAGGGCAGGATGATCCCCATCCGCCCAGTGGCACGGTGATGGCCTCCAAACCGGCCAACCTGTCCAAGCCGGCCAACATTGCCCTTGACCTGGTGGCCTGGGCGATGGTCCACGCCGCCACCGGCTACCTGGCCCATTGTCTGCCCGACCGCTGCTACCAGTCCAACTCCTGGCTCTGGCGGGAGCGGAGGGTCGAGGACGGAGGGCGCCTCTACCAGCGTCTCAGGATTCAGCGCTGGAAACCCCATCTCCCCGAAGGGGGCACCATCCTGGCCGGAGGGTTCGACAAGCGGCACCTGCACGGATGGGAGACGGCCCAGCTCGAGCAGTTCGTGGTGGAGACCAGGCGGGCCGAGCTGGGCCACTGGTTGGCCGTGCTGGCCGCTCCGGTGTTCTTCGCCTGGAATCCCGTCCGAGCGGCGTTGGTCATGCCGGTGTATGCGGTGGCCGCCAACGGTCCGTGCATCGCCGCCCAGCGCTACAACCGCATCCGACTGACCCGCCTCCTGGCTACGCGGAGGAGGCGCGAAAAATACTCTCTCGATACCAAGCCAACTCGGCCACGCTCTCCCTGATGTCGTCCATGGCCCGATGCCCCCCGGCCTTGGCCGGGGCACCCTTGAGAGCCTCCGGATACCAGCGTCGGCACAGTTCCTTCACGGTGGACACGTCCACGCAGCGGTAGTGCAGGTAGCAGTCCAGATCCGCCAGGTAGGTGGCCAGGAAGCGCCGATCGGTACCTATCGAGTTGCCGCACAGCGGGGCACTGGCAGGCTGAGGCACATGGGCCTTGATAAAGTCCAGGGTGGCCGCCCCCGCCTCCGCCACCGTGACCGTCGAAGCCTCCACCTCGTCCAGGAGCCCGCTCTTGGCGTGCATGGAGCGCACCACCTTCGCCATCCCGGCCAACGCCTCGGGCGGCGCACTCACCACCAGGTCCGGTCCCTCGGCCACCACCTGTAGGTCGTCGTCGGTGACCAGGGTGGCAACCTCCACGATGACATCACGAGTGGGGTCGAGCCCGGTCATCTCCAGATCCATCCACACCAACATGCGGCCAACTCTATTCGAGCGGCCGTTGAAAGAACCGGGGTTCCACCATCCCAGCGTGATCCGTTCCCGCTGATCGCTTTCTAGGCTGGCGCCATGGTCGATGTTCCTCTCCTGCGACTGGGCGCTGACGTCGAGGTGCCCAGCTACGCCCGGGCCGGGGATGCGGGGGCCGACCTGGTGGCCTCCCAGGACGTCCTGCTGGGCGCCGGCGGGGGCCGGGCGCTGGTGGCCACTGGGGTGGCTCTGGCCATCCCGGATGGCTATGCCGGGTTCGTCCAGCCCCGCAGCGGGTTGGCTCGGGACCACGGGGTTACCTGCCTCAACACCCCCGGTCTCATCGACTCCGGATACCGCGACGAGATAGTGGTGCTGCTGGTCAACACCGACCCGACCGCTGACTATCAGATCCGACGGGGTGATCGGGTCGCCCAGCTGGTGATCCAGGCGGTGGCGACCGCATCGTTTGAGGTGGTCGACGAACTGCCAGCCAGCGAGCGGGGCCGAGGCGGCTTCGGCCATTCCGGGCGCTGAGCGACCGAAGTAGAGGGAAGGCAACCCTTGCCCGAGCTTCCGGAGGTCGAGGCCCTGGCTCACCACCTGGGAGCCCAGCTGGCGGGCCACCAGATCACCCGGATGGAGCTGGCGGCCTTCTCGGCCCTCAAGACGGTGGAGCCGCCCCTCGATGCCCTCGTCGGACGGACCGTGTCCAGCGCGTCCCGCCGGGGCAAGGTCCTGCTGATCGAGACAGCCGGCGAGACTTTCGGGGTCGGCAATCCTCTGTGGCTGGTGTGCCACCTGTCCCTCGGTGGATGGGTGCGCTGGCGACCCAAGCTGGCACCGGCCCGAGCCAGACCGGGCCGAGGACCGCTGGTGCTCCGGGTGGGGTTGGAGAACGGGACCGGCATGGACGTCACCGAGGCGGGCACCGAGAAGCGACTGGCCCTCTGGGTGGCCCGCTCGCCCGACGATGTGGCGGTGGTGGCTCGGCTGGGCCCCGATCCCCTTGATCCGGGCTTCGACCGGGCCGCCCTGGCCACCGCCCTGGCCGGCCAGTCGGGCCAATTGAAGGGAGTGCTCACCGACCAGGCCGTGCTGGCCGGAGTGGGCAACGCCTACTCCGACGAGATCCTCCATGTCGCCCGGCTCTCCCCCTTCAAGGTGGCGGATCGGATGAGCCCGGACGAAGTGGACCGGCTCCATGGCGCCCTGGTCGGTGTCCTGTCCGAGGCGGTGGCCCGTTCGGTAGGGTTGGCGGCGGCCGACCTCAAGGCCGACAAGCGATCAGGTCTCCGGGTTCATGGACGGGCCGGCCTGGCCTGCCCGGTCTGCGGGGACACGGTGCGCCAGGTGGCCTTTGCCTCCCGGTCCCTGCAGTACTGCCCGACCTGCCAGACCGAGGGCCGGGTGCTGGCCGACCGGCGCCTGTCCCGGCTGGTGAGATAGGGCTGGGGAGGCACGACGATGCAGCGCCTCAGTGGGTTGGACACCGACTTCGTCTACTTCGAGACCCCCACCACCCACATGCACGTGGGCGCCACGTGTATCTTGGATCCCGCGGGTGCTCCAGCCGGGCCGTGGTTCGATGCGGTGAGGACCGCCCTGGTGAGCCGGTTGGACCGAGTGCCGATGCTGCGCCGGCGCCTGGTCGAGGTGCCGCTGCGCCTGGACCGACCGCGGTGGGTGGACGACCCGACCTTCGACCTCGACCATCACCTGCAGCGAGCCGCCCTCCCCTCGCCGGGCGGTGCGGCTGAGCTGGTCGAACTGGCGGGCCAGATCATGGGCCGGCGGCTGGATCGGGGGCGCCCGCTGTGGGAGATGCATGTCGTGGAGGGCTTGGAGGGCGGGATGGCAGCGGTGGTGATCAAGGTGCACCACGCCGCGGCCGACGGGGTGACCGCGGTGGAACTGCTCGCTCGGCTGCTCGGCCCTGACCAGCACCCCACGCCAGAGCCCCTCCCGGACGGCCCCTGGAGGCCAGAGCCGGTGCCCTCCGACTCGGAGCTGATAGGGGATGCCCTTTCGAGCCTGGCCGGCCAGTCGCTGGCCATGGCCAGGGCCATCGGCCGCACCGTGGAGGTGGCTGTCGAGGTCGGCCGGCGCAACCGGGCGAGGGGCGTGTCGCCGCCCCCGGCCCCTTTTCGAGCTCCGCGAACGAGCCTCAACGCCACCATCGGGCCCCACCGGCGAGTGGGATTCAGCGAGGTGTCGCTGGAGGACGTGAAGTCGGTGAAGGCATCGTTGAGGGTGACCGTGAACGAGGTGGTGCTGGCGGTGTGCTCGGGAGCGGTGCGGCGCTACCTGGCCGCCCAGGGCGAGGAGCCGGATGAGCCGCTGGTGGTGCTGGTGCCCATCTCGGCCCACCGCCACGCCGGCCGGCCCGCCAATGGCCGGTCAGGCGCCAACCAGGTGTCGGGGATGCTGGTCTCACTGGCCACCGATGTCGACGAGCCGATCGAGCGGGTGAGGGTAATCTCCCGGGGAACCCGCCTGGCCCGCAGGCAAGAGCGCGTCCTGGGCGCCGACGCCCTGGACGACCTGGCTGAGCTGTCCGCCCCGTTGCTGGCGGCCGGGGCCATCCAGCTGATCTCCCGCCTGGGGGTATTCGACCGGGCGCGCCCATTGTGCAACCTGGTGGTCTCCAACGTCGGGGGCCCGGCCTCCCCCCTCAACTTGGCCGGCGCCCCTATGGTGGCCATCTACCCGATGGCTCCAGTGGCCGACGGCATCGGGCTCAACATCACCGTGGTGACCTACTTGGAGAGGCTGTTCTTTGGCCTGGTGGCCTGCCGGGACACGGGACCTGACGTCGACGCCATCGCCCGTTACCTGAGCGACGCCCTGGACGAGCTAGTCAAGGCGGCCGAGCCCAACTGAGGTGGCCTGCTAGGGTCACAGACCACGCGGACGTGGCTCAGTTGGTAGAGCATCACCTTGCCAAGNNTTCGAATCCCGTCGTCCGCTCCAGAGGAAGTGCTGGTCGGGGCTTCCCTTGCCTCCTGTCGGCCCCGGCTCCCGGCCCACGGCCACCGCCAGTCATGGGTCTCCTTCAGGGAAGCGGAGCGAGGTAGCCTACGGTTGTCGAGTGACCTCGCGACCGGGTATCGCTGAAGACGGCGCACTCACCGCCAGCCTGCAGAGTCGTCTCGAGATGGACCAGCCGGCTGACCCCCAAGGGGGGAGCGGCAATCCGTCGGTCGTCGACCTGGTTGCCCTGTTCCGCCATCTGGAGTCTACTCTCCGCTTCCACCGGGACACTGGCTTCGGCCGCATCTTCCACCCCGGTCGGATCTCCTTTCGGGAGAATGTCCCGACCGACAGCCTCCACGTGGTGATCGACGAGAACCACATCGCGGCCCACGTGGACAGCGTGTCACCCCTGGGCGTGCGGCCCCACCGCCGAATGCGGTACTCGCTGTGGCGGACAGCTGCCCACAACCTGGCCGGTATGGCCGAGTACCTGATCGCCCTCGTGCGCGGCCGTCAAGGTGATCATCGGTCTGAGCTTGACTGCGAGTGGTTGTCGGACCCGTCCCAGGGCGTCTCCCGCGCCAGGGACCTTCTCGACCCGCAGGGCTCGGCGTGGAGCGTGCAGATGGAGGCCCAGGTCAGCGGAGTGCTCGATGAGGCTCGCCTGCGCCGGGCCCTGATAGCCGTGCTCGGTCGCCAGTCCTTCGACCATGACCCGCTCTGGGTCGTCTGTTGCCCCGATGAGGCGTCCCTGGACTCAGCTCGGGCGCAGCTGCAGAGCCATCCTGCCGAGATAACCGCCTGGCCGCCCCTGCGGGCTGGGTTGGTCCGGCGTCGAGGTGGTGATGTATTCATGCTCAACGTCAATCACGCGGCGGCGGACGGTGTCGGCACCCTGGAGTTGATGCGGGGCATCGCCGCCGCCTACGCCACCGGCAGGGACCCACAGCCGCCACTCGAGTTGCCAGCGGTAGGCGATCTCCCGGTGCGACCGGCCTCGCCGCCGGTATCGGTCGGCATGGCCCACTACCGCTCGGCCGTGGAGCGGGTGCGGGACCTCCTGGCCCGGCCCGCCCAGCTGGCGCCGGACGGGGGCAGCCCTGGTCCCGCTTTTGGCTTCCACCTGGTGTGCCTGTCGGCCGACGAGACCCGCCGGGTGGTCGACGCCAACCGTCCCGGTACGAGTGGGGACCTCCTGTTGGCCAGTCTCCACCTCGCCATCGGCGAATGGAACGCCAGGCACGGTGCGCCCGGTCGTCGGGTAGGCGTCCTGGTTCCCGTCAATCTCCGACCACTCGAGTGGCCGGAGAAGAGAGTCGGCAATTTCTCGGTCACCGCCCGGATGTCGACCAGCCGCCGCCACCGCCGCGGCCCCACGCCAGCCCTCAAGGCCGTGGCCGCCCAGACCACCCGCAACCAGCGGTCCCGCACCGGTACCGCCCTGCTGGCCGCTCTCGAGAGGTCCAGCCTGGTCCCCCTGTGGTCCAAGCAATCGGTCGTCGTGCTCCAGCCGGTCACCCGGAATTGCCTGGTCGACACCGCCCTACTGGCCAACCTGGGCTGGCTGGACCAGGCACCCTCCTTCGGCCACGAGGCTGGCGAGACAGTCGACGTGTGGTTCTCCTTGCCGGCCCGGTCGCCGCTGACGCTGTGTATCGGAGCGGTAACGGTCTCCGGACGCGTTCATCTGGTCGTTCGGTACCCCACTCAAGTCTTCGATTCCGATGCCGCCAGCCGGTTCACCGTTTGCCTGTTAGCCGAGATGGCACGAGTGACCGACAGCCGACTGGACGGCCGCTACCAGCGATGGAACCGCGGCATCACTCAGACCGATCCCACTTGACGTCGAACCCGAGGAGGGACCTGAACCGCTCGACCAGCTCTTCGTCGCTCAGGTCTGAGGTAGCCGCTCGGTGGCCCTTGGGCTCGGGCCCGTAGACCTCCGCCGCGATCTCGAGCTCCTGCTCCATCGACCAACCGCTGGGGCTCTCTCGCAGCCGGTCAAGAGAGTCACCGTCGTCGCTCATGCTGACCACCTCCTTGAACACTCAAGAATGTAGTACGCTCATGCAGCGACAGTCCCGTCCGGGATGGTCGAGGTCGAGTGCGAGGCGCCCCAGCGCAGGTTCCGCTTTTCGAAGCGTGCGGCCACAGCATCAACGGCCGCTCCCCGCATCGAAAAGGAAGCCGTAACTTGCCAACTACTTCCCGCGCTGGCGGTTCGCCGCGCCGTACCCCTCGTCGTCCGGCACGCCACCAGGCGTCTCCGTCGACCCACCAAGGCTCGGTACACCAGGCTTCGACCCACCAGGCTTCGACCCACCAGGCTTCGACTCACCAAGGGTCGACTCACCAAGGCTCGGTACGCCAAGGCGCGCCCCAGCCAGCACCCGAATACGAGGTCGTCGACGTCCCACCGGCAGCTACCACCTTCGCCGAGCTTGGCGTCCCTGCCTCGATCATCGCCGCCCTGGCTCGGGCCGGGTGTGCGACGCCGTTCCCCATCCAGGCCGCCACCCTGCCCAGCTCCCTGGCCGGTCGCGATGTGCTGGGTCGGGGTCGGACTGGCAGCGGCAAGACAGTGGCCTTTGCCGTGCCGGTCGTCATGGCAGTGGCGGCATCGACCGCCGGCCGCCGGTCTGGTTCGCCCCGTGCCCTGGTGGTCGTGCCGACCCGTGAGCTGGCCGCCCAGGTGGCGGCCAGCATGGGCCCTCTGGCCAAGGCAGTGGGGCTGCGAGTGGCCACCGTCCACGGCGGTGTGAGCCAGTCCCCCCAGGTGGCGGCCCTCCGCAAGGGCGTCGATGTCCTGGTGGCCTGCCCCGGGCGGCTCGAGGATCTCATCCAGCAGCGTCACTGCAGCCTGGCTGCGGTCGAGGTCTGCGTGCTGGACGAGGCCGACCACCTGGCCGACCTGGGCTTCTTGCCGGCCGTGAAGCGGCTGCTGGAGCAGACGCCAGCGGGCGGTCAGCGTCTACTGTTCTCGGCCACCCTGGACCGCGCCGTGGATGCTCTGGTGCGCCGGTACCTCCGCAATCCGATCATCCACTCGGTGGACGCGGTCGACACGACCCCACCAGAGCTGGAGCATCACGCCTTCAGCGTCACCGTCGGTGACAAGGCCGCGGTGGTGCGCGAGCTGGCCTCCGGCCAGGAGCGCAGCCTGCTGTTCACCCGAACCAAGCACGGGGCCAAGAAGCTGGCCAGCGACCTGAACGGTCACGGCATTCCCGCCGTCGACCTCCACGGGAACCTTTCCCAGGCCCGGCGCGACCGCAACCTGGCCGCCTTCGCCGGCGGATCGACTCGGGTGCTGGTTGCCACCGACATTGCCGCTCGGGGCATCCACGTGGACGACATCGCCCTCGTCGTCCACGTGGACCCACCGACCGAGCACAAGGCCTACCTGCACCGGTCTGGCCGCACCGCTCGAGCTGGCGCACCGGGCACGGTGGTGACGCTCATCCTGCCAGACCAGGCCCGCGAGGTGGCGTCCATGATCCGCCAGGCTGGCATCCGTCCCACCGCGGCCCGCATCTCCCCCGGAGATCCCCAAACCGTCGCCCTGACTGGCCCACATGCGGAGCGTGTATTTCGCCCCCAGATGGTTGAGCCAGCCGCCCGCCAAAGGGCCCCTCGGCCCCCTCGCCAAGGGGCCCGCCAACAAGGGCCGTCCCGAAGCGGCAGGGCATCCAGTCCACGTCGGCCAACGAGCCCGGGAAGGACCGTACGGACGTAGACTCAGGTTGACTGGACACAGGAGAGGACCAATGTCCGCAGACCTGAGCGACATCCTTGCCGAGGAGCATCGGGAGATCTTTGGGTTCCTGCAGGCGTTGGCGACCGAACGACACGACCGCTTTCCGCTGGCCCACCGCCTGATCGACGCATTGGCATCCCACACCGCGGCAGAGCAGCAGGTGCTCTATCCGGGCATGCGCGACATCGTGCCCGGTGGCACTGAGATGGCCAACCGGGCCCAGATCGAACACCAGGCCATGCGGGCCGCCTTGATAACCCTGGAGGACAGTCACCCCGGCCAGAGCGAGTTCGAGGACGCGCTGGTCACCCTCCGAGCTGAGCTGGAGGCCCATGTGCCGGTGGAGGAGAACGAGATATTGCCGGCCCTGCGAGCGGTCATCGGCACCGACAAGATGGAAGAGCTGGGGGCCCTTTACAACCAGATCAAGGAGAACATTCCGTCAGGACTGCAGGGGCTGCCAGCCGACCTGCCGACACCCCAATTCCGGCCCTGGTAGGCCGGTCAGCCGGGCAGCTTGGACGCCAGGACGTCGACCGGCTTGATCACGGGCGGCGAGGCGAACAGATCGCCAGCTGACGCCTTTTCCATCAAGGCGGCGGCGATGGGTCCCTCGAGATGCGCCTGGCGGCCGGGCTGGCCTGGAAAGAAGTCCACGATCCCGAACGTCGACCCGTCGATCTTGATGGCGAACCATGCAGTGGTCTCCGCCTCGGCCTGAGCCAGGGGCAGGGCACTCTCCAGGAATGCCGCCACCTCATCCTCCTTGCCGGGCTTGGCCTCGACCGTAACGAGCAATCCGACACTGACCACTGGTGGCTCCTCCTTGTTGGATGGGAATGGGTGGATGCGACTGGTGGGCAAGCTACTGCAGTTCGTGGCGGCGAAATCGGCGCCATCGAGCGGGTCAGCGCGTCAGCTGGCAATATATTGAGAATGTGCTCAGGACAGTTGCCATGACCATCCGGACCGGCCGCCGTGCGGCGGAGACGGCGGCTGCCGTCGCGTTGGCCTCGGTGGGCCTGACCGCCTGCGGCGGCTCCCCGAGCGCGGCCCACAGGCCCGGTACTGGTCCGACCGTGAGTAGCCCGAGACCTTCGATGTCAGCGGCGCCGAACACCAGCCCCGGGTCATCCCCGGCGTCCATCGCCGGTGCCAGTACGAGTACCACCAAGGCCAATTCGGGCACCCGTCCCGGCTCCGCCAGCACCACGGCTGGGGTCACGCCCGGAGGGCGGTGCCAGCCCAGCCAGCTCCAAGCGTCGCAGGGGACGGGCCAGGGGGCGGCTGGCCACATAGTGGGCGCATTCGTGTTGCGCAATTCTTCGGCCAGCCCGTGCACCCTAGATGGCTATCCCGGCCTGCAGATGCTCGATGGCAAGGGCCATCCGCTACCCACCGTGGTAGCGCGGGGCGCGGCGATGGGCCTGCCGGCCGTCTCGCCCGCCCTGGTGACCCTGACGCCAGGAGGGTCAGCCTCCTTCTCGATCGCCTACGAGGACGTCCCGGTCAACAACGAAGGCCCCTGCCCGACGTCGGCCCAGCTGGAGATCACCCCCCCCAACGACTTCGACCACCTGGTGGTGCACGCCACCCTCAGCCCGTGCCGCGGAGGCACCATCACCGTGTCGCCGGTGGTGGCCGGGACCAATGGAGTCCAGGGGCGGTAGCCGAGACACTGCCGGCGGCAAGCGCTTCGACTGAGCGGTCATTTCGGGCCATGCTGGATTTGATCAGTCAGCCTGTCCAGGCGGGCAGGTAAGATAAGCTCAGACAGGGCCTCGGGGGTTGGTGTAGCTGAGGCGGTGTTCCCCAGCCACTGCCGGTGCCGTCAGCCCCCGGGTCCCGTCAACCCCTCTCAGGTGGTCATATCCTTGATGGCGGCGGCCGCCTCCAAGGTGGCTTCGTCGGCGCCAGTCGGCTGGAACATGGTCTGCATGGCCATCAGCTTGGAGATGTCACCTTCGGTCTTGATCTTGCCGCTCATGAACGCCTGCATGCCGCTTTGGACGTTGCCGTCCACGTAGACCTCCTTGGCCGTGGCGTAGTCCATGGTGACGGTCACGTCAGGCGCCTCGAGGTGCCCGAGCTCGATCTCCAGCTCGCCCGAGGAGGTGTCCATGCGGGCGTCTATGGTGCCGCTGCCAAAGGGGACCTCGGTGATCACCTGGTTCATCCTCACCAGGAGGCCCCCGGTCGGCCGGGCGCTGCGGTACCTCTCGTGAATCGTCCTGGCCGCCTCGATCCACTCCGGACTGAGGAAGGGGTACTTGGCCACAGGCCGACGCTAACATCTCACCGTGGGTGCCCCAGTGATGGCCGGGGCGGGGCCGCTCTCTATCGGCGGTGGCCCCGATGCCGTGTTGGTGCTCCACGGCTTCACCGGCAACCCTCAGTCGATGGGTGGGTTGTGCCATGCCCTGGCCGATGCCGGCTTCACAGTCGAGGCGCCGCTGCTGCCCGGTCACGGCACAGCCATCGAGGACATGATCCCCACTCGGTGGGCCGACTGGTCCAGGGTGGCTGACGATGCCCTGGTGGACCTGATCAGTCGATCGAGGAGCGTGGCCGTAGTCGGATTGTCGATGGGCGGGACCCTGGCCGCCTGGCTGGCCACCCGGCACCCCGAGGTGGGGGCAATGGTCCTGGTCAACCCCATGCTGGACCCTCCGGCCGCCAGCTTTCGCGACATCATGAATGGGCTGTTGGACTCGGGCATCGAAGTCGTGCCCGGGCCTGGGTCGGACATCACCCAGCCGGGCGTGACCGAGCTGGGCTACGACGCGGCGCCCCTGGCCGCCGCCCTGTCGCTCTTCGAGGCTCTGGACGAACTGGCCGGCCAGCTCGACCGGATCCGCTGCCCGGTACTGCTGTTCTCCAGTCGCCACGACCACGTAGTGCCGGCCGAGTCGGGCGACCTGGCCGTCCAGAGGGTCGGGGGGGCCATCGAGCGGATATGGCTGGAGAACAGCTCACACGTGGCCACCCTGGACCAGGACCGAGCCCAGCTGGAGGCCAAGGCCGTGAGCTTCGTGAGTGAGGTTCTTTCGCCGGTACCATGCGAGGGTGCCCGGCCCCATTACCAGAGCTGACGTCGCCCATGTGGCTCGTCTCAACCGGTTGGCCCTCTCCGAGGACGAGGTGGACGCCTACGCCGGCCAATTGAGCGCGGTGCTCGAGTACGCGGCGGACATCGCGGCGTTGGACACCGCCGGGGTCACGCCCACCGCCCATCCGCTACCGGTGAGCAACGTCTGGCGAGAAGACGTGCCCCGCGCTGGCCTTGATCGGGCCGAGGTCCTGGCTCAGGCTCCGGCGTCGGAGGACAACCGCTTCCGGGTCCCCCCGATCCTGGGGGCCCTGCCTTGAAAGGCCCTGCCTTGAGCGGCCCTGCCTTGAGCGCCCTGGAGCTGGCGGCCGCAGTGCGCTCGGGGTCTCGCTCGGCGCGCCAGGTCACCGAGGAGCACCTGGCCCGCATCGCGGCCGGCGAGACGGAGATCCATGCCTTCAACCTGGTCACCGTCGAGGCGGCCCTGCGCACGGCCGACGGTATCGACGAGCAGCTGGCCCGGGGAGAGGATCCGGGCCCCCTGGCCGGCGTACCGGTGGCCCTCAAGGACAATCTGTGCACCAGGGGCATACCCACCACCTGCTCGTCGCGCATTCTCGAGGGTTGGCTGCCTCCCTACGATGCAACCGTGGTGGCCCGGTTGCGGGCCGCCGGGGCGGTAATGGTTGGCAAGGCCAATCTGGACGAGTTCGCCATGGGCTCCTCCACCGAGAACTCGGCCTTCGGCCCCACCAGGAATCCACGGGACTCCAGCCGGGTGCCGGGAGGCTCGAGTGGGGGCAGCGCGGCGGCGGTAGCGGCCAATTTCGCGCCCATTGCCCTGGGATCCGATACGGGTGGGTCGATCCGCCAGCCGGCCGCCTTGTGCGGAGTGGTGGGGGTGAAGCCCACCTACGGCCTGGTGTCACGGTATGGGCTGGTGGCCTTCGCCAGCTCCCTGGACCAGGTCGGCCCGCTGGCGGCCACCGTGGCCGATGCCGCCGCGGTGCTCGAGGTGGTGGCCGGGCACGATCCGGCCGACTCGACCTCGTTGCGCCAACCGGCTCCAGACCTGGCGGCGGCGCTGGGCGAAGGCGTGGCCGGACTGCGCGTCGGGGTGGTGAGCGAGCTGATGAGGGGTTCGGTGGATGTGAACGGCCGCGTCCGGGAGGCGGCCGACGCTCTGGCCAGGGCCGGGGCGGACGTCGAGGAGGTGTCCGTACCGGCCGTGGCCCACGGCCTGTCGGCCTATTACCTGATCGCCCCGGCCGAGGCGTCGTCCAACCTGGCCCGCTATGACGGAGTGCGCTACGGCCTGCGGGTGGATGGGCCCGATGTCACCACCATGTACAGCGCCACCCGGGCAGCCGGGTTCGGCCCCGAGGTCAAGCGCCGGATCATGTTAGGGGCCTACGCCCTGTCGGCTGGTTACTACGACGCCTACTACGCCCAGGCCCAGCGAGTCCGAACCCTCATCATCGACTCGTTCGAGACGGCTTACCGGCGCTTTGACGCCCTGCTGGCGCCCACCGCCCCGACCACCGCCTTCAGGTTGGGCGAGAAGACCGGGGACCCGCTGACCATGTACCTCTCCGACGTGTGCACCATCGCCGCCAACCTGACCGGTCACCCGGCCATTAGCGTCCCCTATGGCGTGGGCGATGACGGCCTACCGGTCGGGGTCCAGGTGCTGGCGCCCGCCCTGGGCGAGCCGGTCATGTTCAAGGTGGCGGCCGTCCTGGAGGCGGCTGCTGGCTCGGCGGCGGCCGGCGGGGCGGCGGATGCCGGGGCCGAGGTGGGTGGTATCCGATGAGCGTCGACGCCTCAGGCGATTGGGAGATGGTCATCGGCCTGGAGGTGCACTGCGAGCTGTCGACCGCCACCAAGCTGTTCTGCTCGTGCCGCAACGCCTTCGGCGACGAGCCCAACACCAATGTCTGCCCGGTCTGCCTGGGATTGCCCGGCTCGCTGCCCGTCCTCAATGCCAGAGCGGTCGAGCTGGCCATGCGGGTGGGGTCGGCCCTTCACTGCGAGATCCGCCCGTCCATCTTTCACCGCAAGAACTACTTCTATCCCGACATGCCCAAGGGCTATCAGGTGAGCCAGTACGACGCTCCCATCAACCTGGGCGGATGGCTGGACCTGCCGGGCGGGGAACGGATCCGGATCGAGCGGGCCCACCTGGAGGAGGACACGGGCAAGACCACTCACGTGGGCGGGGGTGGTCGCATCCACCAGGCCAGTCACTCGCTGGTGGACTACAACCGGGCCGGTGTGCCCCTGGTCGAGACAGTGAGTGCTCCCGACATTCGCTCGGCCGACCAGGCTCGTTCCTACGTGAGCGAGCTGCGGGCGGTGCTGGTGGCGGTGGGGGCCTCCGACGGGAAGATGGAGGAAGGGTCCCTTCGGGTGGACGCCAACGTGTCGGTGTGGATGGCTGGGGCGCCGGGCGCGGTGTTGGGAACTCGCTGTGAGATCAAGAACCTCAACTCACTGCGGTCGCTGGGTCGGGCCATCGAATATGAGTCGGGCCGCCAGGTGGCCCTGCTGGAGTCGGGCCAGGCCGTGGTCCAAGAGACCCGTCACTGGAACGAGGCCGATTCGCGGACGACGCCCATGCGCTCGAAGGAGGAGGCTTTTGACTACCGCTACTTCCCCGAGCCCGATCTGGTGCCTCTGGTCCCTGACCAGGGGTGGCGGGATGCGGTGGAGGCCGAGCTGCCCACCCTCCCGGCGGCCCGTCGGGATCGTCTGGCGGAGGTGCTCAGCGGTGGGGACGGAGGGGGACTTGCCGGGGATCGGCCGGGAGTAGTTGACGGTGGAGGCGATGGGTGGCGTCAGGCGGTGGCCACCCTGGTGGAGCTGGATCTGGATGGCCTGGTGTTGGCAGCAGTGCAAGCCGGCGCCGACCCGCGCCTGGCCGTCAACCGGGCCGCCAACGAGGCGGCCGCCGACCCGGGCGCGGCCCGTCGGCTGGATCCCGGCCCCTTTGCCCGCCTGCTGGCCATGGAGGCCGATGGCCGATTGAGCGCCACCCAGGCCAAGGCGGTCCTGGCCGAGATGCTGGCCAGAAGTGCGAGTCCCGAGGCCACCGATCCGCAGGCCACCGATCCTGCGGTCGCCGACCCCGCGGCCGCCGACCCCGAGGCCATTGCCCGGGCGAAGGGCTACCAGGCCCTGACGGCCGAGGTCCTGGCATCAGTCGTGGACGAGGTGTTGGTCAATCACCCCGACGAGTGGGGTCGTTACCTGTCCGGTGATGCCAAGGTAAGCGGGTTCCTGATGGGACAGATCATGAAGTCCACCCACGGCCGGGCCGATGGGAAGGCGGTCGCCGCCGTTTTGCGCCAGCGTTTCGCCAGCCACGTAGATGGGCACCAGTAGGGCCGTGACGGCGTTCGGGTACACGTTGATGTGTGAGCAGTCGGGTCCCAGGGAGCTGGTGACCGATGCCCAGAGGGCAGAGGAGGCCGGCTTCTCCTTCTCGGTCATGAGCGACCATTACTTTCCCTGGCTGGTCGAGCAGGGTCACTCGCCCTACGCCTGGAGCGTGCTCGGGGCGGTAGCCCAGGTGACCGAGCACATGGAGCTGATGACCTATGTCACCTGCCCCATCAAGCGGTATCACCCGGCAGTGGTGGCCCAAAAGGCAGCCACCACCCAAATCCTCTCCGATGGCCGCTTCACCCTGGGCCTGGGGTCGGGCGAGAACCTCAACGAGCATGTGGTCGGGGGGGGATGGCCGCCGGTCAACACCCGCCACGAGCGCCTCGAGGAGGCGGTCGACATCATCACGGCCCTTTTCGACGGTGGGTACGTCAACCATCGAGGCCGGCACTACGAGGTCGATTCGGCCAAGCTGTGGGATGTCCCGGATGTCCGGGTCCCGATTGCCATTGCCGCCTCCGGAGCGCGTTCGTGCCGGCTGGCCGGGGAGAAGGCCGATGCGCTGATCGCGGTCGAGCCCAATGACCGACTGAGCAAGCTCTTCGACGCCGCCGGGGGCACCGGCAAGCCTCGCGTTGGCCAGCTGCCAGTCTGCTATGACCGGGACCGAGATGCCGCCGTCGAGCGGGCCCATCGCCAGTTTCGATGGTTTGGGGGCGGGTGGAAGGTGAATTCTGAGTTGCCTGGCCCGGCCGCCTTTGCCGGGGCGTCACAGTACGTCCGCCCCAGCGATGTCGCCCAGTCGATACCCTGCGGACCAGATGTCGAGGACTTCGTCGAGGCCGTCCGCCCCTTCGTCGACGCCGGCTTCACTCATGTGGCCCTGGTGCAGGTGGGCGGCGATCATCAGCGCTCCTTCCTGGATTGGGCCCAGTCCGAGCTGCTGGAGGCACTGGCCCAAATCTGAGTGCCGGGCGACCGGGGGGCGCTGGTGACCCCGGGAGGGCTACGCGAGCACTCCATCTGGATACCGTTTCGCCATTCCCTCAATGGCGTCGAGGGCCGTGAGGGGCTCCTGCTCGAGGGCCCGGCCGGCTGGGGTGAGATCTCCATCCTGGCCGGCTATCCATGTGAACCCCGAGCCGCCCGGGAGGCCGCCTTGGAGGCTGCCCAGCAGGGCTGGCCGGCGCCGCTGCGCCAGCGCATACCGGTCAATGCGATGATCCCGGCGGTGAGTCCTGAGCGAGCTGGCCAGCTGGGCCTGGCCGCCCACCAGGCCGGTTATGACTGCGTGAAGGTGAAGGTTGGCTCCGGTGACGACATCGGCCGGGTCAAGGCGGTCAGGGACGCGGTGGGTCCTCGCTGTCTGCTTCGCCTTGACGCCAACGGGGCCTGGGAGCTGGAAGAGGCCACCGCCCGGGTCGCCGCCCTGGCCCGTTTCGACCTGGAGTTGGTGGAGCAGCCGGTGGCCACCCTCGAGGATCTGGCCCGCCTGCGGCGCCGGGTTGACGTCCCCCTGGCCGCCGACGAGTCGGTGCGGGGCCTGGACGATGCCCGCCGGCTGGCCAGGCTGGAGGCGGCCGACATGGTGATGGTCAAGGTCCAGCCCCTGGGAGGAGTCCGCAAGGCCCTGGAGGTGGTGGAGGCGGCGGGTGTGGCCGGCGTGGTCTCGTCCATGCTGGAGACCTCAGTAGGCCTGGCCGCCGGATTGGCCCTGGCCGCCTGCCTGCCTGAGCTGCAATACGCATGTGGGCTGGCTACTGCGGGCCTGCTGGCGGCCGACGTCACGTCGGACCCCCTGGTGCCCCACGGTGGCGTGCTGCAGGTGCGCCCGGTCACCCCCGATCCGGTCCTGGTGGGCCGCCTGGGACGTCTGGGCCGGCTGGCAGGCGGCCGGGCGGTCGGTCGGCCGGCCGGACCGGGCCGCTATCTGTGACCGCCAGATGAGCCACAGACGCGCCCATCGGTCCCAGAACGCCCGGGGGCGGCAAGGGCCGGTGCGTCTGCCACTGTCGATCAGGCGAGTTGGTAACGGGTGACTTTTCCCAGGCTGGTGCGGGGAAGGCTGTTGACCAGCACCAGCTCCCGGGGGGCGGCGAAGCGGGGCAGCTCCTCGGCCACCCGGGCCCTCAAAGACTCGAGCGTGGGAGGGTCTAAGGGATCGGCTGGCACGATCCAGGCCACCACCCGCTGACCCCACTCGGGGTCCGGGCGACCGCCAACTGCCACCGCGGCAACTCCTGGTAGGCACTGCAGGGCCTCTTCGACGGCCGCCGGCCATACGTTCTCACCCCCGGTGATGACCAGGTCGGACAGGCGTCCGAGCACGGACAAACGACCGTCGGCCGACAGGACACCCCAGTCTCCGGTTGCCAACCACCCGTCCGCCGACTTGGGGTCCTGGTAGAGGTCGGGGTCACGGCCGTCGGTGGACGCACCACATTGCCGGTAAGCCCGGACCAGCATGGGCCCCCGGAGGTGGATCTCCCCCTCCGACGCCCCGACCGCTCCCGCCGCGCGCGCCACTCCGGACCCCGGGGCCGGCCCCGGCACGGGGCCTGGCTCTCGCCGCCCGGACCCCGGCCGCCCGGACCTCGGTCGCCCGGACCCCGGCCCTGGGACCGCCGGGACCACCTCGATCTCCACGCCGTCGAGTGGCCAGCCGTCGTAGACCACGCCGCTGCCGGTCTCGGTCATCCCGTAGGTGGTCACCGCGTTGCCCGGCAGCTCCGCAGGAGGAGCGCTGCCGCCCAGCACCACAGTGCGAAAGGTGCCGGCATCCACTCGACGCAATGCCGTCGCCACCAGCGCAACCATGGTCACGCCCTCGCTCCGCACCGCATCGGCAGCCGCTTTTGCCGAGAATCCAGGATGCACACTCAGCGGGGTACCGGTCACCAACGCCCGGGTGACGACCGACAGGCCCCCCACGTGGGACAGCGGCAGGCAGGCCAGCCAGCGGTCCACCTCCGGATCGACGCCGAGACGGTCACTGGTGGCCCGAGCCGACGCAGCCACCGCGGCATGGGTGAGCACACACCCCTTGGGATCACCGGTGGTCCCGCTGGTGGCCATCACCAGGGCATCGCCCGGCTCCACCGCGACGCCGTCAGCCAGCCGCCGCCGGGACCCGTCGGCATCCACCATTGAGGCCGGGCGCAGGGCGGCCACCAGCCGGCGAACCCCAACCTCGGGCAACCGGGGGTCGATCGGCAGCACCGCATCCCCCTCGTCCCAGGCCCGTTGCAGCTCCTGTACGAAAAGGGGCCCTCCCGCCATGGCCAGCGCGACCAGTGACGCCATCGCGGCTACGGTAACCGATCATGCGAGTGACCACTCTTGGAGTTGTCGATCCGGGCATCCCTGATCCAGTGATCCCCGACCCCGGCGTCGTTGGTGAAGGAGCAACAGCCCCATGAGTCAGGCTGCGGGCACTCCCGAGGCCCTCCCGGCCTGGCAGCAGTCCGGCGAGTACGCGGATATCCGCTACGAGACGGCCGAGGGCATGGCCAAGATCACCATCTGCCGCCCCGAGATCCACAATGCCTTTCGGCCCCAGACCGTCTCGGAGATGGGCCAGGCCTTCAACATGGCCCGTGACGACCCGGCCATCGGAGTCGTCATCCTGACCGGCCAGGGCACCGAGGCCTTCTGCTCGGGGGGGGACCAGCGGGTCCGGGGCGAGGACGGCTACCGGGACAGCGAGGGCGTCGGGCGACTCAATGTGCTCGACCTGCAAATCCAGATCCGCCGTCTGCCCAAGCCGGTGGTGGCCATGGTCGCCGGATGGGCCATCGGCGGCGGCCACGTCCTGCACGTGGTGTGTGACCTCACCATCGCGGCCGACAATGCCCGCTTCGGCCAGGCCGGCCCTCGGGTGGGCTCTTTCGACGGTGGCTACGGCTCGGGGCTGTTGGCTCGCAGCGTCGGGCAAAAGAAGGCCAGGGAGATCTGGTTCCTCTGCCGCCAGTACGACGCCCAGGAGGCGCTGGCCATGGGACTGGTCAATACCGTGGTGCCCCTTGCTCGCCTGGAGGAGGAGACGGTGGCCTGGTGTCGGCGCATGCTGGAGCATTCGCCCCTGGCCCTGCGGCTCATAAAGGCGGGCTGCAACGCCGCTGACGATGGGTTGGCCGGTATCCAACAACTCGCCGGGGACGCCACGCTGCTCTTCTACCTGTCCGACGAGGCCCAGGAGGGCCGGGACGCCTTCCTCGAACGGCGCCCCCCGGACTTCACCCGCTTCCCCCGGCGGCCCTGACTGCGGCCCGAACCTCGGCCCTGACGGAGATCCCGTGAACCGCTGGGTGGTCGGCGCCCGCCCCCGGACCCTGCCCTCGGCGGTAGCGCCGGTGCTGGTGGGCACAGCCGTGGCCGCCAGCCAGGGCCCGCTGGTCGCCTGGAGGGCGGCAGCCGCTCTGGTGGTAGCTCTCAGCCTGCAGATTGGTGTCAACTATGCCAACGACTGGCAGGACGGGGCGCGGGGCGCGGACCGGGAACGGATTGGCCCGACCCGCCTGGTGGCCTCCGGGATGGCCACCGCCAGTGCAGTGCGCCTGGCCGCCCTGGGTTCCCTCGGGGTGGCCGGCGCCACCGGCCTGGCCCTGGCCGTGGCGGTCAACCCGTGGTTGGTGTTGGTGGGGGCGGCTTGCATAGGCGCGGCCTGGCTCTACACCGGCGGCCCCCGCCCCTATGGCTATGCCGGGTTGGGCGAGCTGTTCGTGTTCGTATTTTTCGGAATTGTGGCGGTAACCGGCTCGGCCTACATCCACCACTCACGCCTCTCCGCCCTGGCGGTAGCTGCGTCGGTGCCGGTCGGCCTGCTGGCCGTGGCCCTGCTGGTGGTCAACAACCTGCGCGACCGGCCGCTGGACGAGGCAGCAGGCAAGCGCACCCTCGCCGTACGGCTGGGGGACTCTGCTACCCGGCGGATCTACGCCACCCTGGTGGCGCTGGCCCAGGCGTGGCCGCTGGCGCTGGTACCCGCCCGGCCCTGGGCGGCGCTGGCCCTGGTAACCACGCCGCTGGCCGTGAGCCCGATCCGCCGGGTGCTGGCCGGCCAGTCAGGCCTGGCCCTCATCGGGGTGCTGGGGGATACCGGCCGGCTCCAGTTGGGCTTTGCCGTGGCCCTGGCCGCCGGGTTATGGGTGACATGAGACACTCGGTGGGCTCCGCGTCAGGTGCAGGCCCTCCATGGAGGAACGGACGGACCGCGCCGACGAATCCTGTGGGGTCTTCCAGGTGGGCCGCATGACCGGCTCGGCTTATGATGGCCAACACGGCGTTGTCTCCGATGGCGTCGGCCATGGCCCGGCTGACCGGCACCTTGGCGTCACACTCGCCGGCCACCACCAGCACCGGCATGGCCAGCTCGGGGAGCCGCTCCCAGAGCGATTCCTGGGCGCCGGTGCCGGCCAAGCGCAAGCTGGCGGCCAGTCCCTGGGTGGTGTTCTCCAGCCGGGCTGGGAGTCCGGCCGCTGTCGGATCGAGCCCGGCGAACATCGGGTTGGCCAACCACTGGTACAAGAAGGCCTCCAGTCCCACCCGCTCCAGATGGTCGGCCAGCGCCTGGTCGGCCACTTGCCGGCGCTGGCGTTCGTCTGGGTCCGCGATGCCAGCCGTGCCGCCCACCAGGACCAGGGCCGACACCAGCTGAGGTTCGGCCAGGGCCAGGTGCAGGCACAGGCGAGCCCCCATCGAGTAACCCAGGTAGACGGCCGTCCCTCCCGCCTCCGCCACCTGCTCGGCGGCGGCCGGCATCGGGCGGGCCGGCCCCGAGCGGCCGTGGCCGGGAGCGTCCACTCGGACCACCTCGTGCTCGATCGCCAGGGAGGCAGCCACCTCGCCCCACGAGTGGGAGGTCTGGGTGAAGCCATGGACCAGGACCAGACGCGGTCCTTGGCCCTCGACCTCGGCGTAGAGCACAGCGGTCCCTTCGGTTGCCCATGGGGAGCAGTGTGCGGATTCTGACATGACAACGGCCGCCACCTTTGCCGCCACGTTGGTGGACGAGTGGTGCCTGGGTGGGCTGAGCGATGTGGTTCTCTCCCCGGGTTCGCGTTCTTCACCCATGGCCCTGGCCCTGGCCTCTGAGGCGCGCCTGCGCCTGCACGTCCTCCTGGACGAGCGCTCGGCTGGCTTCTTTGCCCTGGGTTTGGCCCTGTCCTCCGGGCGGCCGGCGGTGGTTCTCACCACCAGCGGGACGGCGGCGGTGGAGCTTCACCCGGCGGTGGTCGAGGCCCACCAGGCCGGGGTCCCGCTGGTGGTCTGCACCGCCGATCGCCCGCCGGAGCTCCAGGATGTCGGTGCGCCCCAGGCCATCAACCAGAACCGCCTGTACGGCTCGGCGGTGCGTTGGTTCTGCGCTCCCGGCGTCCCCGACCCGGTGGCTGCCCAGAGCTGGCGGTCGTTGGCTTCTCGAGCCCTAGCCGAGGCGGTGGGCTGGGGCGGGCGCCCGGGCCCGGTGCAGCTCAACCTGGCCTTTCGGGAGCCCCTGCTGGGCGAGCCTGGGCCTCTACCGGCGGGCCGTGCCGACGGGCAGCCCTGGCATCAGGCACCGCCGGCCAAATGGACCGCCACAACCCCCTCGATGTTGACTGACCTCGCCAGGCGGGTGAGCGGCCGCCGGGGCGTGATCGTAGCCGGGGCCGGGGCCGGGGCCGGAGCCGGGGCCAGAGTTGCGCCTGGCGGAGCCGGAGCCGGGGCCAGAGTTGCGCCTGGCGGAGCCGGAGCCGGGACTGTTGCTGGCGCCCTCGGGGCCGGAGCTGCGCCTGGCGGGGCGGCAGCTGTGCACCGCCTGGCCGTACTTCTCGGTTGGCCGGTGCTGGCCGATCCCCGCAGCGGGTGTCGAGATGCTTCCCCGGCCACGGTGGGAGCATTCGACGGCCTCTTGCGCCATCCCGGCTTTGCGTCCGAGATGGCGCCCGAGGTGGTCCTACGCTTGGGCGCGCCGCCTGCCTCCAAGGTGCTGAGCTCCTGGCTGGATGCCTCCAGTGCCGAGCAGGTGCTGGTCGAGGCCCACGGCGCCTGGCTTGACCCGCAGCGCTCGGCTGAGGTGATGGTGGCGGGCGAGCCGGGATTGGTGTGTGCAGCCCTGGCTGATTCCCGCCCAGCGCCCGCACCCGCTGGCTGGCTCCGAGCCTGGGCCAGCGCCGAGGGGGCTGCCCAGTCAGCCTTCGACCAGGTCCTGGCGGCCCATTCAGAGGTGACCGAGCCCGGTGTGGCCAGGGTCCTGACCGCCTGCCTCCCCGACCCGGCGACCCTGGTGGTGGCGTCTTCGATGCCCATACGCGACGTCGAGTGGTACGGGCGGCCGCGGGCCGGCCTGCGAGTGCTGGCCAACCGAGGGGCCAATGGCATCGACGGAACGGTCTCGACCGCGCTGGGAGTGGCCGCCGCTCAGCGTCCCACCGTGGGCCTCATGGGAGACTTGGCCTTCCTCCACGATTCGGGTGGCCTGCTGGGTGCCTCCGGGCGGGGGATCGACTGCCCACTGGTGGTGGTGGACAATAACGGAGGGGGGATCTTCTCGTTCCTGCCCCAGGCCACCGCCCTACCCAGGGAACGCTACGAGATGCTGTTCGGCACGCCGCATGGCATGGACCTGGCCGCCCTGGCCCGTGCCCACGGGCTGGCCGTGGCTGAGCTGGCCAAGGCCGACGAGCTGGCACCGGCGGTCGGGAGCGCCCTGTTCACAAGGGGCGTGAGCGTGATCCTGGCTCGCACCGACCGCCAGGCCAATGTGGCCTTCCACCATGAGGTCAATACGGCAGTGGCCGATGCCTTGGAGGAGGGCATCTGAGCCGGCGCGGCAGGTCAGGGAGTTTCAGGTCCTCTTCGCTGGTCAGGCGCACTACCCTACGACCGTCTCCATCTGAATGGGCGGCGATCCTCGCGACTTGGGTTCCCCAGGGGTGCCACCCGAGCGTCTCCGACTCGGATCAACCAAGCCAGGGGGGTGGCCGCTAACCCGATCAGGGGCGCCAGGCCGGCCCTTCCCTGCCGCCGCAGCATGTGGGGGCCGAGTCCTGCCATCAGGGCAGTGAGTCCCGGAAGCGGGCGGGCGAAGAGAGTGAGTTGTCGAATACGTCCATCCGGGTCCAGGCGGAGCAGTTGTGCCTCTTCAAGCTGGGTCTTCCCGACTCGTCCGCGGTAGAAAAGGGCTCTGGTGTCGCGGTCACCGATGTCCGTGTGGAAGCGGATCTGGGTGACTACCTCGAAGGCGGAAGCCAACACATCGTGCACCTGGTCACGGCCCGTGAACCGGTACTGAGCAGTAAGCGGCGAGACAAGCTCGACATCCTTGGCCAGGCACGCGACCGCATCCGCGACGTCTCCTTGCTCCCCGGCTCGCTTCCAGCGGGCCACGAACTCCGGTGTCGACGAGGAACCGTCTGCTGCACTCATATCGGCAATTCTCGCCTCGATGGCACGGTCCTGCCTATGACCTCCGTGACTACGGACGCTGCGTAGGCACCAGGAGGCTTGCCGATGGCGCCATGAAAGTCTCGGATGAGGTGGGCCTGGTCGGCGTATCCGAGCTCAGTTGCCACTCCGGCCCAAGACACCGGCTGCCCATGTCTTACCGCCTCGGCCGCATCCATCAGCCGATACCGGCGCAGGACCCAGGTTGGCGACACTCCGGCATACTCAAGGAAGAGCCGCTGCAACTTGCGAGGTCCGATGCCGGCCGCCACGCAGAGGTCGTCCAACCGCCGCAGCGATCGGTCCGTCTCCGCCAGCCGGGAAACCTCGCCCACCTGCTGCGCTCGGTCCACCCGCTGCGGGTCAGTCGCGGCGATCACGACCTCCAAAACGGCGGCCAGGACCTCGACGCGCGATGCCTGATCAGCTTGGGCGCTGATCTCCGCGATCAGCCCCTCATCGTCGGTTCCCAGGCTCTCCCCGAGTGGGACTACGCGATCGGTGAACACCGATGCTGGCTGGCTGATGAAGGCTCCCAGACCTCCGGGCGTGGTCATGGCCGCCACCGCCCAGCCTCGTCCAACCAGGGCGCGGGTGGTCAGGCTGCGAGCGACACCGTTCAGGCGGGCTTCGAGGTGCCCGGCCGGCCCTTCGGTGACGCAGGCGTCGGCGTTACCCACGCTGAGGTTGGCGCACGGGTGGGTCAGCACCTGTTGGTTGTGCACGGCGCCATCCGGCAGGTCCCACTCGACCGCCCAGAAGCGATCGATGAGCCCAGACAGAGCAGAGCCGACCGGGTACCGGGTGAGGCGTACCCGTTGGCGCAGCAGGCCCGGGTCGAGAATCCCGCGACTGTCTTCCTCGATCGGCTTCGGTCTCGGATTATGGCTCACCTCGGTGACCCTACCGACGGGTGTGACGCAAATCTTCAAGCCCCCGCGACGGACAGTCCCGTAACTTCATGACCATGACCACCTCAACGGACAAGACCGCTGACCTGCTGCAGCCCGTGCTCGCCGATCTCGCAGAGGTTGTCGCCAGCGTCACCGACGAGCAACTTCACGACCCGACGCCCTGCACCGAGTTCGACGTCGAACAACTGCGAGATCACGTGATCGGCTGGTTGACCAATTTCGCGGATGGCTTCGCCGACCCCCATGGTAAGGCGCCGCACTCGGACATTGAGGGCTATCGGGCACCAACTGACGCGGCCGCCCAGGTGCGCTCGGCGGCCGACCGCCTCGATCGGGCAATCCGGGATGGCGCTGGCGTCCGTCCGCTACGGCTGGGGGAAAGTGAGATGCCGGGAGACATGGCACTCGGGATGATCCTGTGGGAGTACCAGGTCCACGGCTGGGACCTGGCCCGAGCCACCGACCAGCCCTGGTCCCCGCCAGCCGAGGCGGCGGAGGCGTCACTGGCCTTTGCTCCGGCCATGCTCACCGATGACTATCAGGGCGAGGGCAAGTCGTTCGCCCACCGAGTGGCGGTGCCCCACGACGCGCCGCCCCTGGATCGCCTCCTGGGACTTTCCGGCCGAGACCCGAGCTGGTCGGCACCTGACCACCGGTCTCCAACCGTGCCGTGATCGACCCCCGATTGTCTGACCACCGGCCTTCACGTGCGGTCACCGACCCGATCCATAAGGCGGGGGGTCAGCTCTCGACCACTGCCGTCCGGCTGAGGATCCCAAAGCGGTGCATCCGCCAAGCTCTGACCGACCAACCCACGCTGAGAATCAAATATCCCGCCCCCACGATGAAGCCGCCGACGGGGATGGACGAGTGGCCGAGGAGGTCAGTGGTGATCAGACCGAGTCCGAGCACCAGGAAGACGCCGGCCATCCAAGTCGCCCTGCGACGGGAGTGGTGGGCGAAGGCGAGGGCCAGCTGAGCTTGGCGATGGTCAACCACGGGCTGGCGTTGTCTGACCAGCTCGGCGATCCGATTCTGCTCCCGCCACGGCAGCGGGGCCAAGGGGCCCCACCACAACCGGTCCAGGCGAGTGTCTCCCATCCGAATGAGCCTACGGGCGCACGATGGCGCCGGGACGAGGGGGCGCCCAGCGAGGCGAGCGAGCCGAGCGTCGCCCCCGAGCCTACGGGCGGACGATGGCGCCCAGCATGGACTGCAGCTTGAGCTGGGTCTCGGCCAGCTCGGCGGCTGGGTCGGAGCCGGCCACCAGGCCATTGCCGGCGAACAGGCGGGCTCGGTGGCCGGACAGCTCGGCCGAGCGGATGGCGAGCGCCCATTGGCCGTTACCGGCCCCGTCCACCCAGCCCACCGGTCCGGCGTAGCGTCCACGGTCGATCCCCTCCTCGGCGTCGATAAAGGCCAGGGCGGCAGCTCGGGGCACTCCGGCCACCGCTGGGCTGGGATGGATTGCGCCCACCAGATCGAGAACGGACGGGAGGGGCCGGCGCAGGGTTCCCTCGATTGGCGTCCCCAGATGGGCCAGGTTCCCCAGCGCCATCACGGTGGGACGATCGGGAACGGCCAGCTCGGTGCAAAAGGGCGCCAGGCTGACCACCACCGCGTCCACCGCCAGCCGGTGCTCCTCCCGATCCTTGGACGAGGCCAGCAGCTCCGAACCCCATTGCCCGTCAGCGACGGGATCACCAGAGGCCACGGTGGTACCGGCCAGCGGGTGGGAGCGCACCCTGTCACCGGACCGGGCCACCAGCAGCTCGGGGCTGGCCCCGACGAACCCACCCGCAGTGAAGATCATGCATGACGGGTGCAGGACCCGCAGCCGGCGCACCACCTCGGTGACCGAGAAGGCCCGATTGGCCACCACCTCCACCTCGCGAGCCAAGACCACCTTGGACAACTGGCCGGCTCTAATGGCCCTGACCGCCCGGCCCACCAGTTGGCACCACTGGGCATGCGACGGCTTGGTGGTGACCGAGTACCAGTCGGGAATGGCCGCCGCCACCGCGGCCGATCCCTGTCGCAGACTCGCCTCGATCTCGTCGGACCGGACCGGTGCCCCGGTCGGGCCGGTGACGGTGAGCCAGCAGGAGCCGTCCACCTCCCGGCGCACCAGGACCTGAGGGACGACCAGCTCTCCACCGACGGAGGGCGAGAACGGCAGAGCTCCGAAGGCCAACGGCGCCAGATCGCCCTCCACCTCGATGTCGCCCAGCACGGCCGACACCTCGTCGCCGGCCTGAGCCAGGGCCGCCGACCCAAGGCCACCCGACCCAAGGCCACCCGGCGCCAGGCCACCCGACCCAAGGCCGCCCGGCGCCACGGGTACCCGGGCGGCCACCCCCCGGCCGGCGAAGCCAGCACCGTCCTGCTCCCACAGCACTCCGTCATCCCCGGCCACGAGGGCCAGGTCGAAATCCCCGTCCAGGGCCACGGTGCGGGCCACCAGCGCTTGGGCCACCGCCAGATCGGCCCTCATTGACGGGTCCCCACCAATCGCGTCCCCACCAACAGCTGGGCGATCCCGCCGGTGAGCAGCTGCCGGCGAGCATCGGGGAAGCCAGCCTCGGCCACCATGGCCAACAGGGCGGGCGGATCGGGGAGGTAGGCCACCGACCTGGGCAGGTAGCGGTAGGCCGCCCCGTTGGACAGGGCCGCTCCGATCCGGGGTACCACCTTGGAGAAGTAGGTGTGGTGGCCCCAGCGCAGGAGGGGATTGGGGGGCTCGGCCACCTCCAGTAGGGCCATCCTGGCCCCGGGGCGCAGCACCCGAGCCAGCTCGGCGAGGAAAGACGCCAGGTCGACGACGTTGCGCAGGGCGAAGCCGCAGGTGGCTCCGTCGAAGCAGGCGTCGTCAAAGGGAAGGGTGCACACGTCGGCCCGGACCAGAGGCACCCCACCTCGACTGGCGGCCAGCATCCCGGCCGACAGATCCACTCCCACCGGCGCAAGCCCACGGCGGCGCAGGGCGAAGCACAGATCCCCTGTTCCACAGGCCAGGTCGATCACGCTGGCTCCCGGCCCCAACCCGAGAGAAGCCACGGTTCGACGACGCCAGCCGACGTCGAGTCCCACGGTCATGATCCGGTTCACCAGGTCGTAGCGAGGGGCGATGATGTCGAACATGGCCGTGACCACCCGCGCCTTCTCCTCGCCCCGAGGCAGGGGGCTGTCGTCCCGAGGCAGGGGCGCGTCACCAGACCGCGTTCTCAATGGCCCACCGCCCCGGCTGACTCCAGGCGATTCAGGGCTTCGACTCGCACGGCCGCCAACTCGGCGTTGTCTCCCACTGCCTCGATGTGCTCCTGGGCGGCGGCCAGCAGCGTCCGGCGGAACTGGTGGGCCACGAGAGTGACGGTGTCCGGCAGAAGCTGGCGAAACGCCTCCACCAACCGCCCGGCCGCCTCGGCCTCGGCTATCCCCGAGCGACGCAGCGACTGGCGCACGTGGGTGTCAAAAAGGGCCACGGCCCGCTCCGCCACCGCCCGGGTGGCGCTGTGGTATTGGCGGGCCAACTCGAGCACGTCGGATATCGGCAGGCCGTACTCGAGCATGTGCAGGCCGGAGCGAAGGGCGGCCAGGTCGGCATCTGTGTAACGAGCCTCTCCCTCGTGACGGCGGGGGATGAGGACGCTCTCGGACTCCAGCGCCGCCAGCAGGGCCACCGGTACTCCGGCCCGCTCGGCCAGCTCGGCCAGACTGAGGAATTCCTCGAGCCCGGAGTCGCTCTGGTCGTCGGGATCGCTCATCACCGCTTCGACCAGGGCCTCGTCCACGGCGTCCATCTCTCCCCTCAGAATCCGACCGATCACCACCAAGGTGAAGCCCTTGGCCTGCAGGGCCCGGATGTGCAGTAGCCGTTCCAGGTCGTCGTTGTCGTAAAGGGCGATGCGGCCCACCCGGCGGGGCTGGCGCATCAGACCCTTGGACTTGTAGAAGCGCAGGGTGTCGACCGACACGCCTGCCTTGGCCGCCAGCTCCTCGACCCGATACTCCATGTTGCCACTCTAGGAGTAATCACTCCCACGATGCGCTCGCGCCGAAGGCGGTGGTATGGACCGGGTGCCCTACCTGGTTGACTGTTGGCAGTGAGCCAGACCATTCAGTCCAACGATCCGTGTTGGTGCGGGAGCGGGCGCAAGTACAAGCGCTGCCACCGAGCCACCGCCGGCCGGGTGCAAGCTGGAAAGCTGAGCCCGTTGCGCACCGTGCCCATGGGCGTGGCCCGGCCGGACTATGCCGAGACGGGGCGCCCGGCCCGACCGGAGCCGGAACAGGCCGTCAAGTCCCCCGAGGTCATTGCCCGCATGCGGCTGGCCGGGCAGGCGGCGGCCGAGGTTCTGTCGGCGGTGGGAGCGGCGGTGGCGCCGGGCGTCACCACTGACGAGTTGGATGCCCTGGCCCACGAGGAGTGCATCAAGCGGGGCGGCTACCCCAGCCCCCTCAACTACCACGGGTACCCCAAGTCGCTTTGCACCTCGGTGAACGAGGTGATCTGCCACGGC
>QHCF01000239.1:0-355 GCA_003244275.1 Acidimicrobiales bacterium
TACGGCCGGGCCCTCCAGGACCCTGCCCTCAAGGCCTGGGTCGGCAAGCCCGACAACGTCGCTTCGGGCCAGAAGGCCCTGGCCCAGCGGGCCAAGCTCAACGGCCTGGCCACCACGGCCAGGTACAAGCCCGACATGGAGCCAAAGGCCGCTTAGGGCCATGATGGTCGGCCGGTATCTCCCCAGCTTCGCTGCTGCCATACCCCCGCGGGGGTCGAACCCGGCCGAAGCCCCCGAAAGTGCAGGATCCGAGGAGTCACTCGTGGCCGACAAGCCCATCACCATCCAGCGAGCGTGGCGGGGCAGCCAGGCCAACGGGCCGTCGCGGCCGATCATGCTGGCCATTGCCGGCGAC
>QHCF01000239.1:486-2711 GCA_003244275.1 Acidimicrobiales bacterium
GCAGCATCTCCAGCTGCTCGCCATGGGTCATCCCATCCTCAAGCCGGTCTACAACCACTCCGAGGGCACCCTGGGGCGTCCCGAGCTGGTGGAGCCTCGGGAGTTCGTGATCATCGAAGGCCTGCTGCCCCTGCACTCCAGGGTGTCGCGGGCTTGCTTCGATGCCACGGTGTACCTCGACCCCCCCGAGGAGATCCGCTTCCAGTGGAAGCTGAGCCGAGACACGGGCAAGCGGGGCTACCAGGAGGACCAGGTCCGCAAGGAGATGGAGAAGCGGGAGCCCGAGTCGGCCGAGTTCATCCGGCCCCAGCGGGCGAACGCCGACATCGTCATCCGCTTCGAGCCCATAGAGGGACGGGAGCGCGGCGAGGACGAGCCGCTCAGTGCCACCATCCTGCTACGCCCCACCATCTCCCACCCCGAGCTGTCCAAGATCCTCACCGACGACCACCGCGAGGCTATGCACCTCAAGCTCTCGCGCGACGAGGACGGCAAGCCCGTCGACTCCCTGCACATCCACTCCTACGCCGATCGGGAGATAACCCGGGAGGTCGAAGAGGAGATCTGGAAGGAGCTGGGCGTCGACGAAGGGGTGCCGGAATCGTTGGGCACCATCGACAACGGAGTGCGCAGCGAGCCGTTGGCTCAGGCCCAGCTAATCCTGCTCTACCACCTCTTCCAAGCGCGCCAGGGGTAGGTGCCGTCAGGCCAGGTGCCACGTCTCGTTCAACGAGTGCACCATCGGGCCCTGGTCGCCCATGGTGATCCGGCTCACCGAGGCGACGTCGAGGAAGAGCTGGGAGGCGACTGCATCGGGCACACTCAGCGCCCACGTGACGGCCGCCTTGATGGGCGACACATGGGTCACTACCACCACGTCGCCACTCGTGGCCCGCTGGCGTAGCTCCTCGCACGCCGCCCTCACTCGTCGCCCGACGGCAGCCAGCGACTCGCCCCCGGGTGGGGCGTACCCGGGGTCGGCTCGCCAACGCTGCCACAGAGGGGCCCAGGCGTCGGCGACGGGGCGGCCGTCGAGCTCTCCGTAGTCCACCTCCACCCAACGCTCGTCGATTACGACCTCGGCGCTCAACAGGGCAGCCGTCTCCCGGGCTCGGCGTAGAGGGCTGCAGACCACCAGATCGGCCTCTCGGGCAACGCCCGCGGCGGCCAGCAGCTCGGCCTGTCTACGCCCCTGGGCATCGAGGGGAAGATCGAGGCGGCCCTGGAGGAGGTGGGCGGCATTGGCGTCGGTGCGGCCGTGACGCACGAGGACGAGCATCTCAGGCAACCAGGCCGCGCGGCAACCGGCCGGTGCGCCAGAAGGTGGCCCTGACCTCGCGGTCGCCTAGACCGAAGCGCGCCCAGCACCAGGCCAGGACCAAGACGCCGACAACCTCCTCGGAGACCAGGACCGCAGCGCCCCGGTCGAGGGCAGGCAGACGACCGCCCAGGGACCAACCGAACGCCGGCCACCAAAACGTCGTCGTGCGGGCCCACATACCGTCGAAGACCAGGTGCAAGAAGGTGCCGACGGGCAGGAAGATCCAGCGCCGCCGGGCCGTCCTCCGATGGGTGGTGGCCACCATGACGACGCCCAGGGCCACGACGCTGAACGCGAGGGTGTGCATCACCCCGGCGCCACCGAAAGGGCCGTCTACTACGTCGGGCAGCACTGCTCCCAGCACGACCACCCGGTGGTCGATGGCGGGATCACGGAAGACCAGCCACACCGAGACCAGGGCCATGGCGGCCGGCCACAGGACCACCGGTCAGGGACGGACCAGGATGCGGCCGCACTGGTCGCAGGTAAGCAGGGTGTCGGGTGGCTCCCTGCGGATGCGGTCGACCTCGGTGGCAGGAAGGCTGAGGTGGCATCCCCCACAGCGAGCGCCCACCAGGGCAGCGGCACCCACCCCACCGTGGCGGGCCCTGAGCCGCTCGTAAAGACTGGACAGCTCGGTGGGTACGGCGCTGGCCGCCGCCGCCCGCTGCGCCTCGTTGGCGGCCAGGTCGGCATCGATGGCGGTCTGTGCTTCGGCCACGGCGGCGCGCAGACGGGACCCCTCGACGTCGAGCCGGCGTCGCTCCTCCTCCAACCTCGCCACCTCCTCGTCGAGCGGTTCTCGCTCGCCCATCGCCTCCAAGACGTTGTCTTCCAGGCCAGCCTGGCGCCGGTGCAGGGCGTCACGATCGGCCTGCATGGCCTGCAGCTCGCGGGGGATCGT
>QHCF01000188.1 GCA_003244275.1 Acidimicrobiales bacterium
GGTGAAGGTGGCGCCCGGCGCGATGTCTTTTTGGGTGGTGCCGGGAACACCGTCCATGTCGTTGCGTATGGCCAGGCCGTGCCAGTGGATGGAGGTGGGCTCAGGGAGCTGGTTGGTGAGCCAAGCCCGGAGGACGTCACCCTTGGTGAGCCTGATCTCGGGTCCGGGCACCGTGCCGTTGTAGCCCCAGGTGGTCACCGACCCGCGGCCGGTGTCGAGGCTGACCCTGCCTGCCGTGAGCGACACCTCCCTCACCGGCGCCTGAGGATTGCGGCGCCTGCGTTCGGCGGCGGCCACCGCGGCATCGCCCGCTTTGATCGCCGCCGGCGACTTGGCACAGGCGCTCAGGGCGGCGGTGGCCGCGCCGGAGAAGACCAGGAACTCGCGGCGAGACATCGGCGGCATGACAGGTCTCAGACTACGACACCGAGTAGCTCGCGGTGCTCCGCGCGCCGTAGGGTCGGCGACGATGAACCAGCTGCGCCGCCTGGCGATGGGTGAGCTCGAGGCTGCGGTCATGGGGGTGCTTTGGGATACCGGCCACTGGCAGACGGCGGGCGAGGTGCACGACCGGATCTCGCCGGTGCACCCGGTGGCCTATACCACGGTGATGACGATCCTCGTGCGCCTCTGGCAGAAGGGCCGCCTGGAGCGGCGCCGGAGCGGCAGGGCCTTCTCCTACCAGCCCGTGATGACGCGTGACGAGGACGCCGCCCGCCGGATGGGTGAGGTCCTGGCCGGCCTGGCTGATCGCAGCGGGGTTCTCAACCATTTCGTCGAGACCCTTCCCGACCACGACCGGGCCGAGCTCCGGCGCCTGCTTTCGGCCAGGAGACGACCCCGGTGATTCTGGTGGTGATGCTCGGAGGGGCGGGTCTGCTGGCACTGCCTGGCCGGGCCCGGCGGTGGGGGCGGCACCTGCCTCCTCAGGACTGGTCGCGCCTGGCGGCGCTGTCCCTAGTGCTCGGAGGCCTGGCACTGGAGGCGGCCCTGGCGATCACTGCCCTCCCGGCGGTCCTCGGCGCCGCCCACGGCTCAGCGCTGGCCGCGGCCTGCTCGCGGGCGCTCGGCCCGCTGGCTCCCCGGGGCGGGCCTGTGGTGGGCTGGACAGCTACCGGCCTCCTCGCGTGGACCCTCGTCGCCCGGCGGCGGGCCTGGAACGGCGCCCGCCGATCAGAGCACCTCGGCCGGATAGAACCCTGGTTGGGCCGGCATCGTCGCTTCGACGGATGGGAGCTGGTGATCCTGCCCTCGGATCGGATGTTCGCGCTCAGCGTCGCGGGCCGGCCCGCACAGGTGGTCATCTCCCAGGGGCTGGCCGACACCCTGCCTCCCAGCCATCTCGACGCCGTGGTGGCCCACGAGCGTTCACACCTCGACCACCACCACGACCGGTACTTGCGGCTGGCGGCCGTCGTCAGCCGAGCCTTTTCCCTGTCGCCCGGCACCGGGGCCAGCTCGGTGGCCCTGCGAGCTGGCCTTGAACGCTGGTCCGACGAGGACGCCGCGGCCGCCGGCGACCGCCGATGCGTCGGGCAGGCGCTCATCGACGTCTGCTACGCCCAGGTCTCCGAGGACCTTGCTGCCTTCGGTGCGGCGGCCACGACCCTGGAGCGCATCCAGGCCCTGGAGGCGCCGCCGCCCACCAGGTCACTGCGCCCCGCCCTTGCGGTCTGCCTGCCGATGGTGGGTCTGGTAGTGGCTTCCTTGGGCGCGCTGGCCACCCAGGGTGCCCAGCTCGGGCCGCTCGCCGTGCTGCTGAGCCGCTGCATGCCAGCATGAGCACTGTGGCGCTGCCTGTTCTGGCTGTGCTGGCCGGGCTGGTTTCCATCACCAGCCCGTGCTGTCTTCCCCTCATCCCGAGCTACGTGTCCTACGTCTCGTCGTTGCCGGTGGGTGAGCTCCCGCAGGCTGATGCCCGGCGGCTGGCACTGCAGTCGTCGTTGCTGTTCGTCGCCGGCTTCACCATCGTCTTCACCATCCTCGGGCTCACCGCGTCTGTTGTGGGCACCGCGTTGCTGCGCAACCTGCCGGCGATCACCCGGGTGGCGGGGGTGTTCATCCTGGCCATGGGCCTGGCCGCCCTCGGGGTCATCCCCCGGGGATGGCTGCAACGAGAGCTGCGCCTCGATCCCCACCGGCTGCCCAGGGGAAGGCTCGGCGCCCTGCCGCTAGGCATGGCTTTCGCCGCCGGGTGGACGCCGTGCATCGGCCCCGTGCTGGCCGCCATCCTCGCGCTGGCGGCGTCATCGGGCTCGGCGCTGGGCGGAGGAGCTCTCCTGGCCCTGTACTCCATGGGGCTGGGGGTGCCGTTCGTGGCCATCGCCGTCGGCTACCAACGCCTCGGCCGCTCCCTCGGCTGGTTGCGCCGCCATGGCCGGGCCATCGAGCGCGCCGGTGGCGTGCTGCTGGTGGTGGTCGGGTTGGGATACGTCAGTGGCCAATGGGTGGCGCTCTTCCGCCCTCTCCAGCGCTGGTTCGCAGGATTGGGCTGGCCCCCGATCTGAGCAGTGGGCGATTGACAGCTATTGCGGCCTGGTTGCATCTAGGGTGGTAGGGGTTCGCTGACCGGGGAGGGCACTGCATGTCGAATGTGCTGGGAGAGGTTGGTGCCAACAAGGCATTCCATGTCGGCCTGGTGCTCACCACCTTCGGGTTCGGGTTCCGCCACGGCATCGACTGGGACCACATCGCCGCTCTCACCGACATCACCAGCTCGCAGGACGACAGCCGGCGCTCGATGTTCTTCGCCACCCTTTATGCCCTGGGCCACGCCTTGGTGGTGTTCGCCCTGGGCTTCGCTGCCATCGTGGCCGCGGCCCAGCTGCCCGCCTCGGTGGACACGGTGATGGAGCGCCTGGTGGGCACAACGCTCATCGTGCTGGGCGTATACGTCTTCTACGCCCTGGCCAAGCACGGAAGAGACTTCCGCATGCGAAGCCGGTGGATGCTCGTGTTCTCGGGTGTGAGGCGTGGCGTGAACTGGGCTCGTTCCCGACGGTCAGGGTTCGAACCGCTCGAGGTTGTCCACGATCATGTCCACTCGCCAGCCGAGGTCCACGACCACGACGAGGCAACCGTCTTTGCCGCGCCATCAGCCCACGTCGAGGCCCCCGCGCGCCACCGCCAC
>QHCF01000030.1 GCA_003244275.1 Acidimicrobiales bacterium
CTTGATCCAGCCGTTGCGGCGGGAGGCGACTCCGGCGTGCCCGTGGCTCTGGGCGGCGAGGGACCGGTGGCCGCTGCTTTCGCCACTCTGGCCGAGCGCCTGGTCACCGAGATCATCCCGCTGGTGGAGATGACCGGATGCACCGCCCGGCTGCTCGGTCGGGTCGAGGCCGCACTGGATGGGAACGCCCCGATCGAGGACGGTTGATCGAGGACGGTTGAGCCAGCGGAGTACCCTCAGGGGCAATGGCACGCTCAAACCAAGGGTACGGCAACATCCTTCCTCGATCGGTGGTCGGTGTGGCTGCCCTGCTGGTGGCAGCGGCCATCGGTGCGGCCTTGAGCGGCACGATCCTCTACGCGTACTACCAGTATCGCCAGACCACCACCGAGAGCCGGGTCAGTTCGTTCATCAACGGTTTCGACAAGCGCTACGGCACCGCCCTGTCCACCATCCAGGCCGACAGCACCAACGCCCAGAATGGCATCGCCAAGGCTCTCGAGCCACTGGTCAAGAATGGTGGGGGTGGGGGCGCCCTCAGCAATGTGCTGCGCAAGGCATCCCCGGCGGTCTGGTTCGTCCACACCCTCGGCCCCGACGGCGCACCCTCGGTTGGATCGGCCGTGGCGGTGGCGTCAGACAGCGGCCAGACCCTCCTGCTCACCTCCTACAGCACCATTCAGGCGGCGACTCACACCCCCGGCCCCACCATCTATGTCCGCAAGAACAACACCGACACGCCCGCCACTCTCTACAACTGGCAGCAGGGGAGCGACCTGGCTCTGCTCAAGCTCAACATGGGGAACCTGCCAACCCTGACCTTCTCCACCTCCACGGCGACCATCGGCGAGCAGCTCTTCGCCATCTCGGGAGAGGGCTCCAACGGCGGCTCAGTCAGCCCCGGCCAGGTCAACGATGCAGCAACCAACCTGATTCAGAACGACGTCCCAATTGGCCCCTCCTTCCAGGGAGGGCCACTCCTGGATGCCAGCGACAAGATCGTGGGCATCGCATCGCTCAATTACAGTCCGCTGGGTTTCCCGTCGACGGGCATCTACTTCGGCATTCCCATCCAGGCGGCCTGCACCCAGGTCCTCAAGTGCCCTGGTGGCACCCCCCAGGCCGGCCCACCCTCGGCCTGAGAGCAACCGCTCTCTCGGACGTCGCTGCCCCAGGCTCAATGACCGAACACTGGACTTAGGGAGGTTGTGGTGGTGGTACCAGCGCGAGATCCTGGCATGGTACTGGCGGTTGTGGCGGTGGATGAAGGCGCTGGGCTGGCCGGGACCGGGCCGGGGGTGGCGGCAGCCGGCGGTGTCGGGGCGTTGGGAGCGGAGGGCCCATAGATGTAGGGGCCGCCCGAGCCGGTGGGCGCCGGCATGAGCTGGTCACCGGGGTTGATGCCGTGGCGCTGCTGGAGGGCCAGGACATCGGGTGGCACACTGAGCGGAGGCGGTTGATCAAAGGCAGTGACCGGCACCCCCTGCAGAGCCTGGGACATGTAGTCGTGCCAGACCTGGGCCGGGATCGTGCCACCGAAGACCTGGCCCACCCCCTTGATACCGGTCAGCGCGTGCTTGAACTCGAAGTCCGAGAATCCCATCTGCACGGCGGTGGACAGAGACGGCGTGTAGCCCACGAACCAGGCGTCATGAAACCCCTCGGTGGTTCCGGTCTTGCCAGCGGCCGGGCGGCCCTTGAGGACGGCATTGGGGTACCCCGTGCCGTGTTGGATCACCCCAGTCAGGATGTCGGTCACATTGTCGGCGATGGCCTTGCTGATCACCTGGGTCCCGTGCGGGTGAGTGTTGTCGATGATGGCCTTGCCCGAGGGCCCCACCACCCGCACTATCGGCGACGGGCCTATACGCAGACCATGATTGGCGAAGGTGGAGTAGGCCGAGGCCATGTCCAGGGGAGAGACTCCGACCACGCCCAGGGTGTAGGTGAGACCCTGGTACTTGGGGCTGTACCAGGCGCTGGTGATGCCCAGCTTCTTGGCCATCTCCGCTACCTTGGCCACCCCGGCGTCCCGGATGATCTGGGCGTAAACGGTGTTGATCGACAACCAAGTGGCAGTGGCGACGTTTACTGGGCCCTGGCCACCGCCTTCGGCGTTGTGAATGGTGCACTTGCTCCCCGTACAACCAGGGACCTGGAACACGTTGGGAGCGGAGTAGACCCGACTGGGCAGGATGCCCTCGGACAGGGCGGCAGCCAGGGTGAAGGGCTTGAAGGCCGAACCTGCCTGCAACCCGCCGCCTCCGCCGGCGACCGTCTGGCCGTTCCAGCAGGTGGCCTTCACCTCGACCTCGGCAGCCGGGTCGGAGGACAGATCCTGTGGACACCCTCCAAGCGCAATGTTGACCTGGGAGGCGGCAAAGTTCCGTCCGCCAATGAGGCTCTTCACGTAACCGGTGGCCGGCTCCACTGAGACCAACGTCATGTCAAGGGGGGGAGAGGTGCCGGCCAGTTCGCTCGTAATCCGTCCCTGAGCGTCAGCCTGCAGTGCCGGATCAAGGGTCGTCTGGATTCGCAGCCCTCCCTTGTAGAGCTGATCGGGCCCCAGCTTGGTGAGCAGATAACGCCTCACGTAGTCGAAGAAGTATGGATACTTGGGCGCCTGCTGCTGCGGCGGGTAGACGACCGTCTGTGGAAGACCCTTCTTCACCCCCTCCGGCAGGGTGACGGCTTCTGCCATAGCCACCTGGTACTGGCCCTGATCGAGGTAGTGCTGGGCGAGCATCTCGCCCAGCACCAGCTCTCGGCGTTGCTCTCCCTGGGCCAGGCTGACCAGGGGGTCGTAGTCACTGGGAGCCGGGATGAGCCCGACCAGCAGGGCGGCCTGGGATGCATCGAGCTGGCTGACCGGGATGCGAAAATACTCCTCGGCCGCCGCTCCTGCCCCGTATGCACCTTCGCCGAAGTAGACGGTCGACAGATAGTCATACATGACCTGATCCTTGGAGGCGCTACGACTCAGCTGAGTAGCCAGCACAGCCTCCCGCAGCTTGCGGGTCAGCGTGCGACGGCCGTTGGTGTAGGCGTTCTTCACGTACTGCTGGGTGATGGTGGATCCACCCTGGACCGTCTTGCCGTTGGTGACATCGGCCCACGCCGCCCGGAGGGTGCCCCCAAAGGAGACTCCACCCTCGTGGTAGAAGTTGCGGTCCTCGGAGGAGACCACTGCTTGCTTGAGCACGGTGGGAATGTCCGATATCCGCACAGGGATGTTCTGGCCGACCGGGCGGAATTCGCCAATCTCGTTACCGGCGGCGTCATAGACGGTGCTGACCTGGGATGCTGGCGTCACGTTGGGGGGCGGCAGCGCAGCCGGCAGCGGTAGGTAGACGAAGGCAGCCACCACCACCGAGACGGCCACTATGGGTGCGCCAATCACACCCAGCACGGCACCGGCAGCGATGCGAATTGCGGACCACATTCGCCCCCATCCTGGCATGGCCCCGCCCAGGAGGCGGGGCGGGGGAAGAGCGACGCGGCACCTATGCTCCAGGCGGTGAGGCCGCCCTCGGTCGACTCGCTGGCCCGGAGCCTGGCCGACACCGGTCTACCTCACCCGTTGCTGGTAGATGCCGCCCGTCAGGCAATCGCCTCCGGCGATCCGGCCTCGGCTCGGGCGGTGGCCGAGTCGGTTGGCCGGGCGCTGCTTCGTCCGGTGATCAATGCCACCGGCGTGCTGCTGCACACCAACCTGGGCCGGGCACCGCTGTCCGCGGCGGCCCGGGCCGC
>QHCF01000066.1:0-2238 GCA_003244275.1 Acidimicrobiales bacterium
TCCGCCCCCCGCCGGATGCCGTTCCGCCACCGCCACCGCTGGTGGCCACCTCCTCCAGCCAGGTGATCATGGCCTGGCGCAGCTCCGGGGGGCCAAGCACCACGGCGTGGTCGAGCAGGCCGAGCGCCCATGAGCGGAAGGCCTCTACGTTGGTGACCTCCAGCCCGATCAGGACCGAGCCGTCCGCCGCCCGATCGACCACTGCCTCCTCACCCAGCTCGGCCACCACCTGGTGCGCCAGCAACGGGTCAATTGACACCTGGGCGACCAGCGTCGGGCCCCCGCCGAGCCGCCACGGCTCCTCCAGGGAGGCAGAGGGGTCGAACTCGGCTGGGGGCTCGAAGGTGCCCGGCGGACCCACGCTCGGCTCCGCCTCCATGCGATCGACCCGGAAGGTCCGCAGAGCGCCGCGTTGACGGTCCCGCCCCACCAGGTACCAGAAGCCCTTGCGAAAGAGCAGCCCGTACGGCTCGACCTCCCGTGTCCCTGTACCGCGCGGGCCGGCGTAGGGGAAGGTCACCAGGCAGTGCCCCTGCATGGCCCGGTGCAACGGCGCCAACTGGGGCAGTGACGGCAGGGTGGCCATCGCCGAAGCCTGGTTCCCCTCGGTCAGTCCGAGCTTCACCAGCGCCGCCTGGCCGCTAGCATCATCGAGGTGAACCCCGGCCACGGCCAGGTTGAGAGCTACCTGTTCGTCAGGCCTCAGACGGAGCTCCGGCAGGTAGTAGTCATCCGCTCGGATGCGATAGCCGATCCCATCCTCGCCGGGCAGGGTCTCCATGGTGATGGCGATCCCCTCTTCGCGAAGCACCCGTTTGTCGCGTTCGAATGCCTGGCGGGCCGCCTGGACCCCGTTCGGGTAGCCAGCGACCTCACCGGCGATCTCCACCAGGGTGAGCGGCCGGGGAGTGTCCAGCAGCACCAGCACCAGATTGGTCAGCCGCTCCACGCGGTCCAGCCTTTCCATCGCCGCGAGCGTAGACCGCTCGTCCCCCTGGGGGAGTGACGGAAGGCCAGCCGGGGTCGTGAGCGATTTACTGGCCATGGCCACCGGTTCCCCCTGGCACTGGCATGCGCACCTCGGTGGATGGGTAGCGGTGGTGTCCCTGGCGGGGGGCTACTTCCTGATCCTGCGCAGGCTGGGGCCGCCCGGGCGGCGGGCGACCCCAGCCCAGCTGGGGTGCTTTGGCGCCGGCGTGGGGGTATTGGCCATCACCGTGACTTGGCCGGTCGCTGATCTGGCCCGTCATTGGCTCCTGCTGGCTCACCTGGTCCAGCAGATCCTGCTCCTCCTGGTGATACCGCCGCTGATCCTGCTCGGGCTCCCCCGCTGGCTGATCGCAATGGGCACCCAGCCGCCGCCGGTGGAAGCCTTCCTGCGACGGCTGGCCAACCCGGTGGTGGCCTCGGTCGTGTTCACGGTGGCGGCCGTCGGCGCCCTACTTCCACCTGTGGTGGACGCCGAGGCGGCATCGAGCTGGGTCGTGGCCGGGGTCCTGGTGGGCCTGGGAATTGCCGGTACGGTCATGTGGCTGCCCGTTCTGCGGGTAGTGCCCGGCCACCGTCATCTGTCGACGGTGGGGCGTGCCGGCTACCTCTTCGTCCAATCCCTGCTGCCCAACTTCCCGGCCCTGGTCCTTATCTTCTCCAAGCACTCCCTGTACCCGGCCTTCGCCCGGACTGCCGCCCTGGGCCTGTCGCCGGTGGCCGACCAGCAACTGGCCGGCGTGGCGGCCAAGGTCCTCGGTATCGCCATCCTGTGGGGAGCGGCGGGGGCCATCCTGGTCAAGGCTCAGCAGGCAGAGGAGGCGGGGATCGATCCGGACCCCCTGACATGGGACGATGTCGAGGTCGAGCTGCGCCGCCTGGAGCGTCGGCCCCGGCGTACCGACGCCACCTGACCCGTCGGGCCGAAAGAAAACTACTTGGAGGGCGACCGTGCATTTACGAGTAGCGCCAACAACTTAATGGTCCTCGGCCGCCCAAGTAGTTTTGTGCTCGGCCCGCACCGGTAGACTGTAGGTGGGCGACCCGCTCGGTGCCGCCATCGCTCTATTTCGAAAAGGATCTTATGCCCACGCGCCAGGACCTGCGCAACGTGGCCATCATCGCCCACGTAGACCACGGTAAAACCACACTTGTGGATGCCATGCTGCGCCAGTCGGGGGCGTTTCGGGACAACCAGGTGGTGGCCGACCGGGTGCTCGACTCCACCGACCTCGAGCGGGAGAAGGGCAT
>QHCF01000066.1:2302-4452 GCA_003244275.1 Acidimicrobiales bacterium
CCCGGCCACGCCGACTTCGGCGGAGAGGTGGAGCGGGGCCTGGCCATGGTGGACGGGGTATTGTTGCTGGTAGATGCGGCCGAGGGCCCCCGACCTCAGACCCGTTTCGTTCTGGGCAAGGCCCTGGAGGCGCGCCTGCCGGTGGTGGTGGCCGTGAACAAGGTGGACCGCCCCGACGCCCGGGTGGCCGAGGTGGTCGACGAGATTTACGAGCTGTTCCTCGACCTCGACGCCGACGAGTCTCAGATCGACTTCCCCATCGTGTACTGCTGTGCTCGAGCCGGATGGGCCAGCGATGATGCGTCTGTGCCCGGTACCAGCCTGGTGCCACTCTTCGAGCTGCTCCTGTCGACCGTGCCGGCCCCCGCCTACGAGGAGGGGCATCCCCTGCAGGCCCTGGTCACCAACCTCGACGCCTCGCCTTACGTCGGTCGCCTGGCCCTGTGCCGGGTCGTGCAGGGGAACCTGCGCAAGGGCCAGTCGGTGGCCTGGTGTCGTCGGGACGGCTCGATCGAGACAGCCAAGGTGACCGAGCTCTACCTGACCCAGGCCCTGGAGCGCGAGCCGGCAGACGAGGCCGGACCGGGCGAGATCGTGGCGGTGGCCGGCTTGGCCGAGGTGACCATCGGCGAGACCTTGGCCGACATCGATGATCCCCGCCCCTTGCCCCTGTTGCGGGTCGACGAGCCCAGCCTCTCAGTGACCATCGGCATCAACACGTCCACCCTGGCCGGCCAGTCCGGCACCAAACTGACTGCCCGTCAGCTGGAGGGACGCCTGGCCGCCGAGCTGGTGGGCAACGTCTCCATTCGGGTGCTACCCACCGTGCGGCCCGACACCTGGGAGGTCCAGGGACGAGGCGAGCTGGCCCTGGCCGTGCTGGTGGAGCTGTTGCGCCGGGAGGGGTTCGAGCTGACAGTGGGCAAGCCCCAGGTCCTGACCAGGATGATCGACGGCGTCCTGCACGAGCCGGTCGAGCGCCTGGTGGTCGACGTTCCCGAGGAGCACCTCGGGGCAGTGGCCCAGGTGCTGGCACCCCGCAAGGCCCGGATGGACCAGATGATCAACCACGGCACGGGATGGGTCCGCATGGACTGGCTGGTGCCGGCCCGGGGCCTGCTCGGCGTGCGGACCGAGTTGCTGACCCAGACCCGGGGAACGATCATCGCCCACCACGCCTTTGAGCGGTGGGGCCCCTGGCAGGGCGAGCTGCGGGTGAGGGCCAATGGGAGCCTGGTGGCCGACCGCCGCGGGATGGTGACCAACTATGCCCTGACCAACCTCCAGGAGCGGGGGACCATGTTCGTGGGCCCGACCGAGATGGTCTACGAGGGCATGATCGTGGGTCAGAACAACCGCGGCGAGGACATGGACGTCAACCCGACCAAGGAGCGCAAGCTCACCAACATGCGCTCCTCCACCTCCGAGGAGCTGGTGAGGCTCGCTCCGCCCCACCGCCTGGGATTGGAGGCGGCCCTCGAGCACATCGCGGCCGACGAGTGCGTGGAGGTCACCCCCAGTGCCATCCGCCTGCGCAAGGTCATCCTCGACCAGCAGACCCGAGCCCGCTCCAGCCGAAGCGCGGCGCGGTCCGGGTCTCAGGCCGAGGCGGTTCAGCCAGAGGAGAGAGCCAGCTGAACCTTGGGCCGGCGGGCCGTCGTCTGTCCGCGGCCCAGTTCCCGCCTCGGTGACGGTGGATCTCGCTCAGAGGTGGCGGAACCGGAGGGGAAGCCGGTCGGAGACGAATGTCGCCGCCACCATCTGGGTGCTGGCCCGGCTGGTGACCACGACGGTAGCGTAACGTCCCGCCATCGGGCGCACCTCGTGGTCCACTGATCCGGGCCGGTACTCGCCTCGGAAGGCGGCCACGCACACCAGCTCGCCGGGTGTCACTGGGCCCACCTGGTGGGACAGGCGGTCACCGAGCTTGGGTACCGGGAGGCGCCGCAGCCCGAGCAAGGCGCCCTGGTGGTGCACGGCGGCCTCGGCGACTGGCAGCGCCGAGAAGCAGGGGCTGGAACCGGTGCCGAGCGAGTTGTGGGCCGAGGTGCACCCGCCAGCTAGGGCCAGAGCCATCCCGGCGATCGTCGCCCCGGCCCGGGTTTGCCAGGCACGCCGGCCGGTCAGCCCCCGGCCGGTGCGCCAGCCGG
>QHCF01000065.1 GCA_003244275.1 Acidimicrobiales bacterium
CTTCATCGGTTCCGCCCTGGTCGAGCGGCTGCTGGCCGAAGGTCACCGGGTCGACGTGGTCGACGACCTGTCGACCGGCTCGCTGGCCAACCTGGCCGACGCCCGGGCCGATCGGTCGGTCAACCTCACCTTCCATCACCTGGACATCCGCTCCCCCGAACTGACCGAGCTGATGGCCCTGCGCCGCCCGGAGGTGGTCTTCCACCTGGCGGCCCAGGCTGACGTGAGGGTGTCGGTGGCAAAGCCGGTATTCGATGCCGACGTCAACGTGCTGGGAAGTGTCATGGTGATGGAGGCGGCCAGGGCGGCTGGAGCATCTCGCATTGTGTTCGCGGCCAGTGGAGGCACCCTTTACGGCGACCCACCTTCATCGAAATTGCCGCTTCGGGAGTCGTACCCTCATCGCCCACTCTCGCCCTACGGTGTCGCCAAGAAGGCCGTCGTGGACTACCTGGTCGCCTACCGCGAGCTTTACCAGCTGGAGTTCTGCGCGTTGGCGCTGGCCAATGTGTACGGGCCTCGCCAGAACCCCCACGGCGAAGCGGGTGTGGTGGCCATCTTCGCCGGGCACCTGTTGTCCGGGGAGGCGTGCACGATCTACGGCACCGGGGCTCAGACCCGGGACTTCGTTTTCGTGGACGACGTGGTCGACGCCTTCACCAGGGCGGCCGAGAAGGGCGGGGGCCTGGTGGTCAACGTGGGCACCGGGGTGGAGACCTCGGTGGCCGATCTTCATCAGACCATGGCGGAGGCGGCGGGCGTCGACCGCCGACCGGTGCATGCCCAGGCTCGCCCGGGAGAGCTGGCGCGCTCGTGCCTGGACGCCAGCCGGGCCGCCATCCACCTGGGATGGAAGCCGTGGACGTCGCTGGCCGAGGGCACGGCCGCCGTGCTGCACCACCTACGCGACCACCCGTAGCGCCCCCCAAGCTCGTTGGCGCGCCGGACCCGGCCAGCATGCCTAGCGGAACAGATCCTGGCCGTGGGGACGCACGACCTCGGCCGCCACCGACGACTCCCGCAGCCAGGCCGGGTCGACCCCTCTGACCACGGCCGCCGGTAGGCCCCGGGACTTGCCCATGACCAGCTCGGCCGCCCCCGCCAGCTCGTCAGCCACACAGACCTCGGTGGCTACCAGGGGACGGCCCTGGGTGTCGGTCTGGCCCCGCAGGTCCACCACCGCGGCGATGCCTGCCGTGCCGATGGCCACGTCGGTCACACCCACGCGCCACGCCCGACCAAAAGTGTCGGATACCACCACTCCCACCTCTACGCCGGCCAGGGCCCGCAAGCCGTCTCGCACTCGCCGGGCCGAACGGTCAGGGTCGATCGGCAACAGGCAGGCCTGACCCAATGGGACATTGGACAGGTCGACCCCAGAGTTGGCGCACACGAAGCCATGGCGGGTCTCGGTGATCACCAGGTCGTCCCGTCGGCGCAGCACCCTCACCGCCTCGTCGTCCACCAACTGGCGGCCCCCGGTGGCACCGGGATTGAGCGGGACCAGGCGACCCTCGGCCTTGGAGACCGCTTTTTGGGTGACCACCACCACGTCACCGTCGGCCAGCTCGACCCGCTCGGCAATGAGGGCGGCCAGCACGTCACCCGGCTCGACCTCGGGCATGTCTAGGACCGGGAAGATGACCAGTCCACCCGAGGCAGGACCGGGCAGTGTCAACTGGGGGCCGCGACGGCGGACAGCGTGACCCGGGCCAGATCGGCGGCCGCACCGACTGACGTCATGATGCTGGGAGCGACGAGGCACCGCATGCCCTCAGTCTCGATCGCGCCGGCCATGGATGCATCGGACTGGTCGACCACCAGCGTCGACACCCACGGCGCATACAGGCGGGCCACCCCGACGACCGAGGCCTGGTGGCCCAGCTCGGCCATGAGGCGGTCAGCTGGTCCCCGCAGTGCAGCCCCGGCCACGATGGGCGATACCGCCACGGTGGCCGCCCGGCGCTCGCTCAGGGCGTCCCTCAGGCCAGGGACGGCCAGTATGGGTCCGATGGACAAGATGGGGTTGGAAGGGCAGACCACGATGGACTGGGCGCCGGCAATGGCTTCCAGCAGGCCTGGCGCCGGTCGGGCCTCCCCGGCCCCGGCGAAGCGGACGGCATCGACCGGGGCGGCGTGGCGGAGCTTGACGAAATACTCCTGGAAACCCACCTCTGGTCCTCCGGTCAGGCTCAGATGGGTGCGCACCGGGTCGTCAGACATGGGTAGCAGCCAGGCCCGCACCCCCCAGGCCCGAGCCACCTCGTCGGCCACCGCGGAAAGGGTGGCCCCCTCGTTCAGACGGCGGGTGCGGTACAGATGGGTGGCCAGGTCGCGGTCACCCAGGCGAAACCACGTGGGCCCGCCATAGCGGTCCAGGGCCCCCATGGCCCACCAGCTGTCGCCAGCCAGACCCCAGCCGGTCTCCGGGTTGATCGACCCGGCCAGGGTGTACGTCACAGTGTCCAGGTCGGGGCTGACGTGCAGGCCGTGCAGGATGGTGTCGTCGCCCGTATTGACCACCACACAGACCTGCTCGGGGGCCACCACCCGAACCAGCCCTTGCAGGAAGCGCGCCGCCCCAACCCCCCCGGCCAGCGCCACGATCACCCGGCCAAGCTAGCTCGGTGGCTGGCGCTCGAAACCGATGGGGTAGGGCTCACCTGCTCGTCCAGGTCGGCTTGTCGCCAACTGCGGCCGTCATCTGGGCGCAAGATGTCGGCATTCAGCGCCACCGCTCCCAGAGACAACCCGTCGCCCCGGCCCGACAGCGGTCGGGTCGGCCTCAGCCGGCAGCAGTCGGTAGGCAGTGGCCTGGAAGTAGTTATCCGACGGTTGGGGTTGAGCAGTGATTTTCTGTACCCATTTCACGCTACGGGCTCCGATGTAGCCGGGAACGACCACGCGGACCGGGCCGCCGTGCACCCTGGGTAACGGCTAGCCGTTCATCTCCCAGACCAGCAGCACCTCTCCGGAAAGGGCCTTCTGGACCGTGATGGAACTGCCGTAGGGCTGGGGCTGGGGGGGGGTGGGCCAGCTGGGAGACGTCGGGAGCGGCGAACGCCAGGTGAGCGACGGTTGGTCGCAACCCGGCGGCGGTCAACACGTCAGCCAGACTGACCCCTGTCCACTCGGCGGTGGACGTCGCCCCTGGCCCCCACGGGTCCTCGCCGGGGATGGCTCGGACCTCGATCAGACCGGCGCGCCGGTTGCCGGCGCATCGCAATGTCGCCACCAGTGTCCGCCGCTCGGAGCGCGATCGAAGGTCGGCCAGTGACAACGCCAGCTTCGCCTCGACCTGCCCATCGATACGCAGCTGCCACAAGTGGGGATCAAGCGTGCTGGCCAACCCTGCCACCATCGGAATGCCCAGGAGGCCGGGTCCGTGTGCAAGGCTCGGATCATGTCAGTGGTTGGCGAGCGTCTGGTGGTGGCCCTGGACGCTACTCCACTCCTGGGGGTGCGTACCGGGGTGGGTGCCTTCTGCGCCGGTGCGCTGGAGGCGTTGGGGATGCGTTCGGACCTCGACGTGGCCGCCTTCGCCGTCAGCTGGCGACGGCGGGGAGGAATTCGGGGCCAGCTGCCGCCAGGGGTGAGGTTCATCGACGCGGTCATGCCGGCCCGGCCGGCCCACCTGGCCTGGCGGGTCACCGGCGTCCCGGCCATCGAGTGGTGGACGGGCCGCTTGGATGTGGTCCACGGGACCAATTTTGTGGTACCTCCGTCCCGTCGGGCCGCCCAGGTGGTCACCGTTCATGACCTGACGACCGTCCGCTTTCCGGAGATGGTCAACCACGCCACGGCCGTCTTCCCCTCCCTGGTGCGCCGGGCCGTGGACCGGGGAGCCTGGGTTCACACACCCTCGGCCTTCGTGGCCCACGAGGTGGTGGAGCTCCTGGGGGCGGACCCGGAGCGGGTACGGGCCATCCACCACGGGGTACCGACCCACTCTCTCGCGCCGGTCACGGCCCCGGCGATCGACGCCGATCCGGCTGTGGCGGGTGTCAAGGGCCCGTACCTGCTGGCCCTGGGGACCGTCGAGCCCCGCAAGGATCTGGTCAGTCTGGTCCGGGCTTTTGACGCGCTGGCCAGCGCCCATGGCGACCTGTGTTTGGTGGTCGCCGGTCCCGATGGCTGGGGGACGGCGGCATTCGAAGCGGCGGTGGCGGCGGCCACCCACCGAGAGCGCGTGATCAGGGTCGGCTACGTGGACCCCGCCACCCGTGACCTTCTCCTGGCCGGTGCGGCTGTCTTTGCCTATCCGTCTCGATACGAGGGCTTCGGGTTCCCGCCTCTCGAGGCCATGGCCGCCGGGGTACCGGTGGTGGCAACTACAGCTGGCGCCCTTCCCGAGGTGGTGGGGGATGGGGCCGAGCTGGTCGGCGTCGGGGACATCGAGGGGCTGGCCGGTGCGATCGACCGGCTCTTGTCCGACGGGGCAGCCAGGGAAGCCCTGGTAGCCAGGGGGACCGCCCGGGTCAGGACGTTCTCCTGGGAGGCGTGCGGAGCAGGCCTGGCTCAGCTGTACCGGGACGCGGCCGGCGTCCCCGTCGCGGCTTGAGCGGACCGCCGGGCTGAACAGATGCGGGTGCTGTTGGTGGCTGAGCAGCTGCGCCGGTCCGTGACGGGCGGGATCGGCACCTATGCCACCGGCCTGCTCCGGGGGCTGGACATCCTTGACGGCGCTGGGCCCGAGGTCACGCTGCTGACCAGTCGGGCGCCTCGGGGGATCGATCCGCTGGCCGCCCTGGGTCACCCGGTGCTGGCCTCCCGGCTGCCGGGGTTCCTCCTCACCCGGGCGTGGGACGCCGGGCTGGCGGTGCCGAGGGGGTCCGATGTCGTCCACGCCGTCTCGCTGGCCGTTCCACGCGGCGGTGGCCAGCCGGTGGTGGCCACCGTGCACGACCTGGCGTGGCGGTCCCAACCCGCCGCCTTTACGGTGAGGGGGCGACGCTGGCACGAGCAGGCTCTGGCTCACGCCCTGACCCGGGCGACTCTCTTCGTGGTGCCTTCGGAGGCAACTGCGGGCGATCTGGTGAGGGCTGGTGCTGACGCGGCACGAGTCAAGGTGGTCGCGGAAGGCGCCGACCACCTTCCGGCGCCCGACGCAGCAGGGACTCAGGCCTTGTTGGACCGCCTCGGGGTGAAGGAGCCCTACCTTCTAAGTGTGGGAACCATCGAACCCCGAAAGAACCTGGAGGTGGTGCTGGCCGCCTACCGTCATGCCCGATCCCACCTGCCGGGCCCGTGGCCGCTCCTGGTGGTCGGGCCGCCGGGCTGGGGCTCGGATCCGACTGCCGTTTCCGCCGCCACCAACGGCTCTGGATCGAGTGCCGCGGCCGACAATCAGGGAGTAGTAAGGACCGGGAAGGTCGAGGACGGCGTCCTGGCCGGTCTTTACGCTGGGAGTCGTTGCCTGGTCTACGTACCGTTGGCCGAGGGGTGGGGACTGCCCCCGGTGGAGGCCATGGCGGCCGGGACACCGGTGGTGGCCAGTCCCATGCCCAGCACCGGGGGAGCCGCCCTGGAGGTCGATCCTCGCAACGTAGCTGCCATTGCCGAGGCCCTGGTGGTAGCGGCCACTGACGAGGAGGTCAGGGCCGAGCTGGTGTCGTCTGGTCGGGCACGGGCGGCCGGGCTGACGTGGGAGGCAGCCGCTCGTCGCCATGTCGAGCTGTGGGAGAGAGTCGCATGAGCACGGCGGCTGGTGAAGGTGCGGGGGATCGGCTGCGGTTGAGCCTGGATGTCACCGCTGTCCCGACCCGGCCCATGGGCGCCGGTCGCTACACCTTGGATCTGGCCGCCGCCCTGGCCACCCGCGACGACGTGGACCTGGCCCTGGTGAGCCGGGCCAATGATGACGAGCGCTGGCGGGAGCTGGCTCCGGCGGCGACCGTGGAGAGCCTGGCGCCGGGCCATCGGCCGGCTCGACTGGCCTGGGAACAGACCCGCCAGCCCCAGCTGCTGTCCCGCTTGGGGGTCGAGGTCCACCACAGCCCGCACTACACCATGCCCGAGCGGGCCACCGTTCCCCGGGTCGTCACCATCCACGACCTCACCTTCTTCGACCACCCCGAGTGGCATCAGCGTTCCAAGGTGAGCCTGTTCCGACGGGCCACCCGGGTGGCAGCCCGCCACGCCGAGGCGCTGGTGTGCGTGAGCGAAGCGACCGCCAACCGGCTTAGGGAGCGTTTCACGCCGACCGGCCCGGTCCACGTGGTACGCCACGGCGTGGATCACCTCCGTTTTCGCCCGGAGGAACCGAGTCCCGGGGCTGACGCTCACATCCTGGCCCACCTGGGAATCACTGGGCCCTACGTGGCCTTCATCGGTACTTTCGAACCGCGCAAGGACGTGCCGACCCTGATACGGGCATTCGACCGCATGTCCTCGGCTCATCCTGGCCTGAAGTTGGTCCTGGCTGGTCAGCCCGGTTGGGGGAAGGCGGAGGTGGAGACCGCCCTCGGCCAGGCTCGCCAGTCCGACCGGGTGATACGTACGGGTTACATCCCCGACGCGGCCGTCCCCGCGCTGTTGCGCCAGGCCACCGCGGTCGCCTATCCGTCGCTCGTGGAAGGGTTCGGTCTACCGGCGCTGGAGGCCCTGGCGTGTGGTACCCCTTTGGTGACCACGACCGGTTCGGCCATGCAAGAGGTTGCCGAGGGGGCGGCACTATTGGTGAATCCGGGCGATCTCGACGGCCTGGCCGGCGCCCTCGACATGGTGGTGCGGGGCGACGACGCCCTGGCCGGTCGGCAATCACGAGGCTTGGCCATAGCCGCCCGCCATACCTGGGCGGCCAGCGCCGCCGGCCATCTGGCGGCCTACCAATCTGCTCGTCAGTCGGGGGCTGGGGGCAACGCCGGCGCCACCGGCAAGGTCACCAGCAAGGCAACCAGCAACGGCGACACCGACGACAACGGCGACAGGTAGGTCGGGGTCCGGGTGCGCGCCTTTGTCACGGGAGGTCACGGTTTCGTAGGGGGATGGCTGCGCCAGCACCTGGAAGCCTCGGGTGACGAGGTGACGGCCCCCCCTCCGAGTGTAGATGTCACCGACGGGCCGGGACTGGCAGCGGCCATGACCGACGCCCGTCCCCAGGCCGTCTACCACCTGGCCGGGTTCACCCACGTGGGTCAGTCGTGGGACGCTCCCGAGGAGGCATTTCGGGTCAATGCCCTGGGAGCGCTGAACCTGTTGGAGGCGGCCCGGCGCTGCCCGTCGCCACCCAGAGTGCTCCTGGTCAGCTCGGCGGAGGTCTACGGCCGAGTCGATGCCGCCCAGTTGCCCATCACCGAGACGGCCCCGCTGCGGCCCGTCAGCCCCTACGCCGCCAGCAAGGTGGCGGCTGAATATCTGGGAGTCCAGGCCTACCTGGGTCGCGACCTTCCGGTCCTGAGAGTACGTCCCTTCAACCACATCGGGGCGGGTCAGTCGCCAGACTTCGTGGTCTCGGCCATGGCCAAGCGGATCACGGAGGCCGAGCAGAGTGGCCGCCAGGAGCTGCGGGTCGGCAACCTGAGTCCCCGTCGTGACTTCACCGACGTGCGCGATGTGGTCAGGGCCTACCGCCTAGCGCTGGTAGGGGGCCAGGTGGGGGAGGCCTACAACGTCTGTTCGGGCACCGACATGACCATCGGGGACCTGGTCCGTCGACTGGCTGACCTGTCCGGGGTCGACCTGCACCTGGTCGGGGACCCGGCCCTCGAACGACCAACCGACGTCGATGTGCTCAGGGGCGATGCCGCTCGCCTTCGGGCCGCCACCGGTTGGGTGCCGGAGGTCCCTCTGGATGACACCCTCCGAGCCGTTCTCGACTATTGGCGCTCAGCACTGACCTGCCGGGAGGGCGACCCCTCAGCCTAGGCGGCTGTCCCTCAGTCCAGACAGCTACGGATCTTGGCCCGAGTCTCCTTGGCCTGCTGGCGAGCTTGGCCGAGCAACTCGCGGGCCGGATAAGCCAGGCGCTCTTCGACGGCTTCGAGGCGGGAATCCACCTCGGTGACCACTGGGTCGATCCGGTCGTCCAGCTCCCGGGCCAGCCTGGCCAGCCCATCCCGAGCACCGTTCAGCTGAGGTCGCAGGCCGGCCATTGGGCTGTTCAGTGCCTTTTGCAGTTCCCGACGACGCACCTGGGCCCGCTGGATACCCAGCACTCCCAGACCGACGGCCACGTAAGCGGCATCCTTGGCGGAAGTGAGCGGATCGGCCATGGCGGTACCTCCTATTTTTGGCTGAGAAGCCACGTTATCCATTAACTATTGTAGCGACTCCGATAAACATTTGCAAGCAGAAGGTGGCCGGTAACTAGCTCTCCTGGCCCGGCTGCTGTCCCAGCTCCGCTACCGGCTCTACCTGCGGCGTCGCTCCGACCGGCGGGCCGTCGCCGGCCTCGACCCCATCGCCAGCCCGATCGGCGAAATGGGGGACGCCGGCGAACCCGTTGCCGTGCACGGGCCGCCCGTAGGCGACGTCGACCAGCTTGCCGACCTCGGCACCGTCGATCGTCTCTCGCTCCAGCAGGGCGCTGGCCACCGCCCGCAGACCGGTCAGGTGGCGCTTGAGCACCTCGGTGGCTCGCTCCTCCGAGGCCCTCAGGATGTGCTCCACCTCCTCGTCGATGACCCGGCTGGTGTCCTCGGAGTAATCACGGGAGTGCATAAGGTCCTCACCGAGGAAGACCATTCCCTCCGACCCCCAGGCCATCGGGCCAATCCGATCGCTCATGCCCCACTCCCGCACCATCTTGCGGGCCAGCTCGGTGTTGCCCACCAGGTCGTTGCTGGCTCCGGTGGAGAGGTTGCCGTAGATGAGCATCTCAGCCACCCGGCCGCCCATGCGCACGGCCAGGCTGTCCTCGATGTACTCCCGGGCGTAGATGTGGCGTTCCTCGATGGGTAGCTGCTGGGTGACGCCCAGGGCCATCCCGGTGGGCAGGATGGTCACCTTGTGCACTGGGTCGGCGGCCGGCAGCGCATAGGCCAGCACGGCATGGCCACCCTCGTGGTAGGCGATCCGCTCCTTCTCGTCGTCGCTCAGGAGCACCGACTCGCGCCGCTGGCCCATCAGGACCCGGTCCCGCGCCGCCTCGAAGTCCTCCATGTGGACTTCCTCACTGCTGCGGCGCACGGCGTGAAGGGCAGCCTCGTTGACCAGGTTGGCCAGGTCGGCACCGCTCATCCCGGGCGTTCCCCTGGCCACCAGGGACAGGTCGACGTCAGGCGACATCTTCTTGTCCTTGCAGTGGACCTTGAGAATAGGCAGGCGCTCCTCGAGGTCGGGTAGGGGCACGACGATCTGGCGGTCGAAGCGGCC
>QHCF01000080.1 GCA_003244275.1 Acidimicrobiales bacterium
ATGTTGCGGTCCTTCTCGTCGGCGAGGCCGAGGATGAAGAACGTGTTGAACTGGCTCAACAGCTCGTCGTCTAGGAGCTTGGGCTGCTGGGTGATTGCGCACAGCCCCACGTTGAACTTCCGGCCCTCGCGGGCGAGGCGGGGAAAGACGTTGGACTCGCGGTCCAGGTTCGATCCGAGCACCCGCTGGGCCTCCTCCAAGGCGATGGCGACGACCGGCATCCGCTCGTGTCGGTCAGGGTCGTCGAGGTAGGCGCCCTGCCACTCCTCGAGCACCCGCCTGGTCAGCAGCGACGCGACCAGCACCTCCTCGGTGGAGCCGAGACCGCTCACGTCCACCAGCACGACCTTGCCCGCGAGCAGGTCCGAGAGGATCGCGCCGCCCGCCGACACGGCCGGGTCGGTTGCGATGCAGCGCAGATCGACGATCCGGCGCGCCCGGCGGTGCACGACCTGGAGGGTACTGAGCGCCACCCGGGCCGACAGCTCCACGTCGCGAAAGCCCGGCAGATCGTCGACCTGAGCGAACTCCACCAGCCAGGCCAGGCCTTCGTTGCCGGGTCGCCCGTAGTGGCGTTCGAGCTCGTAGAGGGCTTCTTCCTGCGGACGGCTCCATTGGTAGGCGGTCCGGAGGTCGTCGACGGTGAGCTCCGCCAGGCTTATGCGCAGCGAAGTGGTGCCCGGCAGCGAGCGGTTGGCGTAAACCCGCAAGGCTTCGCCGGCCCAGGGGTGGCGTGACAGGGCGCTGCGGTACTCCCCGTGGGGGTCGACCAGCAACAGCCCGTAGCGGCCGTTGGCCCGCATGATCCCTGCGGCCAGGACCTGCATCAGGTTGGACTTGCCCATGCCGGTGGTGGCGAACACGCCCACGTGGCTGGCCAGGCTGGCCCCGGGGATGCCGACCTCCACGTCCACCTCGTCCTCTCCACTGCGCAGCCGGCCGATGGCCAGGTCACCCATGCGGCTGGTCAGGAAGGCGAAGTCGGCTGGCTCGGGCGCCACCACCCGGGAGAACTGGGTAGGCAGGCTCTTGGGCTTGCGGAACGAATTGCCGTCAGGGCTCAGGTATCCCAGGCACCGGCAGTCGGCCACCCGGTAGGTGCGCCGGTCCCGGTCGTAGAGGGGGTGGGCGCCGGCCTCGCCCGCCGAGTCGTCGGCCAGGAGGGTGCCGGCCACCCGCTCGGCCCAGCCCGGCTCCCGGTGCTCGGTGCCGTAGGTGACGTCCACCACCCGGAACAGGTAGCGCCGCCCGGTGGTCTCGTCCACCCCGACTAGTAGCTCACCCAGGAACAGGTCCTCGTCGGGCGCGGCCCGGAACGTCCCTTCCAAGACGTTCTTGCCAAAAAGGCGTCCTCTCCCATGGGTCGTACGCCCACTTCCACCGTTCCCGCCCGCGCCGGGCCGCATCTCACTCACGCTCGCTCCATGAGCCGGTGGCGGTCGGCGAAGGCTCGCTCACGCACGGCGTAGGGTACCCCGGAGCGCTCCAGGGCCTCGTCCAGGACCAGGCGGGCCTCGTCCCTCAGCCAGCCGGGACAAGCGGCCAGTCGGTCGGCCACCGTCAGCGGGTACGGGTAGCCGGGGAAGCCGGCGTCGTTGGACACCGCCGCTATCAGGCCCAGGGCCATCTCCGGGTCGGCGTCTGCCGGCAGGTCGATGCGAAAGGCAAATCGAGCAGCCGGGTCCAGACGGGCGGCCACCACCATCACGTCCGCGCCCGACCCCTCGGGCCCCCGGATGCGGGCCAGTCGCGCCCACCACCGGGCGCCCGGCCCGAGGACGGCCTCGGCTTCCAGCTCCAGCTGGCCCAACAGCGGGGCTCCACCGCGGGACAGCGATGACCGTTTGGTGACCGCCGCCAACAGCACCCCGGCGGCCTCCGCCCGCTTCAGCAGACCGCCGACCAGAGAAGGTGGGATACGCCAGTCGGCCACCAGGTCGCCGTCCACTAACACCATGGCCTCGGGATCCGCCTCGTCCAGGCAACGGGCCACGGCATCCCACTCCCAGCGGTCCCGTATGAGGTTGAGGTCGATGGCGGTGCGAGGAGGCAAGTCGAGGCACAGGCCGGCCAGGGCGGCCCGGCCCTCGCTGCCTCCCAACAAGTGGGTTCGCAGCGGCCCCTCATCCTCCACCACGCAGCAGCCGGCCCGGAAGCGGGTCCGTGCCGCCCTGGCCATCACCACCTGGAGGCACCCGGCGTCGGCCACCACCGCCTGACCACCATCCACCGCCCAAACGTCGCGGGGAGCCGTACCCATTCTCAGCGGGCGCAGTTCGACAACCGCTTCGAACTCCATGGTCGACCCGCCTGGATCGGCCAGGCCGCCACCTCCGCCTGTCAAAAGGGCCGACAACCGGATAGCGGCCGCTTCTATGGTGCCAGTTGTGCTCGTGGTGGTGGCCGCAGTACTCATGCCCCAACAGCCTGCCAGGACGGTGTAACAGTCACAAGGCTGTAGTTTAGAGACCCCGGACGGCGGCACCACGGACGGGTCGCAACTGGCAAGCCCGAAGTTGCCAGCCCAAAGTTGCTAACCTGGTGTTTGACGGTGAGTCGGCCGGGTGGCCGCGGCTCGGGTTCGCTATGGCGGAGACCGGGTCGAGGAAGGTCGGGGCTCCACAGGGCAGGGTGCTGGCTAACGGCCAGTCGGGGTGACCCGCAGGAAAGTGCCACAGAGAACAAACCGCCGATGGCAGGCCGATGGCCCGCACAGGTAAGGGTGAAACGGTGCGGTAAGAGCGCACCAGCGGCTGGGGCAACCCGGTCGGCTCGGCAAACCCCACCCGGAGCAAGGCCGAGACGTGGGAAGGGTTGTCCGCCCGCTGCCCTTCGGGGGAGCACCCACAGGTGGGCCGCTCAGATGGATGGCCACCCCGCCAGCCGGTCCTCGGATCGGCCGGCGGACAGAACCCCGCCTACAGGCCGGCTCACCGTCACCGCACTCGATTGGCAGCGGTTTCATACCCATGCCGGTAATCACCGGGTTCCGCCCACATGTGCCACACCTCGCTCGTTCCGTCCGGTGCAGATCTGGGTGCCGGACGTGCGAGCCCAAGGCTTCGCTGCTGAGGCGCGGCGAACTCTGGACGGCCGCCGGGGTAAGCACTACGCCAGCAAACCCCGCCCGGTGCTCGTGGTGCAGGATGACCGCTTCGATGCTACCGACTCGGTCACGATTTTTCCGCTGACCACTGATCCGACCGAGATTCCACTACTGCGTATCCGTTTGGACCTCCGATCTGACACCGGCTTGACCCAACCCCGCAGCATCATGATCGACAAGCTCACCACCATGCCCCGAGCCAAGCTCGGCGACCACATCGGAGAAGTCTCCGATACCGAGCTACTGGCTCTAGCGCGCTCGCTCGTGGCTTTCTCGGTCTCGCCTGAGGTGTCTGATTTGGAGGGTCAGGACGAGGGGGCCTTGAAGGCCGCCTTGAAGCCGTCGAAGGTCGGTTGCATCGCTCCCCAGTTGGCGGCCGGCGTCTGGAAGTTGAGGGCGAAGCCGTGCCCGGGTGTGATGAATCCCAGGTCGACCGCGTGAACGTCGGCTCCTCCCGCGGAGTAGGTGTACTCCCAGGTGGCAGCCTGAAACCCATGGTAGGTCGTGGGGGTGATCTGGATGCGGTGGTAATTCGGGTTCTGGGCGGCGAAGGCGGGCTCGTACTGGTACCACGCGGCGGCCGGTGAGGGGCCGGGGGGCTCCCGGTGGTCAACCCGGAGATAGGCGCTTGAGACCGGGTCGCGGAAGTCGGTTCGGGTGCCGCTGGTGGAGACCGCCCAGTTGGGCGGATGGGCGATGGAGAACCCCGTCGCCGGATCTCGGTACGAGACCCATCCCTTGGGCGGCGCGGCGTTTGTCAAGGATCCAGTGGAGGGGGCCGACCCCCGCGCCGGTGTGGATGCGGACGCCGCGGTCGAGGGTGGTTTGGACGTCGCGGGCGAATGGCCGCCCCGGCTGCCAACGAGGACGGCGACGATGACGATCACCGCCACGACAGCGGCCCCCAGGGTGGCTACCGCGGCCGTCCTCGAACGACGCGGCCGGCTGTCCCCGCCCGATGAACCCACCGACGTTCCCCGGCGGCTGGGAGGGGGGACCGGAGTGGGCGAGGTCGCCTCCGGTCCGGCGGAGCTTGCCCGGGTCGGCATCGGCCCCGGCTCAGCCCTCGGCTCCGGCCCCGGCTCAGGCCTCGGCGGTGGCCCCGGGCCCCCGGCCTGCTCCGCCGCTGTGACGGGGGTCCCCGACGCGATTGGCCGTCCGTGCCACTGCGGTTGGGGGCCGAGCTCCACCGTGGCTGTCGGATCCTCGGGCATTTGGGCGGCCGCCAGCGCCTCGGTGAGTTGACGGCGAACGTCGCCGGTTGCCGGTCGGTTCCCAGGGTCCTTGGCCAGCAGGTCGTCGATCACCGCACCCAGCTTGGTGTCACGTTGCCGGGGCCGAGGGGGCTCGTTGACCACGGCGGTGAGCGTGGCAATGATGCCGTCCCTGCGGAACGGTGGTTCGCCCTCAAGTGCAAAATATAGGGTGGCGCCAAGGCCCCAGAGGTCGCTGGCCGCGCTGGGCGGATCATTGCGAGCCTGTTCGGGGGCCATGTACGAAGGCGACCCGGCCAAGGCACTCGAGGTCGTCACCTTGGGGTCATCGAGCACCGAGGCAATGCCGAAGTCGGTGAGTTGCACGCGATCCGACGCTGACACCATGACGTTGGCCGGCTTCACGTCGCGGTGGATGATGCCCTGGGCGTGGGCAACAGCCAGGGCATCAAGTATTCCCAACCCGATGGTGGCTACTCGGTCGTCGGGGAGCGGCCCCTCCCGGCTCACCAGCTGGGCGAGGGTCGGCGCCTTGACCATCTCCATGACGATGAGGGCCCGGCCGTCCTCCTCTATGACGTCGAAGATCGTCACCAGCCCGGGATGGTTGAGACGGGCCGCGGCCCTGGCTTCGCGGAGGACCTTCTTGCGGATGGCGGCCCGCTCGGAGCTACTGAGGAAGGGGGGCAGCTCCATGGCCTTGACCGCCACGTCCCGGCGCAACAAGGTGTCGTGGGCCCGCCACACCACCCCGTAGCCACCTCGGCCGAGCTGCTCCTGCCAGATGTATCGACCACCGACAACCTGCTCGGAGCCTGCCGGCGCCGTCGCCTCAGGATCCGGAGCCATCACCAACCCCAGTCGAGATGACCGGGACTTTCCGGGGTCGACTCAGATGCCCCGACCCTGTTCGTCCGACGCCCCCACCCCATGTGGTTCGACCCTACTAGCGGCGTCGTCGAAGTCACTCGTCGCTCGTCGGGTGCGACCCTGGCTGCGTCTTCGCAGATCTCCTCTCTGGCGCAGCCGAGCTACCAACAGACCGGTGCCCACCGCGCAGGCCAAGTCGAAGGGCGATCGTAGGCGGGGAGGGCTCACTACCAGCAGGGCCCCCGCGGTGAACAAGGCCGCCACCAACACGAGGAGCCGGGTGCCCTCCCTGCGCCAGGCAGCACCGAGCCCGGCCAGGCCGAGGATGGTCGTGATGTAGAAAAACCAGAGCGTGTGACGGCGGAAGTCCAGATTGCGACCGTCAGACATCTCGGCAGGGATGTTGGTGCTGGGACGGATCTCGAACATGTCACTGGAGTTGCGGCCCAGGACCGGGAACAGCTCCGAGGGGTGATGGCGAAGTTCGGAAAGGCTGAGATGAGTAAGCGCCGAGTCCCAGGCAACCTCCTTGCGCTCGAGAGGCCAAGTAGCGCTGAAGCGGGGATCCTTGGTGGCATCGACGAAGGATCCGGTTTGACGGGCCTCCGGTGAGTAGGCAGCAGCCAGGTTGAATCCGTTGGAGGTGACCAGGACGGGTGAGCCCAGCTGTATCCAGTTGCGAATGGCCCAGGGACTCACCACCAGGATAGCCACGAGTGTGAAACGGAGCGCTCGGCGGCAACCGACGTGGACAAGGGCCCACACTGCGAGCACCGGAATCAGGGGCTGAGCGCTGGCCCGAGCGAGGACCAGCAATCCGCTGGCCACGCCGGCCAACTCCAAGCGGCGCTGGAGCAGGAGAAGGATGATCCCCACCATGAGCAGGTGGCTGAGCGGCTCGCTCAGGGTCGTGACGTCGTTGGCCAGCAACTCGGGGCAGACAGCGGCGACGGCTGCGGCTACCAGTCCGGCCGTGGAGCCGGCGATACGAGTGCCCAGACGATCCACCAGCACCACCACCACCGATCCCACGAGGGCGTTGAGCAGCTGACCCAGGAAGAGGTGGATGCCGAACACGGCGTATACCGCCCCGAGGACGAACGGGAACAGGGGCGGTCGCCACGCGGTCGGGTGTACTGCCAACTGGGGAAAGGTGTCCGAGAAGCCATGGCCATGAACTAGATTAAGGGCGAGCTGGTTGTACTGGTTGGCATCGCTTATCGGCTGGTAGTGGTGAAGCAAGGCGGCCCAGTAGATGGCCCGCACCACGAAGGCGATGACCCCGACAACCAGGACCCGGCGCCAGGCCGGGGCGAATAAGGAGCGACGACGGAAGACGGGGTCTCGAACCGCTGCTTCAAAGGTCATGGTACTGCGGCGGTCATGATGTTCCAGCGGTCATGGCGTGTAGTGACCTGTGAGGGTGAGCACCGCATAGAAGACGAGCAGTCCGGCGCTGATGCCCACAGCGAGCAGGATTGCCGTTCGTCGGCGGGTACACAGAGCCAGGGCGATGACCAGTGGGAAGTCGCTATAGCAGTAGCGCTCGAGCGAGTCGAGGGTACGTGCGGTTAGAGCGGCTACCAGCATGACCGCGCCAAAGGCGGTGTACGACCACGGCAGCCGGCGGGCCGAGATCACCAGTAGAGCGACAAAGAGCAGTGCCACTGGCAGGTGCAGGATGGACACAGGGTCGGTGCCATGGATGAGCGCCACCAGGCTGTGATGGAGTGGGGTCAATGGATCGGCGAGGAATGAGGCGCGTGGCCCGTAGACCTGGTCGGTGAAGGGCAGCAGCGGGTTGCCGTAGGCGCTGGCGACCCAGCCCAGATAGGCGGCGCAGCCGCCGATGGGTGCCAGGACAGGAAGGACGGACCATGCCTTGCCCGAGAACCGAGCGCTCCTCCAAGCCTGTAGGGCTTCCACCGCGGCGGGCACTGCCAGCAGCAGGCCGACCGGCCTGGCCAGTCCGGCCAGGAGTCCGAAGAGGGCGGCCCAGGCGAAATGACGGCGATGAAGCAGGATGAAGACCAAGACTGCGAGCAGCCCGAACAATGCCTCTGAGTAGCCGAGGACGAGTACGAAGCCGGTCGGGGCCAAAACGGTGAGCCAGACCGCCGAGCCGGCAATGCCCTCCGAAGCGACAATACCCGCCGAGCCGGCAATGCCATTTGTCCCCGTGAGCGTAGGCTCAACATGGCTGCGGATGAGCAACCACAGTGCTGCGGCGTATCCCAGGGCGGCGACATTGGCGATGAGGAGGGCCGCGCCCGGGGGGCTCAAGGGCAGAACCCATCTGACGGCTCGGATGACTAGAGGGAAGAGGGGGAAGAAGCGAATGAGGGCTGCCGAATAGCCCTGCCCGGCGATCCGCTGATAGTTGTCGGCGTCCCAGATGTTCAGCGTGGGGTGTGACGACTGTGCGACTCCCAGCTGAACCACCGCTGCGAGCGCCAGGAACGTGAGCACTCGAGCGGCAACCCATGACGACACCAGCAGCGGCAGGGTCGACCGGATGGCGGCCAGACCAATGGTTCGGGTCGGGGATGATGGGCTTGCCAGTGCTCTGTCATCCCGCTCCAGACAGTCCCTATCCGGCGATCCGCCGACAGGACTGACAGCCGGAGTCATCCGCTGGGCTTAAATCGGATCAGGTACGCCTTCTCGTAGTCGTTGTTGTCCGCGCTGACCAGAACGGTCGACCGGGTTCGGGCAAGCGCCAGGTCGGTGCTCAGCTTTTCGCACTTGCCCTCTAGGGTGCGGTAACCAGCGAACCAAACCAGGAAGATCGGGCGCTTACCGGCCCGAGTGAGGAGCCGTCGGCTGAACGAACGGGGGTTGGACGCGGCGTTGCGTTTGCCGTAGTCGACCCAGTCCACGCCTTGGCCTGAGCCGAAGTTGGGATAAGTTACCTGGTCATAACCGGCGCCCAGGAGTCGGTTGATGGCGGGAGCCAGCTGGTCGGGACAGTAGGCCACTACGGAACCCTGGCGGGCATGAGTCCTGATCGCCTTAGCGATCGACCCGGCCTGCGTCTTGCTTGTATTCACGAGGTTGCTAGCCCCGTTGGCGAATCCGAGCAGGATAACGACGGCGAGCACCGCTACCCGGAGCCTCGCCGGGCAGGCGTAGACCCCCAGAGCGACCAGGACGATGAACAGGACCATCACCAGCGAGCTGTACCTCGGCTGAAATCCACTGTGCACGATGATGCCCGCCCCGATGCCGATGATCAGCGTCCCATACACGACGAGGACCAGCGGCCGCCCCTCTGGCCTACCCGTCATGTCCAGCTCGATGCGGCGCCGATCGTCCAGCGCACGGCCGAAGACACCGAGCGTGGCCAATCCGAACATCGCCACCTCCAGCAAGCGGGCGGTTGGCAGCACAGCTGTCGAGTTGGGGAAGCTGGCCGATTGGGCATCCGCCGACCACTGGCCGACTACCGCAACCACGTTGTTGAGGCTGCCCGGGTCGGCCCAGGGAGTGCCGGTATGCCTCAACTGAAATACGAAGCTGGGTAGCCAAGGGAGAAACAAGATGCCACCTCCGGCCAATGCGGCCAACGCCACCATGGCGGTTCGCCGCTGGGCGGGAACCCGAAGCCTCCAGACAAGTAATACGGCTACAGCGGCAATCAAGAAGAAGGCCCAGTAGTGAGTAAGCGCCAGTAGGCCGGTGACGACGGCCAGGGCGATGGCTGGTCCCAAAGAGGGACGGTCGAGCACCCGGTACAGGAGGGCGGCACCGACCAGGGCCAGCAGCATGAGGAGGGAGTACATCCTGGCCTCGGTCGAGAAGTAGATCGCCATCGGCGCCGAGGCCAATAACAGGATGGCAGCCAGGGCGGTGAACCGCCCATGGCGCCTGGCCACCACCCACATCACGGGTAGGGCGGTCACGCTGAACAGGCCCGACAGCGAGCGTACGGCCACGTTGCTGTCGCCGAAGACGGATATCCACCAGTGCAGCAAGAGGTAGTAGAGAGGCGGCGCACCATCGTGGCGGAGAGCCTTAACGAGGCCAGCCAGGGGCTGGTGGGCGATGTATACGCTTTGCGCCTCGTCCAGCCACAGCTGAGACGGCGTCCAGGTCCGCAACGCGACTCCGACGGCCACCACCACCGCGCTGGCGATGATGCCGGGCGCCGGGAGTCGAATCGGCCATCGCCGGGTCGGCCTGGCAAGAGCGGCCCCGGTTGCCTGGCCATCTTCAGTAATCGGGGCGTCGGCACGGGGAGGCGCCGAACCCGTTTGGGTCACAGGGCATCCTCGTTGGGGGTGGTAGTGGTCAAGGGCAACGGCTGACGACTGGGAAAGACTGGCGCAGAGCGGCCGGTACCCTCGTGAGTGGGCCTCGATCCTTCCTCGTGGTAGTCCTTTTCGACATTTACCTTCCAGATGTCATGCGGCGGCGTGCGGCCCAGAATGTTCTCCACGCTGAGCATGGCGGTGTACATGGAGTGGTCCTGGTTGTTGTACTTGTGCATCCCATTGCGGCCCACGGGATGCACGTTGGGGGCGGCCTCGGCCAGCCACTCCCGCACGACGTCCACGTTGTGCTGGTACGACCCGTCATAAACGGGATAGGCCTTGGGCATGCGAACCACGTACCCGGCCTGGACGGTGTCCGCCGGGAGCAGGCCGAGCGATACCAGCTCGGCGGTGGCGAAGGGAATGAGCTCCTCATCTGGGGTCATCCACAGCTCGTCGCCCACGTTGACGAAGTACTCGAGGCCCAGGCAGGTCCGGCCGTCCTTGACCAGGAAGGGGGACCAGGAGCCAAAGTTCTGGATGCGGCCCACCTTCACCCCCGGACTGTGGATGTAGATCCAGTTGTCCGGGAAGCCATGCTCCTCGGGGACCACGAGAGCCACGGTCAGAAAGTCCCGATGGTAAAGGCCCTTGGCTGCTTCCTGAACCCTGGCCGGGGCCGGGGGATCCATGGCCATCACCAGCTCGCCCAGGGGCATCGATGAGACGACGTGAGCGCACGGGTAGCGGGTTTCGCCGCCCTCGCTTGCCACCGTGATGCCGGTCGCACGTTTGCCTTCCAGATGCACTGTCGCCACTCGCGTCTTCAACAGGACCTTCCCGCCCCCAGCGCTCACTCGCTCCAGGCATCGCTCCCACATCAGGCCGGGGCCGAACATGGGGTATTGGAACTCCTCGATGAGGGTGGTGATCTCGGTCTGGTTGCGCTTGGGCATCAAGGAGTTGATGACTGCCGTCAGCAGCGAGAGGTTCTTGATCCGCTGGGCGGCCCAGTCGGCCTGGATCTCGGTGGCCGGCATGCCCCAGACCTTCTCGCTGTAGGTCTTGAAGAAGATGCGGTACAGCCGCCAACCAAAGCGAGCTGCCACCCATCCCTCGAAGTTGGACTGGTCCTTAGGAGGACGGATCTTGACCCACAGATAGGACAGCACGCACTTGGCCGCCTCGATCAGGCCCAGGCCAAACAGGGCATTCTTGGCCTGGAGCGGGTAATCGAACAGTTTGCCGTCGTAGAAGATGCGGCTCTTGCGCTGGCGAGTCAGGAATTCGTCGTCGGGGAGGATCTCGTGCCACAGGGCCTCCACCTCAGGAACCTTGGTGAAGAAGCGGTGGCCACCGAGATCGAAGCGCCAGCCGTCTCTCTCCACCGTGCGGCTGATGCCCCCGACCACGTCGTCGCCCTCGAAGACAGTTACCTCGACGCCCGCCCTGGTGAGCTCGTACGCCGCGGTGAGCCCCGCCGGGCCGCCACCGATGACTGCCACAAAGCCAGGATCTACCACTTGTTCCTCCAGGTTCCAGCCGCGCCGGATAGCGGTCAGGTCGTGTCTGGCGCTCGCCGGGTGCCCCTTGGCCGAGGAGTCTGAGCACGAGGGCCGCTTCATCCTAAGCCAGTCAGTCGCCCACCGCAGGCCGGTACTGTGTCATGGCAATGACGGCTGGCCCGGATCTCGCCTACCTGGGTCAACGGGCCCGTATCGCCGCCCGGCAGCTGGCTGGAGCCACCACCTTGGCCAAGGACGCGGCCCTGCGGGAAGCAGGGGAACTGCTGGCGGATCGGGCGGACGAGGTGCTGGAGGCCAACGCACTGGACCTGGCCGCCGCCGAGGCCCTGCCCGGCACCAGCGGGACTGCCCTGGACCGATTGCGTCTCACGCCGGCGCGCCTGCAGGGCATGGCCCAGGGCCTGCGACAGGTGGCCACCCTGCCTGACCCGGTGGGTGAGGTGACCGAGGGCCGGGTCATGCCCAACGGTTTGCGGGTGAGACGGGTGAGGGTCCCCCTTGGCGTGGTCGGCGTCATCTACGAGAACCGGCCCAACGTGACCAGTGACGCGGCCGGGTTATGCCTCAAGTCCGGGAATGTGGCTTTCCTGCGGGGGTCCTCGGCCGCCATCGCCTCCAATCGGGTGATTGCCAGCATCCTGCGAGAGTCGGCCGCCAAGGCTGGCCTGCCTGAGGACGCGGTGCTGCTGATGGACGACGCCAGCCGGGAGGCAGCCACTGCCTTCATGCGTCTGAGGGGCGTCATCGACTGCCTGATCCCAAGGGGCGGCCCATCGTTGGTGAAGGCGGTGATCGAGCAGGCGACAGTTCCGTATGTGATCGATGGTGACGGCAACTGTCACGTATATGTCGATGCCGCCGCTGACCTCGACCTGGCCACCGCCGTGGTGGTCAACGCCAAGATGAGCCGGCCCGGGGTGTGCAACGCGGCCGAGTCCCTCCTGGTCCATGAGGCAGTGGCGAGGGAGTTCCTGCCCCGGGTGGCGGCCGCCCTGGAGGGGGTGGAGCTCCTGGGCGATGAGGGTACCCGGGCCATCTTGCCCAGCGTGGTCCCGGTCACCGAGGCCGACTACGCCACCGAGTTCCTCGACCTCAAGCTATCGGTGGCGGTGGTGGACGACATCGATGCCGCTCTCGATCACATCGCCCGCTATGGCTCCGGTCACTCGGAGGCCATCATCACCAACGACCTGGGGGCGGCCGGCCGCTTCACCCGGGAGGTGGACGCGGCTGCCGTCCTGGTGAACGCGTCCACTCGCTTCGTCGACGGCGCCGAGCTGGGGCTGGGAGCCGAGATCGGCATCAGCACCCAGAAGCTGCATGCCCGCGGTCCCATGGGCCTGCGAGAGCTGACCACCCTCAAGTACGTAGTCGAAGGAGACGGGCAGGTCCGTCTGTGAACCACTCTCCGGGCTCGGCCGTGGAGGTCCGCCAGGCACTGGCCGGCGTCGGCTACCTGGCCGATGACGCCATCGCTGGGGTGGTCTACCTGGCCGAGAGGCTGGGCAAGCCGGTACTGGTCGAGGGACCGGCCGGCACCGGCAAGACCGAGTTGGCCAAGAGCGTGGCCGGCATGACCGGTGCCCGCCTGATCCGCCTGCAGTGCTACGAGGGCCTCGACGAGTCCAAGGCCCTCTACGAGTGGAACTACAAAAAGCAGCTGCTGCGCATACAGGCCCAGCGACTGGCCGAGTCGGTGCCCACGCCCAACACCTGGGACGACATCGAGTCCGACATCTTCAGTGAGGCCTTTCTCCTGGCTCGGCCATTGTTGGAGGCCATCCGGGCCACTGACCCGGTGGTGCTGCTGGTCGACGAGGTCGACCGGTTGGAGGTGGAGACCGAGGCCCTCCTGCTGGAGGTCCTTTCGGACTACCAGGTCTCGATCCCCGAGATGGGCACCGTCCGGGCCACTCAAATCCCCATGGTGTTCCTCACCTCCAACAACACCCGAGAGCTTTCCGAGGCCCTGAAGCGCCGCTGCCTCTATCTCCATATCGGCTATCCCGACATGGAGCGGGAGAAGGACATCGTCAAGGCCAGAGTGCCCCAGCTGGGCGACATCCTGGGCGATCAGGTGGTGCGGATCGTGCGTTCCCTGCGGTCGATGGAACTCAAGAAGCGCCCGTCGGTCTCCGAGACGCTTGACTGGGCCCGTACTTTGCTGGTGTTGGGGGCGGACACCATCGACGCCGAGGTGGTCCGAGACAGCCTTCACGTGCTGCTCAAATACCGCACCGACATCGAGAGGGCAACCAAGGAGCTGTCGGTCTCCGAGGACACTCTCCAAGGGGGCTCGACCAGGGACACAGTCCCAGGCACCGGTGATAGAGCTCCTGACCGGCTTCATCGCTGAGCTGCGTCGGGCTGGCCTGCCTGTCTCGCTGAGCGAGGACCTTGACGCGGCCCAGGCCCTCGGGTACGTCGGTTTGGAGAACAGGCAGGCGCTCAAGTGTGCCCTCGGTGCCACCCTGGTCAAGTCCAGCGGCCACTGGCGAGTGTTCGAGACGATCTTCGACGTCTATTTCACCCCGAGCGGCCCCCAGCTGGACCTGGTTGGTGACGCCGACCACTCAGCTGCCCGCGGCGATGAGGGTCTTGCCATCCCCGAGGAGGACGGGACCGGCCTCAGCTCAGTCCTCGACATGTCTAGCGACGGCCAGCTGATGGAGATCCTCCGCCGGGCACTCACGGACGGTGACGAGGCGATGCTGGTCGCGCTGGCCCGTCAAGCCGTCGCCCTCCACGCCGGGATGGAGCCGGGCCGGCCGGTGGGCGCCGCCTATTACCTCTACCGGACGCTTCGTCACCTTCACCTGGACGCGGTGCTGGCCGACCTCATGGATGCGGCGCACACCCAGGCCGAGGGCGGCCTCACCTCCCTGCAGGACCGCCTGGCCAGGGACGAGTACCAGGCTCGGATCGACTCGCTGCGCCAGGAGGTGGAGGCCGAGATCCGTCGTCGGCTGGTGCTCGACCGGGGCGCCGAGGCGGTGGCCCGATCCCTGCGCAAGCCGCTGCCCGAGGACGTGAGCTTCATGCATGCAACTCGTGAGGAGCTGGCTGAGCTGGGCCGGGCCGTCCATCCCCTGACCCGCAGGTTGGCGGTTCACCTGGCCCGCAGACGGCGCCAGGGCCACCAGGGGTCGGTTGATGTTCGCAACACCGTGCGCCACTCGCTGTCCTATGGGGGAGTACCGGTCGATCTCAAGTTTCGCCACCCTCGCCCAGCCAAGCCGGAGATCGTGGTGATCGCCGACATCTCAGGGTCGGTGGCCGCCTTTGCCCGCTTCACCCTGCAACTCGTGTATGCCATCAGCGCCCAGTTCTCCAAGGTCCGCAGCTTCGTGTTCATCGACGAGGTGGATGAGGTGACTCGGTTCTTCGA
>QHCF01000146.1 GCA_003244275.1 Acidimicrobiales bacterium
TCGAAGTCGAAGTCCCACACGTGATCGATGATCTCAGCCTTGGAGGCGACCTGACCAGCCCGGCGGAGCAGGAACTCGAGAAGGGAGAACTCCCGCGGGCTGAGTCCGATCTCGGTGTCTCCCCGCCTGCAGGTGTGGGTAGCCGGGTCCAAGACCAGGCTGCCTGCCTGCAGGGCCACAGGGCGCTCTCTCACCCCCCGGCGCAGCAGGGCCCGAAGGTGCGCCACCAGCACGACATAGGAGAACGGCTTGGACAAGAAGTCGTCAGCGCCTGTGTCCAGGGCCTCTGCCTCATCCCACTCACCGGCCTTGGCCGACAGCATGAGGATGGGAGTCCAGTTGCCCTCATTCCTCAGAGTGGCGCATACCTGGTAGCCGTTGAGCTTGGGCAACAAGATGTCCAGGACCATCACGTCGTAGTTGCGAGCCTGGGCGGCCGAGAGCCCCTCGGCGCCATCCAGGGCCACGTCAACGGCAAAGCCCTCAGCCTCCAACCCACGCTTGAGGGCACTCGCCAGACGAGGCTGATCCTCCACCACCAAGATACGCAAACTCGGCCGTCCTCCTGACCAGAGCTTGCCACGTCATGGCTGAGGGTTGGCTGAGAGCCCGAGGGCTCGACTGACCCTGCACCCCGACCTCGGGCGACTAGGAATGTTCAGGATGCAGACGACGATCCCGGGGTCGCGGGAAGGCAGCGCAACCCATGTTCACCGCCGACCGGGTGGCGCCAGGGGTTCGGGTGCCTCGGCACGATCGGGCCAGGGACGACCGGGCTACCGCCGGCCCAGCCGTCGGCGGGCCTGGTTGCGGCGCCTGGCCTGCCTGATGGTACTCCTGGTGGCCGTGGTGGGCCCGTCTTACGGGCACGCACTCACCGTGCCTGGAGGCGGAAGCGTGGGTGTCCGCACTGTGGAGTGGATCCGGGGACACGGGGGCGCCGGCACGGTGGCCGGCTTGGAGAACCTCTGGTACTCCCATCATGCGCCCCCCACCGGCGGCAAGCCGCCGACCGGCTACATCCCGGCGAGCGGGAACACCGCCCCAGCCGGCCCTCCCCACGCGCTCGCCCCAGGGACGGCTGCGGGTGCCGGCCAGCCGCCGTCCGTCGCTCATCTTGGCCAGCCACCGCCTATCACTCCCCTGGCCAGCCCGTCCCTGCCGGGAGAGGGCGCCTGGCATCCCATTGGCCGCCAGGTGAATGGCTCGACGGCCATGTACGGGGCATTCCTGCGTCCCGATGCAGTGCACACCAGCCTGGTCACCGGTGTGGCCTGGATGGATCCCAGGCAGCTGAGCGCCAAGCTCTTCGCCGGTAGCCAGGAACCGGGCGGCGGACCCTGGCCCTATGAAGCCCCGATTTCGTCCTCTATGAGCAACAGTCTGGTGGCCGCCTTCAACTCAGGCTTTCGGATGAAGGACGCTCACGGTGGCTATTACGCCTATGGGCACACTGCCGTCCCGCTGGTCAACGGGGCCGCTTCACTCGTCATCTACAACGACGGCACCACGAGCGTTGGCCAGTGGGGCAGGGATGTGGGAATGGGCCCCGATGTGAGCGCGGTGCGCCAGAACCTCACCCTCATCGTGGACCACCGTCACCCGGTCCCCGGCCTGGACGCCGGGTCGTTCAAGCAGTGGGGGACGACGATCGGCAACAAGGTCCTGGTCTGGCGCTCCGGCGTGGGGGTGACGGCCAATGGCGCCCTGCTGTATGCGGCCGGCAATGGCCTCTCCGCCTACTCGCTAGCCAGGGTGCTGGCCCAGGCGGGAGCGGTACGGGCCATGGAGATGGACATCAATTCCGAGTGGACCAACTTCTTCAGCTTCAACCCTCCACCTGGCCAGCCGGCAACGCCGGCCAACGCCAGCAAGCTGCTGCCCGACATGCGCCAGCCCACCAGTCGGTACTTCCAGCCCTCTACCCGGGACTTCGTCGTGATGGTGGCCCGATGAGTCGCCGGGGACGCTCGCTCAGACTCCAGTGCCGACCTTGGGCAGCTCGTTGACCAGGTCCGACGCCACCGTCTTGGCGTCGCCGAAGAGCATCATGGTCTTGTCCAGGTAGTACAGCTCGTTCTCGATCCCTGCGAAGCCAGGAGACATGCTCCGCTTGACCACCATCACCGACGCCGCCTTGTCCACGTCGAGCACGGGCATCCCGTAGATGGGGCTGTCCTTCACGGTGCGAGCCGCAGGGTTGGTGACGTCGTTGGCCCCTATGACCAGGGCCACGTCAGCCTGGGAGAACTCACTGTTCACACTGTCCATGTCGAAGATCTGGTCGTAGGGCACGTCCGCCTCGGCCAGCAGGACGTTCATGTGACCCGGCATCCGCCCGGCCACCGGGTGGATGGCATATTTGACGTCGACGCCTCGCTTGGCCAGGGCGTCGGCCAGCTCCCGCACCTTGTGCTGGGCCTGGGCCACGGCCAGGCCGTAGCCGGGGACGATGATCACCGAGCGGGCCGTCTCGAGGATCATGGCCGCCTCCTCGGCCGAGCCCCGGTGCACCACCCGCTCCTCGTCGGCCCGCTCGGCTGACCCTTCCTCCAACTTGCCGAATGCGCCAAAAATAACGTTGGTGAACGATCGGTTCATGGCCCGGCACATGATCACTGACAGCAGGAGTCCCGAAGAGCCATCGAGGGCGCCGGCCACGATGAGCACCTTGTTGTTGAGCACGAAGCCCATGGCTGCTCCCGAGAGGCCGGCGTAGGAGTTGAGCAGGGAGATGACAGTCGGCATGTCGGCGCCGCCGATGGGTACGATGAGCATGACCCCAAACGCCAGCGACAGGGCCGTGAGCAACGGGAACAGCTCGGTGTGACCAGGCGCCACGATCAGGTAGGCGACGATGGCCAGAGCGACGGCCAGGACGGAGAGGTTCACGACATTCTGGCCCCGATAGGTGATCGGGCGGCCGGGCAGGACGCCCTGCAACTTGGCGAACGCCATCAGGCTGCCAGTGAAGGTGAGGAAGCCCAGCAGAACCTCAACCCCCAGGGCACCCATGGTGAAGTGGCCGAGGTTGGGCGTTCGCAGGTAGAACTCCGACGTGCCCACCAGGGCGGCCGCCAGCGCCCCGAAGGCGTGGGACAGGGCGATCCGCTGGGGCATGGCCGTCATGGGCATGAAGTGGGCCATGGCCGCGCCGATGCCCGAGCCGACCACCAGGGCCAGCACGATCCACTGGTAACTGACTATCTGGCGGCTCACCAGGGTGGCCACCACCGCCACCAGCATCCCGGCCTCGCCGTAGCGCACGCCCCGACGGGCGGTGGTGGGATGACAGATGCCCTTGAGGCCAACTATGAACAGTCCAGCGGCAACCACATAGGCCAGGTCGATGGCATTGTTCCTCATGGCTTGGGCCTGCTCATGGCTTGGCGCCTTGCGCTGGTCGGGCGCCCCGTCGCTTGAACATCTTGAGCATGCGGTCGGTGATCATGAAGCCGCCCACCACGTTGATGGTCGAGGCGGTCACCGCCAGGGTGCCGAGCACTGTTGTGAGGGTGCTGCGCTGGGAGCCGGCGATGACCAGAGAGCCCACCAGGGCAATGCCCGAGATGGCATTGGTGAGCGACATCAACGGCGTGTGGAGCAGCGACGGGACGCGCCGGATGATCTCAAAACCTATGAAGGTCGCCAGCATGAACACGAACAGCCCGGTGGTGAGGTCAGAGGACATCAGGTGGCCGCAGGCTACAGCCCAAGGACCTGGCGGACAGCTGGGTGCACCACTTGGCCGGCGCGGCTGACGACCGTCCCGCTGACGATCTCGTCCTCCGGGTCGAGGTCCAGCGATCCTTCACGGTTCAGGTGCAGGATCAGGTTGGAGAGGTTGCGGGAGTACATCTGGCTGGCGTCGTAGGGAACGGTGGCCGCCAGGTTGGTGGGGCCGAGGATGGTCACTCCTCCCTCGGTGACCACATCCTCGTCGGGCCGGCTGAGCTCGCAATTACCACCCTGTCCGGCCGCCAGGTCACAGATCACCGATCCTCGCCGCATGCCCATGACCATGCCGGCGTCCACCAGCACCGGTGCTCGGGCCCCCGGCACCAGGGCCGTGGTGATTACGGCATCGCTGACCTGGACCACCTGGGCCATCAGCTCGCGTTGACGCTGGTAGAACTCCTCCCCCAGCTCAGTGGCATAGCCTCCTCGCTGCTCGGCATGGTCGGCCTCGATGGGCAGCGATACGAACTTGGCTCCCACGCTCTCGACCTGCTCTTGCACGGCCGGACGGACGTCATAGGCCTGCACCACCGCACCCAGCCGGCGAGCGGTGGCGATGGCCTGCAGGCCGGCCACACCGGCGCCGACCACGAAGACTCGTGCCGGGGCGATGGTGCCGGCCGCGGTGGTGAGCATGGGCAGCAGCTTGTTCAGCCGCTGAGCCACCAGGACCGCAGACTTGTAGCCGGCCACCGTGGCCTGAGAGGACAGGGCGTCCATAGACTGGGCCCGGCTGATGCGGGGCATCAGCTCCATGGCCATGAGGACAACACCTCGCTCGGCCATCAGCCGGGCGGCATCCGCAGCTCCCAGTGGATCGGCAAAGCCAATGACCGCCTGTCCCGGGTGGAACAGGTCGAGGTCTGGCCGTCCGGCCTCCTGATTCGCACCAAAGGTTCGGACCTGGGCGACCACATCCCCGCCCAGCGCCTCCTGGCGGTCCTTGGCCATGCGAGCGCCCTTTTCGAGATAGGCACCGTCGCCAAACCCGGCGCCCTCGCCCGCCCCCGGCTCAATTACCACCTCCAGTCCGGCAGTGACGAGGATTCCGGTGGCCATGGGGGTGAGCGCCACCCGCCGCTCCCCCGGAAACGTCTCTCGGGGGACGCTGACGATCATTTGGCACATGCTAGAGCGGGCGGACGCGACGAGGCTCCCCGACGCCATGCCGGGGAGCCTCGTTGGTTAGGGGGGTGGGGTTAGCGGCCGGAGCCGAAGCCCTTGAAGGAGCTGAGGCCGGGGAATGAGCCCATACTGAGTCCGGGGATCGAGCTCAGGCCGGGGATGGAGCCGAAGCCGGAGAATGCGCCCAGGCCGGAGAATGAGCCGAGGCCGGAGAATGAGCCGAGGCCAGAGACTTTGCCCGCACCTGCGCCGGATGAGCCCGTGCCCGTGCCCGACAGCGAGCCGATGGGAAGGCAGGCCGACAGGAGCTGGGACAAGCCGGACAGGTTGCCGCCGACGAAGCCAGGCAGGGAGCTGACCACCGCCGACAGACAGTTGGAGATGTTGATCGGCAGGTTGGCCGAGCCGAGGGCGCCCTGGATGGCGGCCAGCGGCAAATGTGACTTGATCACGCTCACGATGCACGGTGGCAGCTGGGCGATCAGAGTGCCCGGGTCGGGAGCGGTGCCACCTGCGGGGATAAGGTCGGACAAGCAGCTGGGAATGGCTGGGATCCCTGCTCCCGGGATAGACGGGATGGTCGGGATGGCGGGGGTGGTGACCTTCGGGGTCGAGGCCAAGTTGCCGGCCGGGGTGGCAGCGGTGGCCTGACCCGAGGTGCTGGGGCCCGAGTTGGTCGCACCCGAGGCGACTGGAGCCGAGGAAGCTGTGCTCGTGTTGGCGTGAGTCGATGTGGACGCCGAGGACGGGGTTGTCGATGTTCCACCCTGCGCCGCGGTACCAGCGGACGTCGTTGGCGGCACGGAGCTGGTTGCCGAGTTGGCGGCCCCGGCAACCTGGTTGGTCGCCCCCTGGGCCACCGATCCGGAGCTGGTGTTACCGCCGGGGACCGGGATGACACCGGTGGCCCCTCCAACGGCTGCCAAGGCCACAACCCCTGTGACGGCCGCCACGGCGGCCTTGGCCACGGCTCCCAACCCAGCCAGCTTGGTTATCAGTGCGCCTAGAAATCCGAACATGTGGCACTCCTTGTCCTCAATGCACGCCCCATGGCGTGGCAACTGACCGCAGTATGAGGCCGGGATGCCTAACTCGGAGTAAAGGAACACATAAGTCTTGGGTGGTTTAGCCTCCATACCGTGACGACAGTGGCGGTGGTGGAGGATGACACCCACATCCTGGCGGCCGTCACCCGTGGTCTGACCGGACGTGGGCACGTGGTGCTGGGAGCCACCAGTGGATTGCGGGCGTTGGGCGAGATCGTCGACCAGCGTCCTGACGTGGTCGTGCTCGATCTCGGCCTGCCTGATATCGACGGCCTCGAGCTCCTGAGAATGTTGAGGGCGGTGACCTCGGTGCCGGTGATCGTGGCCACGGCGCGCGATGACGAGGATGCGATCATTCGCACCCTCGATGCCGGCGCCGACGAGTATGTGGTCAAGCCCTACTCCGCCAACCAGCTCGACGCCCGGATCCGAGCAGTGCTCCGCCGAGTCAGGGAGGACGACACCGAGGAGCCGATGCAGGTCGGGGGGCTCACCATGGATGCCCGCAGTCGGGTTGCCAGCATCGACGGCCATCCCATGGACCTGAGCCGCAAGGAGTTCGACCTGCTCTGGCACCTGGCCACCCGCCACGGCGAAGTGGTATCCAAGCGCGAGCTTCTGGCCGCGGTGTGGCGTCAACCCTATGGCGGACCAGAGAAAACCATCGACGTCCACCTGTCGTGGCTGCGCACCAAACTGGGCGAGTCGGCCAAGACGCCTCGCTACCTTCGCAGTGTGAGAGGCGTGGGGGTCATGCTGGTGGACCCCCACGCAGCATGAGGGGCCGCCTGTCACTCACCGCGGCGGCGATTACGGCCATGATCGCTCTGGCCTTCTGTATCCCCCTCGGTCGCCTAATTCAGGTGGTGGCCGCCAACCGGGCCCTGGATGAGGCGCGCCTCGTTTCCCGTTCCCTGGCCGACGCCATCAGTGCGGTTCCCGGCCAGACCGCGATCATCACCCAGCTGGTGGAGCAGGTCAACGCCACCAGCCCAGGGCCCGTCACGGTCTACCTACCGGGCGGTTCCGTGCTCGGTCCACCGGTTCCGGTCGATGCCGAGGTGGAGCTGGCTCGCACGGGACACTCGTTCACCGCTGCCGGCCCGTCCGGCGGCCGGGACACCCTCGTCGGCATCGTGGGACCTGATCCAAAGGCGACGACGGTGGTGCGGGTGCGAGTACCGGCTTCGCTGCTGAGTCGCGGCGTTGATCAGGCCTGGGCCATTGTGGCCGCCATCGGCTTGCTCATGGTGGTGGTGGCTGCTGGCCTGGCCGACCGTCTGGCCCGCTCGATCGTCCGGCCGATGAGCGATCTGCTCTCGGTGACGCGCCGGCTCCAGGGTGGAGAGCTGGAGGCCAGAGCAGCCCCGGCCGGCCCTCCCGAGGTGGCCGAGGTGGGCCTCGCCGTCAACCAGCTGGCCGGTCGGATCGGCGACCTCCTGACCAACGAACGAGAGGCGGCGGCCGACCTGTCGCACCAGTTGAGAACCCCTCTTACCGTCCTGCGCCTCGATGCCGAGGGCCTGGCATCCGAGGAGGACCGGCTGTGCATTGTCAAGGACGTCGACCGGCTCGAGCAGATTGTCACCCGGGTCATTCGCCAATCGCGCCGCAGCTCCCGCCAGGAGCGAGGAGGTGACCACCGTGGGACGTGCGACCTGGGCCAGGTGATCCACCATCGAATGGCCTTTTGGTCGATCCTGGCCACTCGCCAGGGCCGCCAATGGTCCGTCAACGTTCCCGGCCATCCGCAACCCATCGCCGTGTCACGAGGTGATCTGGAGGTGTGCCTCGACGCCCTGCTCAACAACGTGCTGACCAACACCCCAGGCGGATCGCCCTTTTCGGTCGAGGTGGTAGCTGGATCGGGAAGCGACTGGACACTGATAGTCCAAGACGCCGGTCCGGGCCTCCCAGGAAAGGCCCTCCCAGCCCGGGGGGCGACCGGCGGCTCCGGCACCGGCCTGGGACTCGACATCGTGCGCCAGACGGCGGAGGCGTCCGGCGGTCGGCTGTCGGCCGGACGGTCTCCAGGGGGCGGAGCCCGGATCGAGGTGTGCTTCGGCGCGCCGGCCGAGCGCTCCTGACGCAGGGCGCCTCAGGGCGAGGTCGGCTCCTGATTGGCCAGGTTGTGGTTGTAATAGCGCAGCGGCTGGCCGAACAGGCAGACGGCCTGGACCGATACATCCTGACCGGATCCCACAAAGTGGACATCGACGTTGGCCGGACCACCTGATGCCACATTGACGGCATAGCCGTTGTTTGGAATGGCCGAGACCAAATTGATGAAGAAACCGTTGCAGGCCACCCTGACCACCCCACCGCCCGTCGAGTAGCTCGTCGCCGTCGGAGGAGGTGTCGGCTGGGTGACTGGCGGGCTCTGCGGAAGATTGCCGGGCGGGGCACTGGGGGCCGCCTTTGCAGTGGCGAACGGTGAGGGTGGCGCCACCGGGACAACCGGTTGCGGGCCCTGGACGGGCGGCACCACCGGCTGCGGATCCTGTGCTGGGGGAGCTGTTGGCTGCGGGATCCGAGATGGCGGCGCTGTCGTTGTGGGCGCTGGCGGGCGCGCCGGCACCGACGCCCCGCCGTGGGACGGCATCGTCGTGGAGCTGTTGATTGTCGGCGGGATACTGTTCGGTAACGTCTTGGCCGCCGCGGAACCCGAGTTAAGCTCGCTCACTACGTCGCGGTGGGCGATAACCGACACCGGACGCTCCATCACGTCGGCCGCCACGAACGACGTTGCCGTCCAGACCACGGCAGTTGACGCCGCGGTGACGCCCAACCACACTCCTGCGGCGAACAACCGGGGCAACGACATCTCCCGAGCATGCCTCTTCCATCGCCCTGTTGTGTTAAGGGCGCCCTAAACCATGGTCTGAACGGTCTTGCCTTGGCAACAGTACCGGTGGATGCCAGCCGACTCGGTCAGGACGCGAGCGTGGAGCCGATCGCGGACCATGACCGCTGCCGCGCCAGCGGATGCCGGCGGAGCCAGCTCGATACCCTCATCAGGGGCGAGCACAAAGATGACAGTGGTGGCGCGGATCGGAAAGACCTGATTGGCGCTCAGCACCGGATACACATAGCGGCGGCCGGCAAAGCGCCCGATCACACCTTGGAAGGCGATGACCTCGGCGCTTGGGGGAATCTCGCCCATAACCCGTTGGAGCTGCATCGCCGCGGGGGCGTCTACTCGGGCCCATTGACGCATTTGTTGGGTGGTGTGTTGGGCTTCAGTACATACGCTTAGCCTCGATAATTCGCCTGA
>QHCF01000032.1:0-14694 GCA_003244275.1 Acidimicrobiales bacterium
ATAACGGCGGCGTCGACACCGGGTACATCCGACGCGATGTCAGGCTCGGTAAGGTCCGCCACGAAGCGCAACACGACCGCCTGGCGCTGGCGCGCCGGCAGGGACCACACCGCCTCCCACAGGTCCGGATCCGTCGGTACCGGCTGGACCAGTCCGACAGGACGCGCCAAGAGGCGACGTTCCAGGCTCTGCCGGCGTATCGACCGGGGCAACACGTTCAACGCCACCCGGTAGACCCAGTCGGACCGCGACTCGAGCCGCTGCAACCTGCCCCAAGCGCAAAAGGCCGCACGCCGCCTGCGGACCGGAATGATCGACAGGAAGCTGGCAGGGAAGTGCGGAGCCCTACAATGCGTCGCTCCCGCGCTCGCCGGTTCGGATGCGAACGATCTCCTCCACCGGCACGCTCCAGATCTTGCCGTCGCCGATCTTCTCGGTGCAGGCGGCCTTGGCGATGGCGTCGATGACCATGGAGGCATCGAGGTCGTCCACGACCAGCTCCAGGCGGATCTTGGGAACAAAGTCCACCGTGTACTCGGCGCCCCGGTACACCTCGGTGTGACCCCGCTGGCGCCCGAAGCCCTGAACCTCGCTCACGGTCAGGCCGTTGATCCCGTGCTCCTGGAGAGCTGTCTTGACCTCGTCGACCCGGAACGGCTTGATCACGGCGGTGATGAGCTTCACGACTTGACCTCCTCGGTCGACGCCGGCGTGGTACCCGAGGTCTTGCCGGTGAGCGTCTGGTGGACGCTGCCCAGCACCGATTCGAAGTCGTAGGCGCTCTCGTCGTGCTGGCTCAAATCTAGCCCGAGCTGTTCGTCCTCGTCGTTCAATCTCAGACCCATGACCTTGTCGACCAGCTTGGCCAGGATGTAGGAGACCACCAGGGAGTAGAGGGCGACGCAGACGACGGCGATGGCCTGGTGGTAGAGCAGCTTGCCTCCCCCTCCGTAGAGCAGGCCGTCAGCCCCGAAGCTGTTGAAGGCGGTGGTCCCGAGGAACCCGATGGCCAGGGCCCCGATCACGCCACCGACGAAGTGGACGGCCAGGACATCGAGAGCATCGTCGAGGCCGAGGCGGAACTTTACTGAGCACGCCAGGGCACAGATGGCTCCGGCCAGGATCCCGATAATGGTGGCTCCGAGGAGGTTGACGAACCCGCAGGACGGGGTGATGGCGACCAGACCGGCGACGGCGCCCGAGGCACCGCCGAGGGTGGTGGACTTGCCGTTGCGGAGCTTTTCGACCGCGATCCAGGCGAGGATGGCGGCGGCGGTGGCGGTGTTGGTGTTGACGAAGGCGTGGGCGGAGAGGTTGTTGGCGCCCAGCGCCGAGCCGGCGTTGAAGCCGAACCAGCCGAACCACAGCAGGCCGGCACCGAGCACGGTGAACGGCAGGTTGTGCGGCTTCATGGTCATCTTGGGCCAACCCGCACGGTTGCGTTTCGTCTTCCTTAACGCCAACAGGATTCCCAAGCCACCCATGGCGGCGTTGATGTGGACGACCGTCCCTCCGGCGAAGTCGAGGGCGCCGAGCTTGTAGAGCCAGCCGTTGGGGGAGAAGACCCAGTGGGCGACGACGGCGTAAACGAAGATCGACCACAGCACGATGAAGACGCAGTAGGCACCGAACTTCAGGCGGTCGGCGGTCATCCCGGTGATCAGCGCTGGGGTGATGACGGCGAACATCATCTGGAAGACCACAAACACGATGGGGTCGATGGTCTGGGCGCCCGCCCCTACGTAACCGGGGACGATCTCCTTGTCGATGTTGGCCAGGCCGGCGAAATGGACTCCTCCGACGAGCCCGTTGAGGTCGTTGCCGAAGGCCAGGCTGTAGGTCAACCACACCCACAGGACCCCGACGATGCCGAGCACCACCCAGTTCTGCATGAGCATGCCGAGCGCGTTCTTTCGCCGGACCATGCCGGCATAGAACAAGGCCAGGCCGGGCGTCATGAGGAGCACCAACGCGGCGCTGGCCAGGATCCAGGCGTTGTCACCGTTGCTGATGTTGCCCTTGTCGGGCGCGAATGCGGCCATGGGCAGGTTGGCCGCGAGGACATGGAACAAGGGAGCCCCTCCTTCGAGTTCGTGATCGAGGACGCCGGTACCCTACGGGGGCGGTGTTTCGGTGCCGGGTCCTCGATGTTTCGGGACGGTTAATAACACCCGTCGGGGCTCCGAGATCGTCCGCCGCCGTGCCTCTGAGACTCGCCATCGCCCTCGCTGCGAGACGTTCACCCGCGCCCCGGTGCCCGTGTGGACAGCAGCCAGCCCTGTCTCCGGGACCTACTCGACGAAGACGGTGACTGACGCGTGGAACTCCGGTGGCAGGCAGCTTCGACCTGCATTCGAGCCGGTCGCTGAGCGTCATCATCCGATCATCACAGGGGGTCGAGCCCGTCGGGTCTGTCGAGCCGGTCGGTCTAACCGCGCCACCTATGGCCATGCGACCGTCATCGACGCCAGACGTTGACGGTCGCGGGGTTGTGAAGCGGCTGGTCGCCGGGACCCTTGACGTAGGGCCGAATCCAGCGGGGGCATGGCGACCCTGAGATGCGTACCCCTGCTGACGCCAGTGACCTTGAACCATCCAGCGATGGTCCCACTTGACGCCTCTGGTGTCGGCCGACGACTGCCCCGCAGGTCTTCGCAGCGTCACGACTCGAAGCCCTGCCATACCAGTTCCCGGACCGCAGACTCCGGGTCCAGTGATACAGAGCGTGCGTTCAGGGGTTGGTTGCACCCGAGAAGGCGGCCTCTGCGCGATGCGTCGGCATGCTCTTTGGCGTGCTCACCGCTGAGACGCTGGTACCTGGTCGGTGGATATCCCACCTGACCAACCACTTTGCGGTGGGGCTACCTGGAATCGAACCAGGGACCTCAGCATTATCAGTGCTGCGCTCTAACCGGCTGAGCTATAGCCCCGAACGGACCGGTAAATCCGGCGTCTCGGGCCACCGACGCTACACCAGCCTCACGTTGCTCCTGCGGATCATCTGCCTTCCACCCGAAAGCGTAGGCCACCCACCACATCGCTCACCAGGTTGTAGACCACCGCCATGACCACGGTGGCCACTGTGCCGACGCCGACCAGAACCAGGCCGATCAGGAATGCCGACAGCAGCAGCTCAGAACCTACCAAATGGAAGCTCTGGTAACCAAACGCCTGGTTGATCAGGTGGTCCAGACTGCCGATCGCCCCCAGCACGGACGCCGCCACCCAAAGCACAATCCCGGCCACCAAGACGGTGATGAGCATGGTCAGGTTGAAAACCAGCGAGAAGGCACCCACCGTCTTGACATCCACCCGACGCAGGGTGCGCAGCTGCCCTGCCTGACGGTGGACCTCAGTCAGCGAATCCGTCACCGCCCGGACTCCCAACCAACCCCTGCTCCCTGATCCGCCTCCAGGACCATCCCTCGCATCTACTGGCACCCGGGACACAGATGCTCTCATCTCATGCATCAGGAGAGCCCCTGGGGAACAGCGTCGGACTCCTCGGCCACCGCCAGGACCAGCGCTACCGACGCCACACTCTGGCCGATATCCATCTGCATGATTCGCACCCCCGTGGCGTCCCTTCCCTGAGACGGAATCTCCCTGGCGGTGGTCCGGATGGTCACACCCGACGAGGACACCAGCAGCAGGTCGTCCTCCAGGGAGACCATGAAGGCAGCCACCACCGCCCCCCGCCGGGCGGTGAGGCGGATGCCCCGTACCCCCTGGCCACCCCGGGTCTGGGAATGGAAGCGCTCCAGCTTGGTCCGCTTCCCGTAGCCGGCGTCAGTCACCAGCAAGATGTCGACCTCGTCCCGGGCCACGTCGCAGGACACCACCTCGTCGTCGGGCTTGAGACGCATGCCCCGCACCCCGGCCGCGTCGCGGCCCATGGGACGGACGTCGTCCTCGCTGAAGCGAATGGTCATGCCCTGCCGGCTGACTAGGAAGACGTCATCTACCCCCGCCGTCTGGATGACCCGCACCAGCTCGTCACCGTCCCGCAGGCTGATGGCAATGAATCCCTCACGCCGAGACTTGTCGTACTCGGCAAAGGAGGTCTTCTTGACCTGCCCCAGCCGGGTGGCGAAAACCAGGAAGCGATCGTCGGGATAATCACGGGTGTCGACGATGGCCTGGATGGTCTCGCCAGCGGCCAGGGGCAGCAGGTTGACGATAGCGGTACCCCGAGCGGTGCGCTCCTTCATGGGGACCTCGTGGGCCTTGAGCCGGTAGACCCGCCCCCGGTTGGAGAAGAACAGCAGGTAGGCATGGGCGGTGGTGTGAATTATGTGACTGACCAGGTCCTCCTGCTTGAGGCGGGCTCCCTGCACTCCCCGGCCTCCCCGTCCTTGGGTCCGAAAGGCCCCACTGGCCATGGTCTTCACGTAACCCGCCCGGGTCATGGTGACCACCAGATCCTCGTCGTCGATCAGATCCTCGGCCCCCAGCTCGCCGGGATCGAAGATGACCTGAGACCGCCGGGGCTCAGCAAAATTGGCCTTGACCTGGCCCAGCTCATCCTTGATGACCTGACGCAGCCTGGCCTCGTCACCGAGGATGGCCTCCAGCTCGGCAATGGCCCGGCGCAGCCGGGCCATCTCATCCTCCAGCTCGGCCCGACCGAGGCGGGTGAGGCGGCCCAGGGTCATGTCCAGGATGTGATTGGCCTGGACCTCACTGAAGCCGAACGGTTCGGCCATCAGGCCCTGGCGGGCGGCGGCCCGGTCGGCCGAGGCCCGGATCAAAGTGATGATCGCATCCAGCTGATCTAGGCAGGACAACAGGCCCTCGACGATGTGGGCCCGATCCAGGGCCTTGGCCAGCCGATGGCGGCTGCGCCGGGTCACCACCTCGACCTGGTGGGCCACATAGGCGGAGAGGGCCCCGGCCAGGTTCAAGGTCCGGGGGACCCCGTCCACCAAGGCGACCATGTTGACCCCGAAGCTGGTCTGCATGGGAGTGTGCTTGTAGAGATTGTTGAGCACGACGTGGGCGTTGGCGTCCCGCTTGAGATCGATCACCAGCCGGGTACGCCGGCCGGCCGAGTCATTCTGTGCGGCCCTGATGCCCTCCAGGTCCCCCGAGCGAACCAGCTCGGCAATCTTCTTCTCGATCCCCTCGACCGATGTCTGGTACGGAATCTCGGTCACCACGATACGCTCTCCGCCCCCCCGCGTCGTCTCGATCTCAGCCACCGCCCGAACCTTGATCGATCCCCGCCCCGTCCGGTAGGCGTCGAGGATGCCGGCCCGACCAAGGATCAGGGCCCGGGTGGGGAAGTCGGGACCCTTGACGAAGGCCATCAGGTCGTCAGGGGTGGCCTCGGGATGGTCGATCAGGTGGGTGGTGGCGTCGATCACCTCGGCCAGGTTGTGCGGTGGGATGTTGGTGGCCATGCCCACGGCAATGCCCTGGGAGCCATTTACCAACAGATTCGGGAATCGGGCCGGCAGCACCAGCGGCTCAATCTCGCTGCCATCGTAGTTAGGGGTGAAGTCGACGGTGTCCTCGTCGATCCCGGCCATGAGCTGCATGGCCAGCGGATCAAGGCGACACTCGGTGTAGCGAGAGGCAGCTGGGCCGGTGTCGGGATCAGGGGATCCGAAGTTGCCATGGCCGTCGATCAGGGGATGGCGCAGGCTGAAGTCCTGGACCATGCGGGCCAGCGCATCGTAGATGGCGCTGTCCCCATGGGGATGGAAAGCCCCCATGACGTCGCCCACCACCTTGGAGCACTTGACGTGCGGTCGATCGGGGCGCATGCCGGCGATGAACATCGAATAGAGGATTCGCCGGTGCACCGGCTTGAGCCCGTCCCTGGCGTCGGGTAGAGCCCGGGAGACGATGACTGACATGGAGTACTCAAGAAAGGAGCGCTCCATCTCCTCTTGTATCTCGATGGGCTCTATGGATCCAAAAAGGAGACTTTCCTGGCCACTCCCGTCGCGCCCACTCCCGTCAGTGCTCATCGTACTCAAGCCCTTCCACCGTCAGATATCGAGGAACCGGACGTCTTTGGCATTGGTCTGGATGAAATGGCGCCGCAGCTCCACGTCCTCGCCCATGAGGATGGAGCACACCTCGTCGGCGATGGCGGCCTGCTCCACCCCCACCTGGAGCAGGGAGCGCCTCCCTGAGTCCATAGTGGTATCCCTGAGCTCGCCGAAGTCCATCTCCCCCAGGCCCTTGAGGCGCTGGAAGTCGGCTCGATGATCGGGGTGAGCGGCGAGGAACGCGGCCTTGGCCGAGTCGTCCTTGAGGTACACCTTCTCCTTGCCCACCAGGGTCGAGTAGAGCGGCGGTTGGGCCACGTAGGCGAAGCCTCCCTCCACCAGCTGGCGCATCTGGCGAAAGAAGAAGGTGAGCAGTAGGGTTCGGATATGTGAGCCATCCACATCGGCATCGGCCAGGATGATGACCTTGTGATACCGGATCTTGGTCACATCGAAGTCGTCGGCCAACCCTGCCCCGATGGCGGCAATGAGGGCCTGAATCTCCACGTTCTTCAGCATCTTGTCGATGCGGGCTCGCTCGACGTTGAGGATCTTGCCTCGGATGGGCAGGATGGCCTGGGTCCTGGGGTCGCGGGCGTCCTTGGCCGAGCCGCCCGCGCTGTTCCCTTCCACGATGAACAGCTCCGACTCACGCGGGTCACGCGACGAGCAGTCCACCAACTTGCCGGGTAGGCCGGCACCCTCGAGGGCTGACTTGCGCCGGGTCAGGTCTCGGGCCTGTCGGGCGGCCAGGCGGGCCCGGGCCGCCAGCGTCGACTTCTGGACCATCTGGTGGGCCTCGCGGGGGTTCTCCTCCAGCCACTCGGCCAACTTCTCGTTGGTGGCCCGCTCGACCAGCGAGCGGATGGAGACATTCCCCAGCTTGGCCTTGGTCTGGCCCTCGAATTGGGGCTCCGCCAATCTCACCGAGATGATGGCAGTCAGACCCTCTCGGATGTCCTCACCCAGCAGGTTGTCGTCCTTGCCCTTGAGCTGGCCTTTGACTCTGGCGTACTTGTTGACTGCGTTGGTGAGGGCCTTGCGAAAGCCCTCCTCGTGCATACCACCCTCACTGGTGGCGATCCCGTTAGCGAAGGAGTGGACGCTCTCGTAGAAGCCGCTGTTCCACTGGAACGCCACTTCGACCTCTTGGGTCTCCTCAGCCTGGCCGTAAGACCCCACCTTCTTGAACAGGGCCTCCTTGGAGGCATTGAGGTGACGAACATAATCCACGATCCCACCCGTGTAACGGAAGGTGACCTGCTGGGCATGATCGGGACGCTGATCGGCGAAGCGGATCTCCAGGGCCCGGTTGAGGAAAGCCATGACCTGCAGGCGCTCGATGACAGTCTGGGCTCGGAACTCGATGTCCTCGAACACGCCAGGATCGGGCCAGAAGCTGACGGTGGTCCCCGTTCGGCCCCGTGGCGCCGCTCCTACCACCTCCAACTTGGTCCGGGGACGGCCGCCATCGGCGAATTCGATGCGATGATGCCGGCTCTGGCGGTCGATCTCCAGGACCAAGCGCCGTGACAGGGCGTTGACCACCGACACCCCCACGCCATGCAGGCCGCCGGAGACCCGGTACCCGCCTCCGCCGAACTTGCCACCGGCGTGCAGCACGGTGAGCACTACCTCGGCGGCTGACTTCGACCGGTGCTGGGGATGGGTGTCCACCGGGATGCCCCGGCCATCGTCGGCCACCCTCACCCCACCGTCAGCCAGAAGGGTCACATCTATCCGGGTGCAGTGACCGGCCATGGCCTCGTCGACGGAATTGTCGACCACCTCCCAGATGAGGTGGTGCAGCCCAGACGGCCCGGTCGAGCCGATGAACATGCCCGGACGGCGACGTACCGGCTCGAGACCTTCCAAGACGGTGATGTCCCTGGCCCCATACGAGCCCGGCTGGGTACGCGGGCTGGGATCGGTGGACATATTCAGGGCCAACTGGCGCGACCTTTCGAGGATGCGGGATCATCGACGAAGCAAGAACCAGCAGGTCAACGGTCCTTACACGACACCTGCATCATACCAGGCCGCTGTAACACAGCATCGCTCCACAGAGCAGACAGGGCCGACAGGTCAGCGGGTCTTGACCTCCAATCGGGTGGGTGCCTGGGCGCCCAGCTCGGTAGCCAACCGGGCTAGGAGCGCCGGCCCCAACCATCGCAGCTGGGTGGCCCAGGCCGGATGATCCACGACCACCACCAGGCGGCTGTCGGCCAATAGGGTCGGACGGGCATGAGCCGCCACCTCGGGGCCCACCAACGCCTCCCATCGATCGAAGATCTGGGCCAGGGCATCGGCTCCGGGTGCCCCCAGGGCCCGGCTCAAGCGATCAAGAGATGCCTTTACCGGGCGCGGATCGCTCTGGCCCACGCCGCCAGGGAGAGGTCGCCAGGGCACAGGTCATGGTAACCCTGGTAGTGGGCTAGGGAAGCCAACCTGTCGTGAGTGGGCGAGGGACTTACCACGGAGAGACTTATTTCTGGAAGGCCACCAGGCGGCCACCATCAACCCTGATCACCAGGTCAGGTTGGGCCTGGAAGGGGACCTCGCCCGTCGTCGTCAGCAGGCACTGGCCCGCTGGCAGGTGAGCCAGCAGGGCAGCCGCCCGATCATTGTCTAACTCGGAGAAGACATCGTCCAAGAGGAGCACCGGCGCAGATCCCACCTCCTCGGCCACCGCCCGGTGTACTGCCAGGCGTAGGGCCAGAGCCAGGGAGCGGGCCTCTCCCTGGGAGGCATGGTGGCGGGACGGGAGTCCGCCAAGCCCCAGGACGAGGTCATCTCGATGGGGTCCCACGGTGGTGATCCCGCGGCGCAGGTCATCGTTCCTGGACGCCAAAAGGGCAATGGCCAGATTTCCCTCCCACGATCGCTGGTAGGAGAGGGTCACGGGTACTGATTCGCCAGCCAGCTCCTGGTAAGCACCGGTCGCCAGGGCCGCCAGTGCGCCGACCAAGCTGGCTCGAGCGTCGGCCACCTCCTCGCCCACCTCGGCCAGCTTGGCATCCCAGACGTCCAGGCTGGCCAGCAGCCCGGCTCCTGGGCGAGATCCTGATGCCTTGAGCAGGCTGGCCCGTTGGCGAAGGACGCGTTCCAGGTCCCCCCGGAGTTGATCATGGCGAGGAGACAGGGCCACCAGCGCCTGGTCGAGGAAACGCCGCCTCCCCCCGGGCGATCCCTTCACCAGCGCCAGGTCGTCAGGCGAGAACAGGGTCACCCGAATGGCTCCCAGCAGGTCCCGGGCCCGCCGCAGCGGTTGGCGGTTGACCTGGACCCGATCCTGGCCAGCCACGACCAGCTCAGCCTCCACCAACAGCGCTCTGCCATCCCGGTCGGCCTGGGCCCGAATCACCGCTCGTCTCGCCCCACCCCGCACCAGCGCCTCGTCTGGCGCCCCTCGGAACGACTCCAAGGTGGCCAGCCAGCTCACGGCCTCCAAGAGATTGGTCTTGCCCTGGCCATTCGCCCCTATCAACACGGTCATGCCGTCCGGGGCAGGACACAACTCAGCCGAGGTGTAGTTGCGAAAATCCGTGAGCCACAGTTGGGTGACCTTCACTGGGCCCGTGAGGCACTCTCAGGGGACGCGCACGGGCATCAGCAGGTAACGGTAGTCCCCGGTCTCGGCGGAGCGAACGGTAGCTGGCTTAGCCGCATCCACCGTCTCCAGCAAGACCTCCCCACCCTCTACCGCCTCGACACCATCAGCCAGGTAGGTCGGATTGAACGCCACAGTGAGTTCGCTGCCCTCGTAAGTAGCCTCGATGTCCTCTCTTGCCTGACCCACGTCCTGGGTGGCCACACTCAATTCGATGCTCTCGGCTCGCATGGCCATATGCACTGACGCGGTCGCATCTTTGGCCAACAGCTTGACCCGGCGAATGGCATCTAGGAGAGCGCTCTTATCCACCACCAGGCGATTCGGGTAGCTCGAAGGAAAGAGCTTTTGGTAGTTGGGAAACTCTCCCTCCAACAAGCGTGTGCTCAACTGCACCGATCCGACCTCGAAGCTGGCATCGAGCTCCCCCACACACAAGGTGACCTGGCGCTCAGCCTCAGGCGCTGCTCCCTGGGTACCCAACAGGCGCTGAAGCTCACTGAGGGCTCTGGCCGGCACCAGCACCTTCTGTCCCTCAGCCAGCACAGTCGTGCCAACCAGGTCCCGCAAGGCCAGGCGATACGAGTCAGTTGCCACCAGGCGGAGGCCCCCCGGCTCGGCAGACAGGAGAACACCGGTCAACATCGGTCGAGAGTCGTCGCTTGATGCCGCCCGAATGACCTGGCGCACAGCGTCAGACACCTGGGCGGCATCGAGAACCACCCGGTCGCCGGTCGCGGCACTGAGCCGCGGGAATTCACTTACCGGAAACCCCCTCACCATGAACTGGGATCGCCCACCGCTGACCCGAATCTCATCCTCGTCGGCCTCCACCACCACCGCCCCAGGTTCCAGAGAACGCACAATGTCAGTCACCAAGCGCGCCGGCACCACGCACGCCCCATCGCCGCCGCCCGACACTGTGACGGCCATCTGGATGGTGAGATCCAGGTCAGTGGCCGCCAGGTGGAGACGGTCACCGACAAGCTCCAAACGAAGCCCCCCTTGCACCGGAGTCCCGCCTCGGCCGCCCGCCGCCCGCCCCGCAGTACTCAGTGCCTCAACCAGAACGTCACGTTCGCAGCGAAGCTTCACCGTGCTTGTTTCTCCTGTGGTTTTGAATTATAGATCCTCAATAATGGTAATAAGGGCTGTGAATTGTGGACAAGCCGAAGTTTACGCAGGTCAATGCGGCTGACGCTCCGGTCGGCTGAATCCCCAGGATTCCACAGGTCATCGTCTGAGATCGGTGGATGGTGCGAGTCGCCGGCCCAATCCTGGGGATTGGTGGGGTGTGTCCCCATGGCCACCGGATAACTATCCCCAGACCATGCCTGCCAGCCACCGCCCCCTGGTTGCAAGGTTAATTGCCGGCCTTGATGATATGGATTAGCTCGGTCACTTGATCATAAATCTGACGTCGCTCTTTCATGAGGCCGGAGATCTTTTCGACCGCATGGATGACCGTAGTGTGATCTCTGCCGCCAAATTCTCGAGCGATGGCAGGATAGCTTAGGTCGGTCAGGTCGCGTGAGACATACATCCCCACTTGGCGAGCGGTGACGAGTGGTCTGGTCCGACTGGTGCCGCACAAATCCTCCACGCTGAAACCGAACATGGCTGAGGTAGCCTCCAGAATGAGCTTGGCCGTTATTTGGCGAGGCTTGTTGAGGGAGACCAGATCGGAGAGAACCTGTTCGGCCAGCTCCTGGGTGAGTGGTTCTTGATTGAGGCTGGCGAATGCCGAGACCCGTATGAGAGCGCCCTCGAGCTCCCGAATATTGCTTTTGACGTGGGTGGCGATGAATTCGAGGATGTCGTTGGATACCGGCGTGCGTTCTACTTCGGCCTTCTTGCGGAGGATCGCCAGTCGGGTCTCGAGCTCGGGGGGTTGGACGTCGGTGATGAGGCCGGACAAGAAGCGACTACGAAGGCGATCTTCCAGGGTGATTATCGATTTCGGGGCCCGGTCCGAAGTGATGACTATTTGCTTGGAAGCTCCGTAAAGAGAGTTGAACGTGTGGAAGAACTCTTCTTGTAGTCCTTCTTTCTTCTCCATGAATTGGATGTCGTCTACCAACAGAATGTCGCACTCACGATATCGGCGCTTGAATGCAGTAGGAGTATTGCTCCTGATCGCGTCGATAAACTCATTCATGAATGTCTCAGTGGAAACGTAACGAACACGATGGGTGGAGAAGTTTTCTTTTACATAATTGCCAATGGCGTGGAGGAGATGTGTCTTCCCGAGTCCAGCTATGCCGTGGATGAAGAGAGGATTGTAGGATTTGGCTGGGTTCTCGGCGACCGAGAGAGCGGCGGCGTGGGCGAAGCGGTTGGATGAACCAATGACGAAGGCGTCGAATGTGTAACGGGGATTGAAGGGTGCTTCCTCGGTCCGTGAGATGGCCGTGAGGCGGGGGGGCGGCGGTTGTGCAGGAGCGGGTTGGTCCCAACCGACTCCTCCGAGAAGACTCGAACAGCCCAGATCATCGGCCGGTTCGGTATGCACGTCAAGACGGATTGGGAGATCGGTGCCGGTGGAATCGGTGAGGACGTCTCGGACCAGGCCGAGGTATCTGCCCTCGATCCGTTCCTTGGCCAGGGCGCTCGGAACGGCCAGGACAAGGGTGTCGTTGTCGACGGCCACGGGATGGATTGTGTCGAACCAGGCCCGCCAGGTGGCTTCGGATACCTGGGTACGCAGCGCGGTCGAGCAGAGCGTCCACAAGCGTTGGGCTTCGGTCACCAGGTGCTGTACCTCCTGGGGCGCCGGGTTTGTCCACAACTGGTCCACAGCTGTGGAGAGGTGCAGCCATGCCCCCGATTGGTCAATTGGAACGGCGAGAGATCTACCTCCCCCACTGCCGGGACCAGTTCGGGGGAAGGCGAACCAACGGGGAGGACTGCCGTTTGCGCTGTCTTGGCGACGGTAGCACTCCTCGGCCCCGGACGTATCGGCCCGGACGTATCGGCCCGGATGTATCGGGAAGGCCGGCGGTGGGGGAGTATGCTGATGGCGCGGCCCACAGAACCTAGGAGAGCCAGTGAAGCGGACCTTCCAGCCGAACAACCGCAAGCGGGCCAAGCGACACGGCTTTCGTCACCGCATGTCGACGAGAGCCGGACGGTCCATCTTGGCTGCCCGTCGGCGCAAGGGCAGGCAGCGGCTGTCTGCCTGATGCTGGTGAGCCTCAGTGATTGGGCGGGTCCGTGACCGGGCAAGCTTCGCCGCGCTGGCTGGTTCCCGCTGTCGGGTACGACGAGGGCCGATCACGGTAACCTTGGTGGCTGACGAGGGAGTTGGCGGTGCCCGCGTAGCCTTTGTGGTGGGTCGTCGTGTCGGAGGGGCGGTCGAGCGCAACCGGCTGCGTCGGCGCTTGCGGGTGATCGTCAATCAGGTTGGCCCGAGTTCAGGTCTTTACCTCATAGGAGCACGGCCGAGTGCAACAAAGTTGTCATTCATGGAGTTGAGAGATGTGGTGAGCAGCGCAATGTCAGCAGTTCAGACTGTGAGTTCACGAGCAGGGAGAGTCTCGTGAGCTGGGGGCGACGCGGCCTGGTTGGCCTCATCCGCTTCTACCAGGTGGCCCGGGTCGGCCATCCTTCGCCGTGTCGCTACTGGCCGACATGCTCGGCGTACGCGGCCGAGGCAATCGCCATCCATGGGGTGCTGAGGGGATTGGGCCTGGGGATCTGTCGCCTCGCCCGGTGCCGGCCGGGCGGCGACTTCGGCATCGATGAAGTCCCAGCTCTCAGCACCGGGCTCGAGCACGAATCACTCGAGGCAACGGTCGTTCCCCCCAAGTCACTGCTTGCGGGCAAGAGCTAACCAGGAGCTTTGATGTCTTCCTTCAGTCACGCGGTGCATCCGCTATTCGAGGCCATGGCCTGGTTGTTGGCTCTGTTCTTTGGCTTGGTGCCCAATTATGCATTTGCCATCGCCATGCTCACCGTCGTGGTCATGGTGGCTTTGTCACCGCTCACCTTGAAGAGCACCCGGTCGATGTTGGCCATGCAACGTTTGGCTCCAGAGATCAAGAAGCTCCAGCAGCGTTACAAGGGGGATCGTCAGGGTCTCAGTGAGGCAACGATGGCCCTCTACAAGGAGCATGGAGCCAGCCCGGCCGGGGGGTGCCTGCCCATGTTGCTGCAGATGCCGGCATTCATCATCCTCTACGACACTATTCGCGGTCTGACCAACACGGTGGGTCCCCACCACATTCCCGAACCTCGGTACATTTCCCATTCGACCGCCCTCTATCAGCACCTGATGGCTGGTCACGGCACCATGATGTCCTTTGGGATCGACTTGGCAAAATCTGCTACGTCGATTCATGGGGGTCTGCTCACCGCGCTTCCCTTCTACCTCTTGGTGGCTGGCTCCATTGGGTTGCAGTTTCTCCAGATGCGCCAGCTCACGAATCGCAACCCTCAGGCCGCCGCCGCCAATCCGCAGATGCAGACCATGCAGAAGTTCATGCCGCTGATCTTTGGTTTCATCTACATCTCCATCGCGGCCGGTGTCAACGTCTACTTCCTCGTGTCGAGCCTGTTGCGAATCCTCCAGCAAGAGCTCATGTACCGCTATGACCCAACGTTGCGGGCGTCGGTTGGACAAGGCTCGGTGGCTCAGGGTTCCTCCGTGGGCAAGACAGCCATCGAGGTGAAGGGGTCGCCAGGCAAACTCGGTGCAACCGACGGATCCGAGAGGGATGGGGTGTCACCTGAGCCCCGGCCGGTAGGTGGACTTTTGGCTGTTCTTATGAGGAGGGCCGAGGCGAACAGGGCCACAACGGCCAAGCCGTCAATGAAGACCACCCCGGCTCGGGCAGATCGTGTCACCAAGCCGGGGGAGTCAGTGTCCGAGCCCACTGCCGCGCCAGAGGTTGTGAGAGCGTCCCGGCCGACAGGTCGTCTCCTGGGTTCACTTTTCGGGCCTCGGGCGGTGTCGGGCGGGGGATCGTCTGCCAGCGCCCCCACCAGCGCCGACAGCGCCGCATCACCGGGCAATGGGAAGGGTGGCCCGGCGGTGGTTGACGGCACAAATGGCCGCGCCGACGGTAGTGGCAGGGCCACTCCTCC
>QHCF01000032.1:14776-41617 GCA_003244275.1 Acidimicrobiales bacterium
ACCAACGGCAAGTCCACCAACGGGAAGGCCACCAACGGGAAGGCCACGCCGGCGTCGGCCCAGGCCACCAACGGCAAGGCCACCAACAAGAAGACCAAGTCTCACTCTCGCTCACAATCTAAGAGGGCCCGGAGGCCGCGTTGAAGGTTCAGGGCTCGGGTATGGCCAAGGATCGGGCAGTCGACCCTCGATGATGAGCCCCTCGGGATGATGGTCCCCTAGCCGATGGAATGGGTGGAAACCACGGGCCGGACGGTGGATGAGGCTAAGGACGCGGCTCTCGACGAACTTGGTGTCGACGAGTTGGACGCCGAAGTGGACGTCGTGGACGAGGCCAAGACTGGCCTGTTCGGGCGGGTTCGAGCCCCTGCACGAGTGAGAGCCCGAGTCAAGCCCACGGCGGCCAGGCCTCGGGTCAGGGGAAGAGCCGGTCGCCAACGACGTGGTCGGGTGACCGGCCCGACGGACCCCGGCACACAGGTCAGGACCGGCCAACGCCCGGAGTCTGGCGGGGGCGTGACGGACGAGATCTTGGTGACAACGCAGGATGGTCCGGCGGCAGGGTCCTCAGCGGGGACTCCTGATGGTGTTGCCTCACCAAACGAGGCGGGCGCTGTTGTTCGGCCTACGGTCGCCAAGCCGCCGACGACCGCCAAGTCACCAAGGGTGGCCAATGCGCCAGCCCGTACGGTCGATACCAACGGAGGAGTGGAGATGGAGCAGTCGCAGGTGTCGCTGGCTGACCAGGCGGATATTGGTCGTCAGTTCTTGGTCGGTCTCATCGAGCGCTTTGGCGTGGAGGGTAGCGTTGACTCCAACGTGATCGACGATGAGACCGTCGAGCTGGCGGTGTCTGGGCAAGACATCGGTCTTTTTGTCGGACCGCGTGGTGAGACCCTCAGTGCCTTGCAGGAGTTGACTCGTACGGTGGTGCAGCGCCGGGTGGGGCGCCAAGAAGGACGGTTGCTGGTTGACGTCGGGGGATATCGGCGCAAGCGCAGGCTGGCTCTGGAGGCTTTTACCCAGCGTATCGCTGAGGAGGTGCGGGCGTCGGGCGTTGCCCAGGCCCTCGAGCCCATGGGAGCGGCCGACCGTAAGACCATTCACGACACAGTGAATGACCTTGTCGGCGTGACCACTACCTCGGAGGGGGAGGAGCCCCGTCGTCACGTAGTGGTCCGTCCCGCCGAGGATCACGTCTAGACCAGAGAAGCCGTCGGCTGGTCAGGCTGGCTGGACGTCGAGCAGCCCGCTGGATCCGCAGGGAGCTGGCGAGCGACCGGCCTCGAGCGACTCCGCCTCGAGCGGCGGAGTCCCGGGCGACTGGACTCTCCGTGACGAGTTGGGACGGTGGTGCGCGGCGTCGGGGCTGGAGGCGGTGATGGAGGAAGGCCGTCTACGGGGGGCAGTCGGACCGGGCGCGATCATCGATCACGTGCGCCATGCCCTGGGGTTTGTGGAAGCGCTCGACGGACCGGCAACGCCGCCATCGGGGATCGCAGGGGCCCACACACCGCCCGGGGAAGCGGCAAACACATCGCCGCGGCTGCTGGACCTTGGTAGCGGGGGCGGCTTACCTGGCTTGGTGATGGCGCTGTACTGGCCGAACGTCGGCCTGACCCTGCTTGATTCCCACCGAAGGCGAACGGACCTGCTAGAGGAGGCAATCGACGGTTTGGGCATCGGGCGCCGGGTGGCGGTTATTTGTGAGCGAGCCGAAGTGGCGGGCCGCGACCCCTCGCTAAGGGGTCAGTTTGACGCGGTAGTTGCCCGTGCATTTGGTCAGCCTGCTGTCACAGTCGAGTGTGGCTCACCGTTCCTGAAGATCGGAGGATGCCTGGTGGTCTCCGAGCCACCGATCGAGCTGGCGCCGCGCTGGCCGAGCAACGAGCTCGGCCTCCTCGGGCTGACCAACGGGGAGCCGGGTCGCTTTCGAGGTTTTGCCTATCGACGACTGATCCAGTCCTCGAGTTGTCCCAGTCGGTTTCCCCGGCGGACTGGCGTACCATCGAAGCGTCCGCTGTTCCACGTGAAACCTCATTGAACGCTTGACGCCGCGAGCCAGATAAGTCAGGATGGACAGGTGTCCGGTGACGGAGAAGCAGCCCCTGCCCGGGTGAGGACGACCGAAGTCCCTCGTGTCCTGGCCATCGCCAATCAAAAGGGCGGAGTAGGGAAGACCACGACAGCGGTCAATCTGGGGGCAGGGCTGGCGGAGCTCGGTTACCGGGTGCTGGTGATTGACCTTGATCCTCAGGGTAACGCCACGACTGGCCTGGGTATCAATGCCCAGAGCTTTGACACATCCGTATACGACGTGATCATGCGAGACACCCCGATCGAGGACTGCGTCGAGCCGACCGTCCTCCGGAATCTGTTCGTCTGCCCGGCGACCATCGATCTGGCGGGAGCGGAGATCGAGCTGGTGCCAGCCTTCAGTCGAGAGATGAAGCTGCGTCGGGCCATCGAGGCAGGAGCTGACGACTTCGACTATGTGCTCATTGACTGTCCCCCATCCCTGGGACTCCTGACGGTAAATGGGCTGGCCGCGGCCACAGAGGTTCTGGTGCCAATCCAGTGTGAGTACTACGCCCTGGAGGGCCTCGGCCAGCTGGTGCGCAATGTGCAGTTGGTGAGGAGCAACCTCAATCCGGGCCTGGAAATCGGTGCGATCGTGCTGACCATGTACGACGCCCGGACAAAGCTCGCCGAGCAGGTAGCTACCGAGGTCAGGGAGCACTTTGGGGCCAAGGTCTGCCGCAACGTGGTGCCCCGGAGCGTAAGACTGTCCGAAGCGCCCTCCTTTGGGCAACCGATCACAATGTTCGATTCCATGTCTCGCGGAGCCATTGCTTACCGTGAGCTGGCCAAGGAGGTAAGCGGTGGCGCGCCACAGCGGGTTGGGTAGGGGCCTCGGGGCCCTCATTCCGGTAGAGACGGGTCCTGGGCGAACGTCGTCCCTCCGGGAGGTGCCTGTTACCAGCGTCCGTCCGAATTCTCATCAGCCACGGAGCCACATCGATGAGGAGTCCCTTGCCAACCTGGCAGCTTCGATTCGGGAGCTGGGTATCCTCCAGCCGATTTTGGTCCGCCCACTGGGCGACGAGGAGTACGAGCTGATTGCCGGCGAGCGGCGGTGGCGTGCGGCTCGGCGGGCCGGCCTTCAGAGCGTCCCGGCCCTGGTGCAAGAGGCTGACGACAAGACAAGCCTGGAGCAGGCTCTGGTTGAGAACCTCCACCGTGAGGACCTCAACCCGCTGGAGGAGGCGGCCGCCTATCAACAGCTGATCGAGGAGTTTGGCCTTACTCATGAGGACGTTGCCCTTCGGGTCGGCAAGAGCCGCGCCGCTGTGAGCAACCTGTTGCGCTTGTTCCAGCTGCCGCCCACCGTGCAGCGAGCGGTTTCGGAGGGTCAGCTGAGCGCAGGCCATGCGCGTGCATTGCTGGGAACTCCTGACCGCAGGTTTCAGGAGGCCTTGGCTCGACGAGCAGTGTTGGAGGGGATGTCCGTGCGCGCCGTGGAAGATGCGGTACGGGTTAGGGCGGCCAAGATACAACACTCCTCCGCCCCTACACGGTTGCGCCCACCCGGTTTTGTCGAGCTCGAGGAGCTGCTGGCTACCCACCTCGACACCAAGGTGAAGGTGGAGATGACCGGTAACCGAGGAAGGGTGATCATTGACTTCGCCGATCTCGAAGATCTGGAACGAGTGTATCTGGCCATGAGCTCGGGGAGTGGAGCCGCCGAGGCTGGAGTCGCGGGGCAACAGCTCGGGGGGGGACAGCTCGCAGGGGATGCAGGGGAGGTCTCACCAGGGTCGGGTGCACGGGAATCAGGTTCTGGCGCTTCGGCTGGGAGGTCTGAGCCCTGGAGGACGGCCCCGGGGGAGACGCCCGCGGCCGCCGCGCAATGGCAGTAGCGGCACCCCTGGTGGGGTAAGGGGCGGCGGGATAAGGTTGCAGTCGAAGGTTGGGACGGACCTCGAGTGCAACGTCTGAGGTGATCCCGACGCGACGGCACAGCTTGATCCACAAGCTGTGCATGAGCTTGTGAATAATCTCCAACTCCCCTGCTCCGAAGGCAACCCACCGCCCGACGACGGGGTCTCCTTCGCCGGCCAGGGAGTGGGTGTGAGCTCAATCCCAGGTCGTGTCGGCCCAGATGGCGAGGGCCTGGCACAAGCCGTTGGCCAACTCGGTGGCCCGTTGGACCACCACCCATGATGGACCGAGTTCGATGACCACCGCAGGCATTCGTGTCTCTCGCAGTACGGCCACCGACATGCCCTTTGCCCCGTGGTCAGCCAGACCCAGGATTCCAGGAACTATTTCTTGCACGAGTTCGGCCAGACGCCGCCCACCCGGCGACTGATAGCGGAAACCCTCGTAGTAGGCCGTTGCCGAGCCCGGCTGGTCGGCATTGACCCGCAGGCCGAGGTAGAGATCGACGGAGGCAGTGTTGGCATCGGCGGCCAGGCGCGAGCCATTGGGGTGGAGCAGAGTGACCACTGTCGCCCCACCGACCACCAGTGCCTGGCTCACCGCGGCCGCGACTGCATCGAGACCACCAGGGTGCCCCACCGCCACCTTGAGTTCAGTGAGGCTGCGTGGGGCCCTCCTCAGGGACTCCCGCTCCCGGACACCGCTGACCAGTTGATGATCAGCGCCAGTGCGGGTCTGGAGACGAAGCAGTTCAGCGAGGGTTGCCCGGCCGAGTATGGCATCAACGGTGATGCCTACATTGCGTTGGAAATCGGCCAAGGCCTTAGCCGTCTGGTCGCCAAAGATCCCGTCGACCCGGCCAGTGTCGAAGCCCAGGCCGCCAAGGTGTCTTTGCAGGTCTGCCACATCGTCACCTCGGACCATGGGTATTCGCCGGTACAGCAGTCGCTCGCCCAGTTGCTGGCCGGCCTCTACTAGGGCTTCCCAGGTTTGGGGACCACAGACACCGTCAACCCATAGGCCTCGTTGGGCTTGGAAGCTTCGTACTGCCTGCTCGGTCGCAGGTCCGAACAATCGGGGTGGATCGCCAGCCGCGTCCAACCCGAGGGCAGCCAGTCGATCCCGTAGATCACCGACCGCTTGGCCGTGGTTGCCGACGTGGAGCGGCAGGCCTTCCAGTGCGGTAAGCACTAGATGAACGTGTGGAGCTCCTGAAGGAGCTGAGCCTTGCCCTTGGCCCCGATGATCCTCAACTGGGCCTCACCGTCTTTGAACAGGATCAGTGTGGGGATGCTCATCACCTCGAAACGCCGGGCCGTCTCCAGGTTCTCGTCGATGTTGAGCTTCGCCACCTTGAGCTGACCCTGCTTTTCCTCGGCTATCTCCGCCAGAATAGGGGCAATCATCTTGCAGGGCCCGCACCACTCAGCCCAGAAGTCGACCAGAACTGGGCTCTCGGCCGATTTTACCTCTTCGTCGAAGGTGGAGTCGCTGAGTGCAATTATGCCGTCGGCCATGGTTGGAGCTCCTCGGATAGCGAGTGGTTGGGGAAACCGAGACTTATCGATCCCCTCAGTGGGTAACGCCGGGGAACCGACGACCATTCCGGGGCCGTGAGACCACCTTACCGTCGACGGATCCAGAGCTGTCAGATGCTGACAATGAGGCTCGGGGGCGGCTATCCAGCCACCTCTCGGCATCGATGGCAGCCATGCAGCCAGAGCCTGCGGCGGTGACAGCCTGGCGGTAGACATGGTCCTGGACGTCACCGCAGGCGAAAACTCCGGCCAGGTTGGTCCCTGTGGCCCCAGCTGCCCCCTCGCCGGTACGGAGGTATCCGTTGGCGTCCATGTCCAACTGACCTCTGAACAAAGCGGTATTGGGCTCATGGCCAATGGCCACGAACAGCCCAGCCACTTCCAGGACCGCCTCCTCACCAGTGGGCACGTCTCGCACGTGGATACCGGTGACTGAGGAGTCCCCCATCACCTCGGTGACCACAGAGTTCCATCGCCAGGCGATCTTGGGATTCTTGAACGCTCGGTCCTGCATGATCTTGGAAGCCCGCAGCTCCTTGCGCCGGTGGACAATGGTGACGGTGGAGGCAAACTTGGTCAAGAAAATGGCTTCCTCCAGAGCGGAGTCCCCACCGCCCACCACCGCGATGTCCAGGTCTCGAAAAAAGAAGCCGTCGCAGGTAGCACAGGTGGACACTCCGTGACCGAGTAGCTGTCGCTCTCCCGGCAGATCAAGCATCAGCGACCGCGCCCCGGTTGCCACCACCAGCGCGTCGGCTATCCAAGTGGGCTCGGACGCCGGAGATTCGCCGTCGGCGGGGTCACCCTCTGTCCACACCCCGAAAGGAGGCCCGGACAGGTCCACTCGGACGGCCTTCTTGGTCACGTACTCCGCACCGAAGCGCTCGGCCTGAGCCCGGAAGGCGGCCATTAGATCGGGACCCAGCAGGCCATCGACGAAGCCCGGGTAGTTTTCCACCTCCGTGGTCAACATGAGCTGACCGCCCGGCTGATCACTGCTCGAGGAGGGCTCTCCCTCCAGGACCAATGGCTCGAGCTTGGCTCGGGCCATGTAGAGGGCGGCCGTCAGGCCAGCCGGACCGCTACCCAAAATTATCACTCGGCGGCGGTTGCTCACTGTCCCGACCTCACCCCCTGGATCTCGCCATCCCTGAGCCCTCACTTCTTTGGCCTGCGCCTAGTCGAGAGGAACCAACCGGCGAGCGTGAAGATTCCCCCGATCACCGCGTAGCTGGCCCACACCCGACCCGGGAAGGCGTAGACATCCAGTAGGCGTAGAAGGGCGATAGCGCCCAGCACGGCGGCAACCTGAGCCATGGCCAGCACGACCGCCGCGAACACCAGGATCCTGGCGGCGAGGGTGAGTGGACGCACCGTCTTGTCGGCAACGCCGACGATCATCGAGTCGAGGCTGGCTGCGATTTGCGCCGGCCAGCGGGGTGTCCCAGGAGACTCGACGCTCACAGGGGCTGACTGTAGCGTCCTGTGAGCGTCCCACTCGCTCGTCGTCGTCGTGACGGTGGTCAGACGGGTCGTGAGGACCGTCGTCAGGAAGTGGTGTGGAAGGTCACCCCCATGGTTCCTGGGCCTGTGTGGGCGCCGACGACCGGGCCTAGATCGCCCACCAGTACCTCTTGGTCGGGAAGAGCAGCGCCTATTCGGGCCAGCAGGTCATCGAGGTCGGGAGCGTCACCATGCATGACAGCCAGCTGCTCGACTGGGGCGTGCTGGCGGACCTTGTCCACCAGGTAGTCGAGCGAGCGGCCCCGGGTTCTCTGGCGGGACTCGGCTTCCACTCGACCGTTGCGCACCTCGATGATGGGTTTGATCGACAACAAGGAGCCAAGGAACGCCTGGGCGCCTCCGATGCGACCGCCCTTCTTCAGATGATCCAGGCCGCCCAGAGCGCCATAGACGCGAGTTCGGGAAACCAGACTTTCGACCGCCTTGGCCACCTGGTCGAGACTCTTACCCTCAGCCGCCATGCGGGCGGCGGCCATGACGGTCAGCCCTTCTCCCATGGTCACTGATCGTGAGTCGATGACCCGGATCGGGATGGAGCTGGATCCTGTCGACGCCCCTGCTCGGGCCGCGTCGAAGGTTCCTGACAGGGCCCCGGAAAGGGTCACACAGATCACCCCGCTGTGGCCGGCTTCGGCCGCCCATGAGAAGGCCTGGGCGAATGCACCCGGCGCCGGTGCTGCCGTCTCAGGCAGCACGGGTGAGTTGGCGCACCTCTCCCAGAACTGAGTGGGGGTCAGATCTTTCCCGTCGACCAGATCGTTCTCACCGATGCGAATGGTCAGCGGTACCACCACGATGCCAAGCTCTGCCAGCACCGCCTCGGGTAGGTCGCTGGCGCTGTCGGTGACCACTTGAAGTCCTGCCACGGGCAGGGAGTCTAGGTGCGGTGGCGATGAAGAGAACGGGCATCCGAGCGTCCACCGGCCAGGCCGGCTGCCACCATTACCACGGCTGCTCCGATCACTACCGAGACTGTTACCCGAACCAGCAGGCCAACGCCGTGATCGGAGCCCACCAGGGCCGCCACCAGGGCCACCACGCCAGCCATGATGGCACTGATCCAACCTGTGCGCAGGAGGGTGCGGACAAGGGCCGCGCCCTCCACCCCCACAGTGCGTCGGCGCAGATCGGCCAGGGCCACCAGGGCCGCCAGGGTATAGGCGATAGACAGGGCCAGGGCCAGGCCGCCCACGCCGAGGGAAGATCGGGAGAGGGGGAAGGCGAGAGCCACGTTGAGCCCATTTTCGATTATGTAAAGCACGAACGCCGACCGGGTGTCCTGCATGGCCTGGTAGGCCCGCATCATGAACAGATAGGCGCTGAACCCGGGCAGGCCGATGGCGAAGAAGGCAAGCGTCCGGGCAGTGGCGTGGACACCGGCAGTCCCCGCCGCTCCGTGGCCCACGACTACGGCCACTACCGACCGGGCCAGAACCAGCAGCCCGACGGCCGCCGGTACCATCACCGACATGGTCGCCCGCAACCCGGCGGCCAGCCGGCGGCGGAATCCATTGGCGTCCGAGAGTGACCACCGTTCGGCCAGTCCGGGCTGGACGGCGCTCATGATGGACACCGCCACTATGCCGTACGGAAGCTGAAAGAAGGCGTAGGCGTAGCTGTAGGCGGTCACTGATCCGCCGCCCAACCCGTCAGCCAGGGCCAGGACGATGAACAGGGCCACCTGGTTGGCCACCACGAACCCGAAGGTCCATCCCGAGAGGCGCAGCATTGTGCGTACCGCCTGATTGGCTGGATCCCACCGCCAGCTCAGCTGGGCCCCAATGCCCCTCAACGCCGGCAGGAGGGCCAATGCCTGCACCGCCACCCCGGCGGTGGTGCCCAGGCCCAGCAGCAGGAACAGCCCATGATCGTGGTGCACGCTGGAGAGGGTTGGGTGGCGGGTCACCCGAGCCACCTCCAACAGCACGGCAATGGTCACCAGGTTGTTGAGGATGGGCACGAACGTGGGGGCGGCAAAGCGTCGCTTGGCATTGAGCAGGGCGGTGATCAGGGCCACCAGGCCATACAAGGCCACCTGGGGAGCGAACAGACGGAGGAGGTCGGTGGCAACTGCTCGTTGCTCGGCGGCCGAGGCGCCATGGTTGCCCACCGTGTACAGGTCGATGAAGCCGGGCGCGGCCACTACGAAAACCACCGTCGCCACCAACAGGATGACCACCGCCAGGGTGACCACCGCCGAGATGGAGTCCCACGCCTCGTCGCTGGTGCGGGTGGCCAGGCGGTCGACGAAGACCGGTACCAGGGTGGCCGACAGGATTCCCCCCAGGATCAGGTCGTAGACGATGTTTGGAGTGGTGTTGGCCAGGTTGTAGGCGTCAGCGAGGGAATTGAGGCCCAGGGCGTAGGCCAGAGCGAACAGACGAGCGAAGCCCGTGAGACGAGACGCCAGCGTCCCCACCGCCATGGCCGCGGTGGCTCGCGACTGCCCGGCTCGGCCGAGAACTACGCTCAAGTGGGGCTCGGGAGCGGCCCCGCCCCTGCGTCGGGGCTGCCGACACCGCCCGCCCGGGAGGCCGGTCCGTCAGCCCCGCCCCCCCGGGGGCTCGGCCCGGCAACCCCTCCCGCCCCGGGAACCAGGCGCCGGTTGCGGTCCCGTCGCCCCCTCCGGGCCGATCGTCCCCACCAGCCGAGCAAAAAGGCAGCTGCTCCTGCCGAGAGGGCGATGGCCACACCCGAGGCGGCGGTCGAGTGAATGGTGAAGCGGCTGGTGAGCATGGGCAGGTTGCCGTCGGGGGAGACCAGTGACACCCGGAGGGGAAAGGCCCCCGACGTCCTGGCCTTGACTTCGAAGTACCTCGACGTGTCCCGAGTGTCGAGAACCACGGATTGAGATGACCCGTTAGGAAAGCTGAGGCCATCGCTGCTCACCGCCAGGACGGCGTGGACCGGGTAGTTGAGGGAGGAGATGATGGTGATCGGGATGCGGCCGGTCTGGGCCGTGAGGGTGATTCTCTGATCCTGGGGGAGGGCCAGCCTGGCCAGCTGGGAACCGATGCCTGCCTGGACCTCGTTCAGGTAGCGCTTTCGCTCGGTCGACCTGAAGCCGGCCGTCTCCGACGTCAAGAGCAGATCCTCCAGACGAGTGAAGATCGGCGTCTCTGCCCCCGTGACCGAGAAGAAGGAGTCCAGGCGCTGGCGAGCGGCGAGAACGGCGCCGGCCGGGAGATTGGCCACGCCGGTGGTATGGGGCGTCAGGCGGCGGAAGAGGGGCATACCGCCTGGTCCGGACGATGGGACCACCCGGAACAGGTCGTCCAGGGTGATGGGGCTCACCACCGGGCTGGCGGCCAGGCCGCCCAGGAAGGCGTGGAGGAATGACTGGTTGGGAAGCCAATCGAGGGGCGCCTGGACCACCACGCCGCGGGGCTGAACATCTGCCGGCCGGTCGAAGTAGATCTCGGCCAGGTCGGCCAGGAGCTGGTGGGCCGCCAGAACCTGGTCGGGGCCATTGGTGAAGTGGGAGGCCAGCCCGGTGTCGGCTGTCACCGTCAGCGGCTGGTACAGGTTGCCGCTCATGAGCTCGAAGGGGTTGGTCGGCGTGAGGGCCTGGTCAACGGCCGGGCTGAGGCTGGTCTCGGGGACCACCAGTTGCTCGACTGACTCGGTATGAAGGCGTTGGAGGCTGGCCTGGTCGAGGGAACTGGTGCTCACCCACGTGAGGGGTTGTCGACGAGCGGCCAGCGTGCTTCGCAGCACCTCGGTCGCCCGATCCAACTGCGCCTGGACCTCGCTGCCCAACCCGGCTGCCGCCAGGCTGGGGAGGTCGATCGGCACGTAGGGCAAGGTCGCGACCTGATCCTTCTGGGTCAACCCGGGGCCTGGAGGCGCGCCCTGAGGAGGGGTGGCAGACGGTGACGCGGGCATCCCACCTGCCGGAGGTGGCGTGGAGGTACCCGAGGTCGAGGTACTCGGGGTCGAGGCCGGGCCCGGCGCCGTCTGCGGCTGAGGACCGGCTCCCGTGGTACCACCGGCGGAGGATGCCGCCGGGCAATCCAGCGCCGTCCGTGGCGTGCCCGGCGGGCTCAGTGGGGTCGTGCCCCCACTGGCCACCGTAGCCAGGGTGTGCACAGTGGCCTGGTCCACCGGGCGGGAACTGGAGATCAGGGCCTCCAGGGTCTCTGGAGTCGGGGCCAGCGTCAGGGGCACCGCCGGACAGTCGGCCAAGTTGCTGGCCAGGGCGGACAGTGCAGATGACCAGGCCGCCGGCAGCTGGGTTCGGCCGTCACTGGACAACGAAGGGGGAGAGTGCACGGGAACGATCCACGACATGCCCAGCTTGATGCTCCCGCTCGACGGGTCGGTGCGTACCAGGTGGGTGGTGAACTGGTCCAGTGAATTGCCGTGTGAGTCGGCCAGCTCCACCCGCAGGGGGAACACGCCACAGCCGTCCGGGCACGAGCCCAGGTTCAGGCTCGAGAAGGGTCCCGCTGGCCCCTGCGGGCTGTCCGACCGGTTGGCCGGGATGCTGGCCATCGGCACTCCGGTGACCGGGATATGGACCAGCAGGTGCCCGGCGCTGTCAGGGGGAAGGCCAGTCACAGGGACAGGGTCGAAGCTGCGAAGCAGCTGACTCTCTACCCTGTTGCGCAACGTCTGGTCGAACGCCGACCGACTGGAAAGCTTGCCGAACACGGCGACCGCCAGGTAGAGCTGGCTGCGGGGGAGTTTGGAGGAGACCGCCAGGCTGAGGTCGAAGCCCTGGCCGGGTTCCACCCAGGAGGTCTGCTGCACCACGCTCAGCCGGCTGGCCGAAGCTTCCTGGTGGGTGGCACCCGTGCCGCTGATCGACGCCTCAGCTGGATGGGAGCCGCTCATGGCATCCAGGGTGCTCAGGCAGATCAGAGCGACCAGTGCCGCCATGACCAGGACCCGTCGGCCCCATCCCGCCAGTTCCGCCGCATCCGTCTGTCTCATCGGCTGAGGCCGGTGCTCAGTACCGCCAGCCTGAGTGGTTGGCGCCGAAAACCCAGGCTCTCGTAGAGGCCCAGTGCGGCATCGTTGCCCAATTGGGTGTTCACCATGGCTCGTTCGACCCGCCAACGACGCAGCCAGCACAGCCCGTCGATGACGAGAGCTCGTCCGATGCCCTGGCGAGAGCACGATGGGTCAACTGCCAGGCGCTGCAGGAAGCCCCGGTCCCTGGTTCGTCCGGTGATGGCGTAGCCCAGCACTCCATTCGCGGCCTTGTCCACCACCACACAAAAGCGCGAGCGAGGCGTGGCCTCGAGAACCTCCGACAGAGTTGTACGGTCCAGATGCCAAAACGGGCTGAAAGCGCAGTTGTCCACCGCCAGCACGGCCGGATGGTCATTGGCCCGGGCCCGTCGCAGGCAACGCCTGCCATCTCCGAAGCTGGGAGACCTTCGGGGAAGGTCTCCCAGCTGGTGGCACAGGACCTGGAGATCCTCCTCGACCTGGAAACCGGCGGCGAGGAATCCGGTCTGCTCCAGGGGCCCCAGGGCGCTGGTGACCACCTTCCCAAAGCCCTGGCCGGCCAGCTGCTCCACGCAGCGCGTGGCGAAGGCTGACGAAGTGGGACGTGCACCGATGAGTGGGGTCAGATAGGCGATGGTCCGGTCCCCTCGCCAAGGCACGACTCGGGCGCCCTCCGCTCCCCAGCGGATGACTTCGGCCTCGGTTGCGCTCACCTCGGGACTGATGCTACCGACTCGGGCGCCTACAGTTGGGCAGTGACCGTGTTGCTCGGGTTTCATCACTCTTACCTCGACCACGATGCGGGACACGGCCATCCCGAGGCGCCCGATCGCCTGGCCGCCGTCACCCGGGGCATCGCCCGTGCCGGAGTAGCCGAGTCGGTGGTTGAGTTCGCTCCCCGGGCGGCCACCACCGAGGAGCTGCTGCTGGTGCATTCACCGACCCACCTCGACGCCTTGGCCAGGCTGAGCATTACCCACGGTGGAGGGCGCATCGACGCCGACACGGCAGCCGGTCCAGACTCCTGGGAGGCAGCTCTGCGAGCGGCCGGTGCCGGTCCCAGCGCCATCGGCCGTCTTGACCTGGGAGAAGCCGATGCCGCCTTCCTCGCCGTGCGCCCGCCCGGCCACCACGCCCGGCCTGGCCGGGCCATGGGATTCTGCCTGCTCAACAATGTGGCCGTGACGGCCGCGGTCCTGACCCAGAGGGGTGAGCGAGTGGTGGTGATCGACTGGGACGCACATCACGGGAACGGCACACAGGAAGCCTTCTACGACGACCCACGGGTTCTGTATGTATCGATGCACCAGTCCCCCCTGTACCCAGGGACCGGGAGCCCGGACGAAGTGGGGGAAGGACCGGCGGTAGGGACCACGCTCAACCTTCCCCTGCCGGCGGGGACCACGGGCGATGCCTACCTGGCCGCCTTCGATCGAGTGGTGGCGCCGGTATGTGAGGCCTTCGGGCCGACCTGGCTATTGGTCTCGGCTGGTTTTGATGCCCACCGGGCTGATCCATTGACCACCATGGGGCTGTCGGCCGGCGACTTCGCTGACCTGACCGTGCGGGTCATGGAGCTGGTTGGGCCGTGCCGACGACTGTTCTTCCTCGAGGGTGGCTACGACCTGGAAGCGCTGGCCGCCTCGGCTGGGTCCTGTGTGGCCGCCCTGGCCGGCGGCTCCTACCGGCCCGAGACGTCGACCTCTGGCGGCCCCGGCCGGGATGGCCTGGATGCCGTGAGCCAATTGCGCGAAGCGGCCATGTCCAGGGCCGATGCCGGGCGCTGACCCGTGACTCAGAGTTGATTGAGGCTCTGGCAGTACCCTGCCTGTGGTGATCCCTGAGCGGGTGCGCCGCCTGGTCGACGAGACAGCGGAGCTGACCACCCGCTTCTCTACCTCGGGACACCACCTCTACCTGGTGGGTGGCATTGTGCGGGACGCCATCGCCAACGTGGCTCCCGCCCCCCACAGCGCCACCAGCGGCGCCAGTGATGGTCAATCCGACATCGATCTCACCACCGATGCCCGCCCAGGTGAGATCGAGGTGATCGTGAAGGGCTGGGCTGACGCCGTCTGGTTGCAGGGCCGACGCTTTGGAACGATCGGATGCAGTCACCGGGGGCGTCGCTACGAGATAACGACTCACCGGGCCGAGGCTTACCAGGCGGACTCCCGCAAGCCCGAGGTGACCTTCGCCGACGCCATCGAGGTCGATCTGTCCAGGCGGGACTTCACAGTCAATGCGATGGCCCTTCGACTACCCGATCTGGAGCTGGCCGATCCATTTGATGGCCTGGGCGACCTGGCCGCTCGGCGGCTTCGGACTCCCCTGCCTCCCGAGGCATCCTTTTCGGATGACCCACTGAGGATGTTGCGGGCGGCCCGGTTCATCGCCGGACACCATCTCGAGCCGGATCCGGAGCTGGTCGACGCGGTGGCCTCCATGCACGACCGGTTGAGGATTGTGTCGGCCGAGCGCATCCGAGACGAGCTGGACAAGCTGATGGTGGTCGAGCGGCCGGCCGACGGCCTGTGGTTCGTGGTCAACACCGGACTGGCCGGCGAGTTCGTTCCCGAGCTGCCCGCCCTCGCCTTGGAGCAGGACCCAGTGCACCGGCACAAAGATGTGCTGGCCCACACCATCGCGGTGGTCGAGAAGACTGGGCCTGACCGGATCTTGCGCCTGGCTGCCCTCCTTCATGACGTGGGCAAGCCAAGGACCCGGTCCATCGGACCCGATGGGGTGTCGTTTCATCACCATGAGGTGGTCGGGGCCAGGATGACCCGGCAGCGGATGCAAGCACTGCATTACTCGACCGACGATGTCCAGGCGGTCAGCGATTTGGTGGCGTTGCACCTGCGCTTCCACACCTACCAGATGGGCTGGACGGACACGGCCGTGAGGCGTTACGTGCGCGACGCGGGACCACTGCTGGATCGGCTCAACGAGCTCACCCGGTGTGACTGCACGACCCGTAACGAGGCTCGCGCTCGGGCTCTCGGCCGGAGGATGGACGAGCTCGAGATCCGCATTATCGAGCTGCGGGCGAGGGAGGAGCTCGACGCCATGCGCCCCGACCTCGACGGGCTGCAGGTGATGGATCAGCTGGGACTCGAGCCCGGGCCCGATGTGGGCAGAGCGCTGGCCTTTCTGCTCGATCTGCGCATCGAGGAGGGGCCGCTGGGCGAGACCGAAGCCCGTGATCGTCTGGGTGCCTGGTGGAAGGAGCAGGGGCCCCGTCCCTGACCCACTCGGACCAGAGCGGACCACGATGGTGCACGGCCGCCCACTACCGTTAGGGGATGGACATCGAGGAGTGGTACGCCGCCGATCACCGCCGGCGGCAGGGTCGGGAGCTTGCCTACGGAATGGGGTGGGCCGAGGGGTCACCGCCCAGGTGGCTGGCTGACCTCTTCTGGAACGACGAGACAGGAGAGCTGTTCCTGCTGCGCAAGCCGGTGCCACCGTCTTGGCTGCCCATTGTCAGTCATGACGACCTCAAGAATTGGCTGGGAGACCTCCAGGAGGTGGGGGCGGAGGTGGTCGAGGCCACCCGCCAGGCACTCCATCCCCGTCATCGCCGGGCCAGAGCGGCTGAGGCCGACTCGGTTCCTCCGGCCGCCCCCGATTCGACGGCACCCGAGTCAGAGGACGACGAGGCCGACATCGAGCCGTTGGGGGTCGTCACCTCTCGGGTCGAGATCGATCGGATCCTGGCCGGCTGGCAGGTTGCCCTGACCGAGCCCGACAGTCTGTCCTGGCTTCGCGGCCGCCTCCGGCAAGCCGGCGCGGCCGGCCCGGCGGGCGCGGTGAGTACCGGGTCAGCCACCCTCCTTGCGGGCTCGTACCACCAGGGTGCGGGGGACCCAGCGGAAGGCCTCCCGCCAGTGGGTGCTCCTCGGCCCTGACGGCGTGGGCTGGGGCTCGAGGATGGTGTCCACTCGGTAGCCGGCCCGCATCAGGGCGGTGTGCAGTTCGGTGATGGTGTGATGGTACGTGATGACATCGACGCCATCGGCCACCTCGGTCATCGGGGACTGGTCGAAGTATGACCTATACACGGTGGGCGCCTGGCCAGGGTTGTCGTCGTCAATCATGTCGTAGGCCGGGTGGGGCAGGCTCACTACCAGCGGGCTGCCCACCTTGAGCACCCGGTGAACCTGACGAAAGACCCGGCCCACGTCCTCCACCAAGGCCAGGGCGTAGGCGCTGAAGGCCACGTCGATGCTCTCGGCCCGCAGGAAGGCCAGGTCGGCCAGGTCGCCTTGGTGAAGCTCGACCCGGACTCTCTCCCGCTCGACCAGGCGGCGCGCCAAGGCCATCTGCTCGGGCGAGGACTCAACCCCCACCGCGGTGGCGCCCTGCTTGGCGAAGGCGATGGAAGACTGGGCGGCACCACAACCCAGATCCAGGATCCGCTTTCCCCCCAGCTGGCCAATGAGGCGCAGCTCCGCCTCGGTCCCGATGTCGGGACCGTAATGGGCTGCGTCACCAAACAGCCGAGAACCGTCCCGATGGCGGTTCCAGGATACGGAGCTCTGGGCAGGCACTACCGGCAATACTGCCCCATCCATTACTGCCCCAATCCACTGCCCCTGCGGAGCAGTGTCACACTCCGGCCGCGAAATCCTCCACCATCTGCCGGGCCACCTCATCGTGGTACTGGACCGGAGGGGATTTCATGAAATAGGCAGACGGCCCGACCAGGGGGCCACCAATGCCCCGATCGAGGGCGATGCGGGCGCATCGCAAGGCGTCGATGATCACGCCGGCTGAGTTGGGGGAGTCCCATACCTCCAGCTTCAGTTCCACGCTGAGCGGCACGTCTCCGAAGTTGCGCCCTTCCAGGCGGATGTATGCCCACTTGCGATCCTCCAGCCAGGCCACGTGGTCGGATGGTCCGATGTGGACGTCATCCGCTTCGATGCCATGCTCCACCTGACTGGTGACGGCACGCGTCTTGGAGATCTTCTTGGACTCGAGCCGCTCTCGCTCCAGCATGTTGCGAAAGTCCATGTTCCCCCCGACGTTCAGCTGGTACGTCCGGTCCAGCACCATGCCTCGGTCCTCGAACAGCCGGGCCAACAGGCGATGGACGATGGTGGCTCCCACCTGGCTCTTGATGTCGTCGCCGACAATGGGCACCCCCGCCCGAGTGAAGCGCTCGGCCCACACGGGGTCGCTGGCGATGAACACCGGGATGGCGTTGACGAAGGCCACGCCGGCCTCCAGGCAGGCGGTGGCGTAGTGCTCCTGGGCCGCCTGTGAACCAACCGGCAGGTAGGCCACCAGGACCTCGGCCCCGGTCTGGCCGAGCACGGCCGCCACGTCGACCGGCTCGGCGGGCGACTCCTCGATCACCTGGCGGTAGTACTTGCCGAGACTGTCGAGAGTGGGTCCCCTGGCTACGGTCACCCCCAAATCGCCCACAGGGGCGAAGCGCACGGTGTTGTTGGGCTCGGTGAAGATGGCCTTGCCCACGTCGAGGCCCACCTTGGCGGCATCTACGTCGAAGGCCGCCACTACCTCCACGTCACCAACGTGATAGCCCCCCAGCTCGACGTGCATGAGCCCGGGCACTGACGCCGTGGGATCGGCTCGACGGTAGTACTCGATGCCCTGTACCAGGGAACTGGCACAATTGCCCACTCCCGCGATGGCTACCTTGATCGACTTGCTCATGGGTCGTCCCTTTCGGTCATGGCATGCCCGGCGGCATGTTCAGCGGCACGCTCAGTGGCGTGTTCAGCGTCGATGAGACGGTCGAGCCAGGAGATGTCCCGCTCGGTTGTCTCGGTGCCGTGCTCGATCAGCGAGACAGCGTAGGCGTCAAGCCGGCGACGACCAGAGGTCGCTCCCAGCCTGGCCCGGACCAAACGCTCGACCAAGAGGGCCCGTCTGCGCTCGAGTAGGCCCAGCCGGGCCTCGGGCGCCATGTGACAGGCGAAGGCCAAGCGGACCAGGAAACCCCGGTCATCCTGGGCCGAGCGCCCCTCGCCGGTCATCAACTGGTCGAACAAGCGGCCCCCCGCCGGGGTTATGGCGTAGATCTTCTTGCCTCTGCTACCCCGCACCGCCCCTCGCCGGGCCCGGAAGGCAGCCCTCTCCCCGCCCAGCGACCCAGTCATGGGTATGCGCTCGGGGACAACCGAGCCGTTGGTGGTGCTTCCCTCCTCGGCTGCCACCGCCTCCACCCCTCCGGTCCCCTCCAGCCGGGCCAGGGCCGGGTAGAGCGAACCGAACGAGACTCCGGACAGGACACCGAGGATCTCACCCAGACGCTTCTTCAGCTCGTAGCCGTGGAGCGGCTGCTCCTTCAGCAAGCCCAGGATGGCCATCTCCAGCACCGGCGCTGCCTCTCCGTTGGCGCGTTGACATATCGAACAGATATATCGAAAGGGTGACTCTACCAAGACAGTCAGCTGGCCTGTCAAGGGTGAGCCGGTCCCGGTGGCCACGTCCGTGCGACGCTCGGCCCGGCTGGCGGGTATCTTGGGCTCCCGTGAGCGAGCCGATCAGCGTGGCGGCCCCGTGAGCTTTGGGCCCGAGTCGGTTCCCGGCCCCATTGCCACCCGGCCGGCCGGACAGATCGACTACCGGCTGGCGCGCCAGGCTGTGGTCCGAGAGTTCCGCCGTGGCCGGCTGGCCCGCCACGACGTCTGTGATGCCCATCCCGAGCTGATGCGGGCGGCTCGCAATGTTGGCCAGCCATCGGGGCGGGACTGTCCGATCTGTGAGGAGACGGAGGCAGTTCTGGTCTCGTTCGCCTTTGGGGCCCGACTACCACCCGGCGGCCGTTGCGTCACCACCCAGGCGGAGCTGGAGAAGCTCTCGCAAAGGGTGAGCCGGGTGTCGTGCTACGTGGTGGAGGTCTGTCCGCAGTGCTCGTGGAATCACCTGGCTCGGATGTTCCTTACCGGCGCCGGCCTCGGTACCTGAGGCGATGAGCCTTGCTCCCTGAGCTGAGGGACCGTCCGGGAGCGAAGCCGGGCGAAGGGGCCGGCTCCGCCCCGGCGCCACGTCCCGGTGGTGACCAGGGGGTAGTCAGGCAACCACGACGGGCCGGTCCCGCGAGCCGATCCGGGATCCATGCGCCGCCCGCTCGGATTTCCGCCCGCCAGGCCCCAGCCCGCCAGGCCCCAGCCCGCCAGGCCCCAGCCCGCCAGGCCCCAGCCCGCCAGGCCCCAGCCCGCCAGGCTGCGAGGGTCCGCCCGGGGCGACCAGCCAAGCAGCGCAGCTGGGCCTGGCGCTACCGGCGGCTGTTGTTCCTTGTCGGCCTGGTTGGCGTGTCCGGTGTGGCTGGAGCTGCCTACATCCTGATTCATCTGCCCTTTCCCCAGGCCACCGTCCCCGGCCAGCCCACCCTGCTCACCTACGCGAACGGCAAGTCGCTGGCCAGCTTCAATGGGGGAACCAACCGGGAGCCGGTGCCGCTGTCTCGGGTGCCCAAGGTGTTGGTGGATGCGGTCTTGGCCACCGAGGACCATGCTTATTTTCAACACGGGGCGATTGACCCGGTAGGGATTGCCCGGGCGGCCCTGTCTGACCTACGCGGCCACCCTGTCCAGGGAGGCTCGACCATTACCCAGCAGTACGTGAAGCAGACCTACGTCGGTGACCAGCGCAGCCCACTTCGCAAGGCCAAGGAGGCAGTGCTCGCCCTCAAGCTCCAGCACCAGCTGACCAAGTCCCAGATTCTCGAGCGCTATCTCAACATCATCTACTTCGGGCGTAGGGCCTATGGGGTCCAAGCTGCTGCCCAGGCCTATTTTGGGAAGGATGTGGGTCAGCTGAGCCTGGATCAGGCGGCTTACCTTGCGGCCCTCATCCGTTCGCCGGAGACGGCCGATGCGTACCGGGACCCGGCCACCGCCAGCCAGCGCAGAGCCCTGACCCTGGACTCCATGGTCAGGTACCACTTCGTCACCCCATCCCAGGCCGAGCAGGCCAAGATGGTGGCGATGACCGGGAACGGCGGAGATGTGGTTCCCGCCGTCACCCGCGTGCGGGTGAGCGCCGTTCCCGGTACCGAGTATTTCGTCCAGTTCGTACGCCGGCAGCTCATCGCCCGCTATGGGGAGGCCGAGGTGGATGGCGGGGGTCTTCGAGTCCAGACCAGCCTGGACCCAACCACCCAGGACCAGGCCTACAATGCCGTCTATGGCTTCCTGAGCCGGGGTGAGCCGGCCGGCGCGCTGGTGTCGGTGGACGACCAGGGCCGGGTTCGCGCCATGGTGGGGGGGCGCAACTACGCCGACTCCAACGTCAACCTGGCGGTGGGAACGTCGGGCGGGGGATCGGGACGCCAACCCGGCTCTACCTTCAAGGCTTTTCTACTGGCCGCCGCAGTCAAGGAGGGCTACAGCGTAGAGTCTGCGCTTCCGGCCCCTCCCAAGCTAGTGATCCCGGTACCCGGAACGCCCGGATACCCGGTCACCAACTTCGAGAGCGAGTCTTTTCCGGGTCCCATAGACCTGGTCACTGCCACCCGCGACTCGGTGAACACCGTCTATGCCCAGTTGGAGGCCCACCTGGGCGCCGGCAAGCTGGTGAGCATGGCCCATCAGCTGGGGGTCACCGCGCCACTCCAGCCGGTACCCTCCCTGGTGCTGGGGACCGACGAGGTGTCGGTCATGGACATGGCCTCTGCATACTCGACGTTTGCCAACGAGGGCGTGCGCATCACCCCTCGGGTGGTGGTCCAGGTGGCCACCGCTGATGGCCGGATCCTCCAGCCCGACCAGGCCCAGCGCACGCGGGTACTCACCCAGGAGCAGGCCGCGGTGGTGGACTACTGCCTGCAGCAGGTGGTCAAGAATGGCACCGGGACCGGTGCCGCCATCGGCCGGCCGATGGCCGGCAAGACCGGTACCACCGAGCATTACAGCGACGCCTGGTTCGTGGGCTACACGCCACACCTCACCACCGCGGTGTGGATGGGATATCCCGACAAGGAGAGTCACTACATGACCGATGTGCGGGGCACCGGGGTGACGGGTGGGAGCCTCCCAGCCGACATCTTCCGCAGGTTCATGTCGGTAGCGACTGAGGGCCAGCCCACCACTGACTTCCCTACGCCCTCCAGTCTCGGTGGCAAGGCGGTGGCCGGCCTGCTGATCCCCTACTCAGCGCCCTCCAGTGCCCCGTCCCTGCCGCTGTCCTCCACCACTACCACCAGGCCCACCTACCGGTCGGCGACCACCACCAGCGCTCCGAGCGGAGCTACCACCAGGCGGCCTTTGTCGCCGTCCACCACTGTCTCATCCGGTGCCTCGGGCTCCTCGGCGACCACCACACCCACGACCAACAAGGCGGCCAACACCGCCTCCACTACTGTGCCGTCCGCCGCCACCGCCACCACCGCTCGCAAATAGGGCTCAGTCCTCACCGGCTGGGCTCTCGATTGGTCCCCGGCCGCCAGCCGCCCGGGGCGCCGCTGATCCTCAGGTCGGGGAGCAGAGAACGATCATTCATCACCAGAGCCGTCTGGTTTCACTGACGGTAGACTGACTGCACCGCTGGCAGCCGTCGTGGCGCTGGACGGGAAGGAGAACGCTGTGCCCGAGCAGGTGACCGTCCCCGCCGTGCGGGTCCGCAAGCGTCGCCTCGGGGCCGAGCCGCTGGTGATGGTGACCGCCTACGACGCGCCCGGTGCACGCATCGTGGACCGTGCGGGTGTGGACATCGTCCTGGTAGGGGACTCTCTGGCCATGGTCGTGCTGGGCCATGACGACACCCTGGCCATCGATACCGCCACGATGGCCCACCACGTGGCCGCGGTGGCCAGGTCTCGGCCCCGCGCGCTGGTGGTGGGTGATCTACCATGGATGAGCTATCACGTCAGCGTGGACGACGGCATCCGCAATGCGGCCACCCTGATCAGAGCAGGGGCCCGGGCCGTCAAGCTGGAGGGCGGCCGCCAACGAGTCCCCGTGGTCGAGGCCATAATTGGTGCCGAGATACCGGTGATGGGTCACATCGGCCTCACCCCTCAGTCTCTGCACGTGATGGGCGGCTTCAAGGTCCAGGGACGTCAACGTGATGCGGTCGAGGCGCTGGTGGACGACGCCCGGGCCCTGGCCGAGGCTGGCTGCTTCGCCCTGGTCCTGGAGGCAATGCCGGATGTGGTGGCACGGTCGGTGACTGACGCCGTGCCCGTTCCCACCATTGGGATCGGGGCCGGCCCGTGGTGCGACGGCCAGGTCCTGGTGCTGCACGATCTACTGGGGCTGGGTGAGCGAGGGGACCCGAGGTTCGTTCGCCGATACGCCAATCTGGGAGCGGCGGCCACGGTCGCCGTCACTGCCTTTGCCGCTGACGTACGCGATGGCCGGTATCCCTCCGCCGATGAGAGCTACCACATCATCGAGGAGACCGTTCCCGGGCCTCCCGGGTCGTGACTGGCGGCCGGTGGATGGCGGTGTTACAGCCGCGCGCCATACTTTCTGACGAGATGCAGCCAGCACCTACAGCTATCGCAGGGATCGAGTACCATGATCAGGTCCCAACCACCCCTGCCCCGGCCGAGCCGGGGCCCCGGTGCCAGACACCGGGCCCACAGGAGGTGAGCCGTACATGCGGCCCTACGAGATCATGATCATTCTCGATGCCAGCCTGGAGGAAGAGTCCGTCCGGGCGCTCGTCGACAGGGCTACCGAGCTGATTCGATCCGGGGGAGGCAACCCCGGCTCGGTCAATCGGTGGGGCAGACGACGCTTTGCCTATGAGCTGGACCACCGCTGGGAGGGCGAGTACGTCCTCTTGGAGGCTACGGCCCAGCCTGAGACCATGGCCGACCTGCACCGGATGCTCTCCCTCGCCGACGAAGTGCTTCGCCACAAGGTTCTCCGGCTGCCCGAAGATTCCGGTGCGACTGCTGCGCACCGCTCGGACGGTGTCGGTGACCGAGGCGAGCCGATCCACGAACGGAGCTGAGAATGTCAAACGGGAACACGATTACTTTGGTTGGCAACATCACACGGGATCCTGAGCTGCGGTTCACTCCCACTGGACAGCCCATCGCCACCTTTGGCCTGGCTGTCAATCGCCGCTGGCAGAATCGCCAGACCCAGGAGTGGGAGGAAAATACCTCCTTCTTCGACGTCGTGTGCTGGCGGGAGATGGCCGAGAACGCCTGCGAGAGCCTGTCCAAGGGTTCGCGGGTCATGGTCACCGGGCGCCTCGATCAGCGCTCCTGGGAGAACCAGGAGGGTGAGCGGCGCTCCAAGGTGGAGGTGGTGGCCGACGAGATTGGCCCGAGTCTGCGCTGGGCCACCTGCACCGTGACCAAGAATGAGCGCAAAGGCCCAGGTGAGGGACCGGCGGACGGGGGGGGTTCCCCCCGTCCGGCCCCCGCCGGCGCGAGCGCGTCCCGAGGGTCCGAGTACAGCCATGACGACGACCCGTTCTGAGATGGGGCCGAGATGAGGATTGTGCTCAGGGCTGATCTGGCCAGCGTGGGCAAGCGCGGCGACATCGTGGAGGTGGCTGACGGTTTTGCCCGCAACTATCTCGTGCCCAAGGGAGCGGCCATGCTGGCCACACCAGGGGTGACCGCCCAGGCGGCGGCCATGCGCAGATCTCGCGACACGCGAGATGCTCGCGATCGAGAGGGTGCTGAGACGGTGGCCCGGCAACTGGTACCGGCCGTTATTCGCATCAAGGCCCGTTCCAGTGCCGACGGCCGACTCTTTGGTTCGGTGACGGCCACTGACATCGTTCAGTCGGTGAGCGAGCAGGTGGGCATCGAGCTCGACCGGCGGCGCCTGGCCCTCGCCGAGCCCATCAAGGCTCTCGGTGTTCACGAGATCCCGATGAAGCTGCACTCGGATGTCGAGTTCCGGGTCACCGTGGAGGTTGTGCCGGCCTGATCGGCCAGGAGCATCGGGTCTGGTCACAGGCTGCCGGTAGTATGCGAATGGATGTTCGTATCACTTCTGTTCGTTGGCCCGTGCTTTCCGGGGGCACTCGGGGGGCAGAGGCCCCCGAGTGTTGCCCGTCCACCGGTAATCCCCAGGTTGGCGGAGAGATCAACAGCTCTCAGACGAGATCAACAGGGTCGTCCTCTGGCTCCTCACAGGCGCCAGCGGCAAAGGTGAGGGGACATGGCTCAGTCGATCGAGGACGCCCGCCGCCGTAGCCGACCGGAGCGGGCCGGTCGGGTCCCACCTCACAATTTGGAGGCCGAGGAATCCCTCATCGGCGCCATGATCCTGTCTCGGGACGCCATCGCCGTCGCCGTGGAGACCTGTACGGCCGAAGATTTCTACAAGCCGGCCCACGGCCATGTGTTCGATGCCATCACATCCCTGTATGCCCAGGGGGAGCCGGCCGATCCGGTGACGGTGGCCGACGAGCTGCGTCGAGCCGGCCTGCTCGAGGCCATAGGCGGCCCGGCCACCCTCATCTCCTTGCAGGCCAGCACCCCGGCCATCTCCAGCGCCGCCCGCTATGGGGCGATTGTCGAAGAGCATGCCCTGCTCCGGCGCATGATCGGGGCTGCCTCGGAGATCGCCGAGCTCGGCTACCAGGTGCCCGAAGATGTCACCGCCGCGCTGGACACGGCCGAGTCGATGATCTTCGAGGTGGCCCAGCGCCGGGTGGTCGACACCATGTCGCCGGTCAGCGACCTGTTGGCCCAGGCTCTCGATCGCCTGGAGGCCCTGTATGACCGGGGCGATGCCATCACTGGGGTGCCGACCGGCTATCACGACCTGGACGAGAAGCTGGCCGGCCTGCAACCCTCCAACCTGGTCATTGTCGGAGCCAGGCCCTCGATGGGGAAGGCGCTGAGCCTCGACACGCCGCTGCCCGCCCCGAGCGGGTGGGCCACGATGGGATCAGTTCGCCTGGGCGAGCAAGTTTTCGATGACCGGGGTTGCCCCTGCACCGTCACATACGTCTCGCCCATCCAGCTGGGACGCACGTGCTACCGGGTTGAGTTCGATGACGGTTCCCACATCGTCGCTGACGCTGAGCACCAGTGGTTGGCATACGACTACTCCGCCTGGAAGTCGGCTCGGGCGCGCCATCGGCTGAGGCTTGGGAATGGCCCTACCAATCCTCGCTTGGCCAGAGACCAGAGCCACAGGTGGAGACTGCCATCTTTGGTGACCACTCAGCAGATGCTCGATCGTGGGGTCCGCGTCGGCCTCAACGCGCGGTCCAACTGGTACCTCTCGCTGGCCGAGCCTCTTGAGCTGCCCGAGCTACCACTTCCAGTGGACCCTTACGTCCTTGGATGCTGGCTGGGAGATGGCTCCAGCAGAACATCAGAAATGACGGTCGGCGACCAGGACATCGGGCACTTTCGCCGAGAGTTCGAGGTGGCCGGCTACTCGCTCATGGCGCGATCCAAACTGCAGTACGCCACGGTGCCGATCCCAGGATCTGGGGCATCGCAGGGCTACCGAGGTGATAAACGGGTGTTGACTCGTGAGCTCCTCGAGGTCGGGCTTCTCGGAGGGACGACGAAGCAGGTGCCCGCCCCATACCTCCGAGCGTCGTTCAAGCAGCGTTTGGCACTCCTGCAGGGTCTGATGGACACCGACGGATACCTCACCGGTTGTGGCCACGCCGTAGAGATCTGTCTTTCCAATCAAGACCTTCTCGTGCAGGTGCGCGAGCTCGCCTGCTCGCTCGGGCACCGGCCAGGGCGGATCCGCGAGAAGACCTTCGAGCTTCCCGGCGGCCGCAGTTACACCGACTGGCGACTGTCGTGGACTCCGCTCGACCCCGTATTCCGTCTCCCACGCAAGTCGAAGCGCTTAGAGACGGGTGCGGCAGGTAGCAAGTTTGGAAGGACGCGCCGGAGGGCCATCAGAGCGATCACCCCTGTCCAGTCCATCCCGGTTCGCTGCATAACGGTGGACTCACCCAGTCACCTCTATCTCGCTGGCGAGTCCATGGTCCCCACCCACAACACTGCATTCGCCTTGGGGCTGGCGGCGCATGCGGCTATGGAGCGCCACGTCCCGGTGTTGTTCTTCTCCCTGGAGATGAGCCACCTCGAGATCACCCAGCGCCTGTTGTGCGCCGAGGCCCGGGTCGAGTCCAGCCGCATGCGCAACGGCAGCCTTCGAGAGACCGACTGGCCCAAGATCGGCCATGCCATTGGCCGGCTGGGCGAGGCCCCAATGTTCATCGACGACAACCCCAACCTGACGGTGATGGACATTCGGGCCAAGTCTCGCCGCCTCAAGGCCCGGGGCGGCCTCGGACTGGTGGTGGTCGACTACCTCCAGCTCATGTCGGGTCGGATGAGGGCCGAGAATCGCCAGGTCGAGGTGTCCGAGATCAGTCGTGGGCTCAAGATCCTGGCTCGTGAGCTCGACGTGCCGGTGGTGGCCCTGTCTCAGCTGTCCCGCAACCTGGAGATGCGAGCCGACAAGCGACCAGTCCTGGCCGACCTGCGTGAGTCGGGCTCTTTGGAACAGGATGCCGACGTTGTGATGTTCATTTATCGAGATGAGATCTACAACAGCGATTCATCCGACCGCGGTACCGCCGAGATAATCGTCTCCAAGCATCGCAACGGACCCACAGGTGTCACCCAGCTGGCCTTTTTGGACCACTACACCCGCTTCGCCAACATGGCCCGGGTTTGAGGCCTCCTCTCCTCCTCCTCCTCCCGGTCCCCTTTCCCGGCAACCGACCAAGACCTGAGCTCGGGAGTTTGATTATTCCGCCGGAACAATCAGCGGCGACGTGCGCGGCCAGCTGTTCGACGCCGCCGAGAGCGTCCTGCTTCGCGACGGGGCCGAAGGCGCTAACTAGCCGGGCGGTCACCACCGAGGCCGGCTGGGCCAAGGGGTTCCTGCACCGGCACTTCGCCGACAACCTCACCGGAGCGATGACGGACCTGTTCGGGTCGGTCGCC
>QHCF01000032.1:41673-42047 GCA_003244275.1 Acidimicrobiales bacterium
ACCTCACCGTCGAGCGCGACCTGGGCCGCATCGTGGCCGATGCCGATATCGACATGCTCGCTCTCACCCTGATCGGGGGCCGGGCACCTGCAGTTCGTCGACCGGAAAGGCGCCCGCCGGAGGCTGGCGCAGTTCGAAAGATGGTGACCACGGTCCTCGCTGCGTCGTGCGAGAACTCCGACCATGAAAGGCGCAGCAGCAAACGCTTCGATACAAGGCGTTGCGGAGATTCTCGAAAATGGTCGTTTCTGCGACGACGCCCGGGCTGACCCCGAATGTCACTCGCGTCGTTACGTGGCAGGTCTGTAGCGGGCGCTATTTGGCACTCCGGCCGTTCCCGGTAGAGGCATTGGCAAGCGGACATTCTGCCGACC
>QHCF01000017.1 GCA_003244275.1 Acidimicrobiales bacterium
GGGGGGGGCCACTACAAGCCCGCCGGTGAGCTACTTGTGCGCGTTACGTCGCATATAGAGCACAATCGCGCACAAGTACCATTGCCGTCACCCAATCGCACACACGTAACGTCCGAGCCGTCAGCCAGTCGGACCGGTGCTCCGGAGGCCGGTGCCGTGCTGGACGGGGCGACGTTGCCGGTACTGGTTGATCAGCCCGCCGGCCAGCACCATGTTCACCTGCCGGCTGCTCAGCTGGTGCTCGACCAGGAAGGACTTTCCGGATGTACGGTTTTCCACCGTCATGCCAGATCCCGAGGCCAGGGCTCGTCGCAGGTCCGTCAGGCCCAGGACGTCGCCCTGCCCGACCAGCTCGAGATCCTCCCGCCTGGCAAAGGTCAGGGGGAGTACGCCGAAGTTGGTCAGGTTCTGCCAGTGGATACGGGCGAAGCTGACGGCGATCACGGCGTGGACTCCCAGGTAACGAGGCACCAGGGCCGCATGCTCCCGGGAAGACCCCTGGCCGTAGTTCTTCCCCGCCACCAGCACCGAGCCGCACTTCTCCCTGACCTGGACGGCCCGGTCGAAGAAGGTGTGGTCGATCGCCTCGAAGGCGAAACGGGCGAGGGCGGGGATATTCGAGCGGTAGGGCAGGGCCCGGGCCCCAGCCGGCATGATCCCATCGGTGGACACGCCGTCCCCCATCACCAGGAGCACCGGCGCCTCGATGGCATCGGCCAGGGGCCGCAGTTCCGGCAGAGCGGCGATGTTCGGCCCTTTGCGCAGCTCGCCACCCCCCACCCCCGGGGGGACAAGCTCGCCTCCCGGTGCGGTGAGCCCGCCCACAGGCGCAGGAGGTACCGCCCGGTTGGCCGATCTCTCCTCGGCCCTACCGACCCTGGGATAGGCCATGGCCAGTGTCCTGGGATCGGTGATCGCCCCGGTGAGGGCAGAGGCGGTCGCCGTCTCCGGGCTGCAGAGGTAGACCTTGTCGTCGCTGGTTCCCGAGCGTCCCGGGAAATTGCGGGGCATGGTCCGCAGGCTGATCTCGTCACTGGCTGGAGCCTGGCCCATCCCGATACAGCCCATGCAGCCGGCCTGATGGATCCGCGCCCCCGCCGCCACCAGTTGGGCCAACCCCCCGGTGGCGGCCAGAACCTCGATGAGCTGGCGGGAGGTGGGGTTCACATCGAAGCTCACCCGGTCATGAGTCTGGCGGCCGGCCACCATGGCGGCGGCAATGGCGAAGTCGCGCAACCCCGGATTGGCCGAGGACCCGATGACCGCCTGACAGATCTCGGCCCCGGCCACCTCGGACACCGCCACCACGTTGTCCGGGCTCGGCGGCAGGGCAATCAGCGGAACGAGCGAGGAGAGATCAATCTCGTCCTCCTCGTCGTAGCCGGCATCGGAGTCGGCGACCATCTCCGCCCAGGCGTCTCCCCGGCCCTCGGACTCGAGGAAGCCCCGGACGGCAGAGTCAGAAGGAAAGACGGTGGTGGTGGCGCCCAGCTCGGCACCCATGTTGGCGATCACGTGGCGGTCCATGGCCGACAGGCACGCCAGGCCGGGACCGTGGTACTCGATGACCTTGCCCACCCCGCCGTGGACCCCGTGACGGCGCAGCATCTCCAGGATCACGTCCTTGGCACTGACCCAGTCGGGCAGCCGTCCGATGAGCCTCACGCCCATCACCGTGGGCATGTTCACGAAAAAGGGCTCTCCCGCCATGGCCATGGCCACCTCCAACCCGCCCGCCCCCATGGCCAACATCCCGAGCGAGCCGGCCGCGCAGGTGTGGCTGTCGGCACCCAGCAGGGTCTTGCCCGGCCGGCCGAAACGCTGCATGTGGACGGGATGGCTGACCCCGTTGCCGGGCTTGGAGTACCAGAGGCCAAAGCGCTGGCAACCGCTGCGCAGGAACAGATGGTCGTCGGCGTTGCGGTAGTCGACCTGGAGCAGGTTGTGGTCCACGTACTGAGCCGACAGCTCGGTGCGCACCTGGCCCACACCCATCGCCTCCAGCTCCAGCATGACCATGGTGCCGGTGGCGTCCTGGGTGAGAGTCTGGTCGATGCGCAGGGCGATCTCCACACCGGCACGCATCTCACCATCGACGAGATGGGCCTCGATCAACTGGCGAGTCACACTGGCACCCATGCCAGGCGTTCTAGCCGGTCCAGGCGGCGGCCCCGATCCCAAGGTTTGCCGGCGGCCCTTCACGCCCCCTCGCCCGAAAGAGGAAGGAACAAGAATGTGGTGATCGAGATCATGACCTTCCGGTTGCGGACCGGAGTTGGCGAAGCCGAGTTCATGGCCGCCGACCAACGTGTCCAAACCGAGTTCGCCTACCGCCAGCCCGGCATGATCCGCCGCACCACTGGCCACAATCGGGATGGCGGCTGGGTGGTGATCGACTTGTGGGCGTCCACCGCCGACGCCGACGGCTCCCTGCACGGATGGCACCACCAGCCGGTCCCGCTCGAATTCATGGCTCTGGTGGACGAAGCCTCGGTCCGCACCCAGCGCTTCGAGGCGCTGGATTGATGGCCTGGCTACTGCTGGACCAGCATCACCTGATTGCCCTCGGGGTCCTTCACCACGGCCAGGGTGGCGGTGCCGGGTGACTCGAACGGCTCTGCGATGACCTCCCCACCCAGCTCAGCGGCCAGGGCGACGGAGCTCCCGAGGTCACGCACCTGGATGTACAGGTTGACGCCACCGTCATTGCCCTGGCGGAAGTGACCACCCGGGCCCGGCTCGGGGCCTCCCAGGCCAGCGGCGACGTTCATGATCGGACCATCGCCGATGTCCCAGTTGAAGATCCGGCGGTAGAAAGTGGCCAGGCGCTGCGGATCACGGGCCACGATCTCCCAGTGCACGACAGGTCGGGCCCAGTCATCGCTCATAACATCAGACTGGCACAATCGGACAGCTCAGCTGTCGAGGGCGGCCCGCAGCTCGGCCACGAAGGTGCCTGCCCCCTCGGGACCGGCTCCCTCCAGGATGCGGCGCACCAGGGCCGAGCCCACGACCACCCCATCGGCTCGCTGGCAGACCGTCTGGGCCTGTT
>QHCF01000162.1:0-2526 GCA_003244275.1 Acidimicrobiales bacterium
TGGCGCTGAGGACGGTGGCGCTGGCGAGCGTCGCCTCCACCTCGAGGCTCTGGCTCGCCTGGCACGCGAATACTCCGCCCTGGACGCCCGACCCAGCGTCGAGGGCTTCCTTGCCTGGTTGGAGGCCACCGTGGGCCGCGAACAGGCCGAGCACGGCGACGCGGTGGAGCTGACCACCTTCCACCGGGCCAAGGGGCTGGAGTGGCCAGTGGTGTTCCTGGCCGGTTTGGAACAGGGCCTGGTGCCCATCGGCCACGCCGTGACAGCGTCGGCCGAGGCTGAGGAGCGACGCCTGCTCTACGTAGCGGTCACCCGGGCTCAAACCGAGCTGCACTGCTCCTGGGCGCAGCGACGAACCTTCGGGGCCCGGGCCCTCAGGCGGCGCCCTTCGCCTTATCTGGAAGCAGTCGAGGCCGCCTGCCGGGTTCTGAGCGGCGAGGGCTTCCCGGGCGATGATCCGGTCAACCGCTTGCAGGCGCCTGGCGTGGCGGCAGTGATCGACCGGGCCAGGGCGCAGCTCGATGGAGAGCCGACGGCGGTCATCGGGCGCCATCGGAGCCGGCCAACCTCCATCTCGGCTGGTAGCTCGGCGGGTGGCATGGCCGGTGGCTCGGCGGGCGCCCCGGTGAGCCAGGTGGACGAGGAGGTCCTATCCGCCCTTCGTAGCTGGCGAGCCGCCGCCGCTCGTGCGTCGGGAGTACCGGCCTACGTCATCTTCCACGACTCCACCCTGGCCGCCCTGGCGGCCGCTCGTCCCACCTCACCCGAGGCCCTCTTGGCCCTTCCCGGCCTGGGCCCGGTCAAGGTGGCCCGCTACGGCCATACCCTCCTCGACCTGCTGGTGGGCTGCCGAGCCACCGCCTGAGCAGCCAGCAGTGGCTCATCGGCCAAGATCGAGCAGCGGGAGCGGTGCTTGCTCGTCGGGTCGCCGTGTCGGGCGGCTGGGCGGTGCCTGCCTGATCGGCAGGATGAAGTGCTTGCCGAGGGTCTCCTCCTGCTGCTGGTACTTCGACCCGATCTGCTCGCCGTAGAGGACCGACGGCTGCTCGAGCATGCGCTCGAAGGTGAGCTTGCAGACTCGCTGGCCGTGCTCGACCATGAAGGGGACTTCGTGGGCCCGGACCTCCAGCGCCGCTCGTGAGCCCCTCAGCTGGCGTTGGCGGTCGAACCCGAAGCCGGGATCGAAGAAGCCCGCGTAGTGGGTCCGCAGCTCCCCACTGGTGGGATCATACGCCGTCATCTCGGCGGCCAGGCCGGGATGCACGACCACCGCCTCGCGGGACATCAGGAGGTAGAACTTCTGCGGAGTGAGCACGATGCGGTCGCCGTCTTCTGAGGTCACCGGCTCCCAATAGGTGCCCGGAGCGGTCCCACGCTCACGGGTCAGGTCCAACAGGGGAGCATTGTCCCTCGCCTTGTAGCCCACCCGGCGCGTCTGATCACCACGCAGATCGAGACTGAGGAACATGCCGTTGGCGAGGGCCAGCCTGTCCGGCCCGACCGGCTGCTCGTCACAGAACAACAGAGGCGCGTGGCGATGGAAGTCGCGGATTTCCTCGTCCGACAGGTTGCCATGTCCCACCGACAGGCGCAGCTGGTTGAGACTGAGGTCCTCTCGGACCCGTACTGGGAACGACAGGGGAACTACCTCGAGGAACAGCCCTCCCCGGTAGCCGAGCCGCACCTCGTCGAATCGATAGCTCTGGTCGGTGATGACACGGGTGAAGACGTCCGCACGGCCGGTGGAGCTCTTGGGGTTGCACTTGCCGCGTACGCCGGGCGGCAGGGACAGGCGCTCCTTCAGGGGAATCAGATAGGGGCGGTTCGTCTCCAGCACCGCCCCCTCGTTGTGGAGGTTGAGCTCGTCGATGATGAATCCCCTGAGCTTGCGATCGACAGTCTCGTTGTCCGGGAGGAAGCTGCAGCGGATCCGGTATGCCACCTCTCCCAGACGCAGATCCAGGCTGGCCGGCTGGATGTTTCCCTCAGGGATCTTGAACCCACCGGCGTCGATCCAGCCAGCGTCGATTGCTTCGCGAAGGTGCTGGTGAGCCAGGACGCCTTCTCGGCCAACCGGCAGGTCACCCACTGTTCAGATCCACCAGGACCGGCGCATGGTCCGAGGGAGATTTGCCCTTGCGGGCGAACCGGTCAATCAGGGTGAACCTGACCTGGCCGGCCAGCGGTCGACTGACCAGGATCAGGTCGATACGCATGCCCCGGTGCTGGTGGAAGTCACCCGCCCGGTAGTCCCACCAGGAGAACAGGCCCTCCTCGCCATGGCGCTGGCGAAAGGCATCGATCAGGCCCCACTCCATCAACCGTGCCAGCGCCTGTCGCTCCGCCTCGCTCACATGGGTGGCGCCCTCGAACGCCCGAGAGTCCCAGACGTCGCGGTCTTCGGGGGCAACGTTGAAGTCGCCACACACCGCCACCGGCGTGGCTGGGTCGCAGGTCTGGTCGAGGTGGCGGCGCAGCTGGGCCAGCCACTCCAGCTTGGCCTGGTAGTGGGAGCTGCCGACGCTG
>QHCF01000162.1:2532-2822 GCA_003244275.1 Acidimicrobiales bacterium
TCCCCGCCACAGCTGGCGCTGATGATTCGGCTCTCGGCCACCTCATCAGCGACCTCACCGCAAAACCCGGCCGCAACGTCCGCCAGCCCCACCCTGGACAGGATCGCCACCCCATTCCAGCGCCCATTGCCGTGATGGGCGGACTCGTAGCCCAACGCCGAGAAGGCCATCGAGGGGAAGGCGCCATCGGCCATCTTGGTCTCCTGGAGGCAGATGACGTCAGGCTGGGCGTACCCGAGCCACTCCTCCACCCGGGCCAGGCGGGCGTTGAGCGAGTTGACGTTCCAGGT
>QHCF01000200.1 GCA_003244275.1 Acidimicrobiales bacterium
TGCGGCAACACCTTCACCACCCGTTCGACCAAGTCTGACCTTCACGTCGAGCTGTGCAACGAGTGCCACCCCTTCTACACCGGCAAGCAAAAGCTGGTGGATACCGGTGGCCGGGTCGAGCGCTTCGAGCGTCGCTACGGCCGCCGCGGAGCGACCAAGCAGAAGTAGGACGCCGTCTCGCCGTCCCCGAGCCGGCCGGACCTGCTCGGCATCAAGCTCCGGGCCCTGGTGGGCGACCACTGGGGGCTAGATCGACTGACCGAGTTGGGTGGGTTCCCAGGAGGGGCAGCCGGGAGCGGTGCCGGGACGGCATGGGTCCTGGCTGAGCAGCGTTCCGAGCGATCGCTGGGGCCAGCTCTGGCCTGGGCCCGGCAGGCCGATGCCGTCCGCCTCCACCTGCTGGTGGAGGCGGACGGGGGACTGCTGGCCCGTCGGGCATTGGCGTTCGCCACCGCGCCGCAGGTGTGGCGGGTGAGGGGGCGCATGCTGGAGCCAGCTGTTGCCGAGCCGCTTGCCGCCGTCGATGCTGCTACCGGGGGTCCCGGCGGAGAGCTGTCCGATTTGGGCGCCATTGTCGAGCGGCTGACGCCGACGGTCCGGGCCATGGGGGCTGACCTGGTGGCCCACCCCGACGGCAGCCTGCGGCTCGAGGTGCTGGGGCTGGAGGTGGGGCGGGTGGGGTGGCCGGCTGTAGACGACCAGACAGGGCCGGCACTGCGCCTGGAGATCGGGGTCGGCCGCCATGATCGGGAGGCCCACCGTATGGTTCAAGGGGATCTGGATGCCGACGGGCTGGGCGATCTGGACGGGCCGGTGGCGGCCGCCCTGGACGAGGTTGTCACCCAAGTGAATGACCACCGTCGGGCGGGAATCCCGTCCCACCCGGCCAACCAGCTGGCTCCCGAGCGCTGGCTGCGGACGGTGCTGGTGGCGCGACCCGATCTGGTGGGCGCCGCGACACTGACCCCGGTGGAGATCCCGACCCTGCCGAGCGTCTTGGGCGAGGTCGGGCCGGCGGCCGCCCTGGGAACCGATAGCGACGGCCGACCGGTGCTGGTGGTCTGCTCCACGGGCGTGGACCCCGACCTGGTCCCCGCGGCCGTCGACGCCTGCCTGTCCCTGTCGGCTGGATACGGCGCGCCACGCGCTTCGCCGGCGGCACCGGGCAAGCCGCCCAGGTTGGTTCTGGCCGTACCGGAGCAGGACGATCACCCCCTCACCCGAGCCCTGGCCTCCGCCCTCAGCGAGCCGGCTCAGGTACGCGCTGTGGACGCCGCCTGGCGGGCAGCCACTCACGAGTAAGAGCGGCACCCGGTGGCCGTAGCAGGCCATTCAGGGTCCTGAACGGCGGTGCGGTGTTACCCTGACGGCGGTGAAGGGGACCATACGGATTCGCTCCAGGACCAGGGTCGAGCCCGAATTGGGCGCAGAAACGGTAACCTCCACAATTGCCCGGGGCGCGCCAGTCGAGAAGGTCACCCCGGAGCCAGCCACCGCCAAGTCGGGATCCGTCACCGTCGCTGCGGAGCCAGTCAAAGTCGCCTCGGGGCCGATCGACCTGATCGAGGAGACGGTCCCCCGGGCGCCCCAGGCAGTAAAGCTGCAACCTGAGCCGGTAATGACAAAGGACGCGCCGCTCCCAATGCCGGGGGCGGCTGCGGCACCACGACCATCTCCTCTACGTTCGCTGGCCCGTTGGTACGCCGCCCTTCCCTTTCCCAACTTCATTGGCCTTGGCTTCATTGCCGCCATAGGCGTGGTGCTGGCATTCATCTTCATCCGCTTCACCGTCGATGACGCCTTCATCAGTTGGCGCTACGGGATGACCTTTGCCCATACTGGTCACTGGAATTACAATCCAGGAACGTCACCCCGGGTCGAGGCTTACACCAGCTTCGTGTATGCCGCCCTGTCGGTGATCCCCGCGTTGCTCCGCATGCCGGTAGAGCTGTTCTTCAAGCTGGTGGGCCTCGGCATCCTGGGCGGGTACCTGTACGGGCTTCGTCGGGTCGACCTGCCGCGGGGGCAAAAGGTTGCCCTGCTGGCCCTGCTCGTGTGCAACCCGACGTTTTGGTTGCAACTGTTCTCGGGGCTGGAGACGGTGGCCTTCGCCCTCCTGATCACCCTGGTGTTCTCGCTGGTGTACCGCAATGGCGAACTCCGGTGGGCGGGATACGCAGCCGCCCTGGCCCTCACTCTCACCCGGCCCGAGGGCATCGCCTTCGCCGGCGTGGCCATGGCCTGGTCACTGTTGATCACTCGCCGACGCCCTCAGGTATGGGGTTTGGCCGGGGTCATCGGCATCTGGGTGGCCTATTGGGGCTGGCGCTGGCACTACTTCGGGTACTTCTGGCCCAACACCTATTACGTGAAGTCCGGGAACCGCGGCGCCCTCTCCGCCCAGGTGGTCGACGTCCTCCAGACCCTCCTGCCCGCCCTGGTGGTGGCCTTCCTGGTCATCCTGGTCACGGTGATGGTCCGCCGCGACGGTGGGCCGGCCCTGGCCAGAGCCCGCCGGGCGATGCGCAATGCCCAAGACGCCACCCCTGCGGTGCTGGCCCTGACCGGAGCCGTGGTGGTCCTCGGCCTGTACCACAACTCCAACCTCTACATGAACTTCGTCAATCGGTTCCAGTGGCAGCTCCTGCTCCCAGTGGCCTTGGTGGTGCTGTTCAGGCCCCTACCGCTGGGCGAGCGGGCCGAGGACCGTGGTCCCGCCTCGCTGCTGTCATCCCGGGTGGTCGCTCCTGACTCCGATCTGTGGGGAATCCTCGCCGTCGTCCTGGCCGCCATCGTCTCGGGCGCCGATAATCCATCTCGACTCAGCGGCCAGCTGATCGCGGCCGCCGGTGTTGCCGTCATCGCCGTGGCCATGGTGATCCGATGGGGCCAGAGCCAACCCAAAGCGACCATGCTGGCGTCAGTGGCGCTGGTGGTGCTCGTGTCGTCGGCGCCGGTGACCGAGTTCCTGGGGTGGGCGGCGTACCGGTATCGCCTGCAGTATGCCCATCAGGACATGGGCCAGGTGATCAACGCCGCACCGTTCAACGGAGCGGTGGCCATCGGTGACGCCGGGGTGCTCCCTTTCACCATCCACCAGCCGGTCGTCGACCTGGGCGGCCTGGCCAATGCCGCCATCGCCCATGGCACCCTCAGCCCGGCCGACCTGCAGCGCGCCCACCTGGACATGGTGGTCGCCCTGTCCGCCAGCCCGTCGGCCGGCAGCCAGTGGGTCACCGGCCCTGGCCCGCAGCTTGCCTACTTGTACATGGAGCAACAGCACTTCGTCTCGAGCTCAGGGCCGCCCTTCACCTACGGTTACTGGCTCAATTATTGGATACAGCCGAGGCTGGCCACCCCGCAGTTGATCAATGCCATCCATCGGGTCTCGGTCAAGGCCGCCCAACAGAACCTGGAGCCGGACAGCACACTGTTCACCAACAACCTGTTCAACCTCCCCTTCTTCACCAACCCTTAGCTCCCATGGCCCCTGGC
>QHCF01000033.1:0-1612 GCA_003244275.1 Acidimicrobiales bacterium
GGCCGTGGCATCGCCGGCCGTGGCATCGCCGGCCGTGGCTACCCGGTTGAGAGCCGCCCAGGGCTGGGGCAGGGGCTCACGTCGGAACGCCCTGGGACTGGTCGGGTTGGCCAGCCTGGTGGTGGCCGGGGCATTGGCCGCCGGCTGGGGTCCCGGCGGCCACCTGAGGGCATCGACCGCGGGCCAACCGGCGGTATCGACCTCGGGCCAACCGGCGGCATCGCCCTCGGGCCAACCGGCGGCATCGAGTGCCGGCTCGCCAGCGGGCGAAGCTGACCAGCGGACGGCTCAGCAGATAGCGATGGCGCGCGGCTTGGTTGCATCCGGGCAGTACGCCCGGTCTCTCCAGCTGCTCGACCAGGTCCTTCAGCGCCAGGCGAACCAACCCCAGGCACTCGCTTACCGGGGCTGGGTTCTCCGCCTCACTGGAGTTGCCGCCCATCGTGCTGGACTCATGCAACAGGGCAAAGCATCAGTGGCCCTTGCAGTGGCCGACGACCCCACCTATCCCGACGCTCGGGTCTTTCTGGGCTACATCCTGTTCCAGGACGACCACGACCCAGCGGATGCCGTCGTCCAGTTCCGCCAGTTCCTGGCCGACGCCCCACTGCCTCAGATGGTGGATCAGACCCATGCCGTGGTGGCCCAGGCCTTTGCGGCAGTTGGCCAGCCCGTACCTCCTGCCAGCACCGCTCCCTAGCCTGCTCAGCGGTAGGTCGCCGGCCCGGCCTGGCGGTCCATCTCAGTCGAGCGACTGCGTTGGGCGCGAGGGACGGGTAAGTCGGTGCATACTGCTCGAATGGGGAACCTCCAGGACAGTCCGCCCGCAACCGACCCGCGCCCGGTGTTTGGGGGTGTGGCCGAGACCTACGACCGGATCCGGCCGGCCTACCCGAAGCAGGCAGTTGACGACGTGATCGACTTTGCCCAAGCCCAACCCGGGGATCGGATGCTGGAAGTGGGGGCGGGCACTGGGAAGGCAACCGCCCTGTTCGCCGGCAGGAGCCTGGGCGTGGTGGCCCTGGAGGCCACCCCAGAGATGGCCGAGGTGGCTCGGCGCAACTGTGCTGGCTCCGACGTCCTTGTCCGGACGTGCGCCTTCGAGGACTGGCAGGAGGAGGAGGAAGCCGAGTCCTTTCGTCTCGTCGTGTCGGCCCAGTCCTGGCACTGGATGCCGGCCGATCGCTGTGCCCTGGCCCACCGCGCCCTGGTGCCGGGGGGCAGCCTGGCCGTTCTGTGGAACACCACCACCTGGCCCGACCCGGATCTGCGACTCCGCCTCGAGGCCATCTACCGCCGCCACGCCCCTACGCTCACCCTGGGCGGCCCCTCCACCGACCACTGGTTGGCGGAGATGACGGACTCCGGTCCTTTCGGCTCTCCTCGCCGCCTGGACTACCGCTTCGAGGTTGTCTACCCGATCGACCAATATCTGGAGCTCATCGGCACCTACTCCGACCACCTGGTGCTCGGTCCACAAGATCTGGGCGGCCTGCTCGAGGCGGTGGCCGAGGCGCTGGACCCAGAGAGCGACGTCCGAGTCGAGTACCAGACCAAGTTGCTCCTGGCTCGTCGAGCCGGCTGAGCCAGGGCTGGATAGCCTCTTCTCGTG
>QHCF01000033.1:1635-3826 GCA_003244275.1 Acidimicrobiales bacterium
GTGGAGCTGATCGAGGGGGAGATACTGGAGATGAGCCCCATTGGATCCCGCCATGCCCGCTGCGTCGACCTCCTCACCGCTCTGCTGGTGCCGGCAGTCCAGGGCCGAGCCATCGTCAGGGTCCAGGGACCGGTCCGCATACCGCCCCGTTCCGAGCCCCAGCCTGACCTAGCTCTGCTGCGCTGGCGGGACGACTTCTATCCCGAGCCGGTTGGTCCCGGCGACGTGCTGCTGATAATCGAGGTGGCCGACAGCTCGGTAGGAGAGGATCGCCGTCGCAAGATTCCTCTCTATGCGGCGGCCGGGATCTCCGAGGTGTGGCTGGTCGATCTGTCGGCTGGACGCATCGACGTCCACCAGGAGCCCGGGCCGGTCGGCTACGACCTGCTCCGTACTATTGGTCCAGGGGAGCGAGTGGCGCCCCAGGCGCTGCCCGACGTCAGCATCGACGCCGCAGTAATGCTGCACTGAGGGGCCTGGATCGAGCCTGGGATCGGCCCGCGCCGCCCGTCCGGACACCGGCTCTCCAGTTGGACAGTCGCCCTCCTGAGCCCCGGTAGCGTGCAGCGAATGAAGGTCTGGCTGGGAGGCCCTTATCCGCTCGGTGCCACCTACGATGGGGCAGGCACCAACTTCTCTCTGTTCTCGGAGACCGCCGAGAGGGTGGAGCTGTGCTTGTTCGACGAGGAGGGGATCGAGACCCGCGTCGACCTGCCCGAGGTTGACGCCTTCTGCTGGCACGGCTACCTGCCGGCGGTGGCCCCGGGCCAGCGCTACGGCTACCGGGTCCATGGCCCGTCGGACTGGTCCAAGGGCCAGCGTGCCAATCCGGCCAAGCTGCTGCTCGACCCGTACGCCAAGGCGGTCTCCGGGGAGGTCACCTGGAACCCAGCCGTGTTCGGGTATCGCTTCGCCCACCCGGAGACCTCCAATCGGGTCAACAGTGCACCCTTCGTGCCCCGCTCAGTGGTGGTCAACCCTTACTTCGACTGGGGTCACGACCACCCCCCCAAGACGGCATGGCACGACACCGTCGTATACGAGCTGCATGTCAAGGGCTTCACCACCCAGCATCCCGACGTCGAGCCGGAGCTGCGAGGTACCTATGCCGGGTTGGCCAGCCAACCGGTCATCGATTACCTGTGCCACCTGGGCGTGAGCGCTGTAGAGCTGATGCCGGTTCACCAGTTCATCCACGATGCTGGGCTGATCCAGCGGGGCCTGCGCAACTACTGGGGCTACAACTCCATCGGCTATCTGGCTCCCCATGCCGCCTATAGCTCCGGGGGCCAGGACGGCCAGCAGGTCCAGGAGTTCAAGGCCATGGTGAAGAGATTCCACCAGGCCGGCATCGAGGTCATCCTCGACGTCGTGTACAACCACACCGCCGAAGGGAACCACCTGGGCCCGACGCTTTGCTATCGCGGCATCGACAACCCGGCCTACTACCGCCTGACCGAGGACGACAGGCGGTACTACAAGGATTTCACCGGCACGGGCAACACCCTCAACATGCGCAACCCCCACGTCCTGCAGCTCATCATGGACTCATTGCGCTACTGGGTCATCGAGATGCACGTGGACGGCTTTCGCTTCGACCTGGCCTCGGCCCTGGCTCGGGAGCTGCACGACGTGGATCGCCTGTCCACCTTCTTCGACCTCATCCAACAGGACCCGGTGGTGAGTCAGGTGAAGCTGATCGCCGAGCCGTGGGACGTGGGCGAGGGTGGCTACCAGGTGGGCAACTTTCCCCCGTTGTGGTCAGAGTGGAACGGCAAGTACCGCGACTGCGTGCGCGACTTCTGGCGAGGCGAGGACCGGGCCCTGGCCGAGTTCGCCTTTCGCTTCACCGGCAGCTCCGATCTGTACGAGCTGTCCGGGCGACGGCCCTACGCCAGCATCAATTTCATGACTGCCCATGATGGCTTCACTCTGGCCGATCTGGTCTCGTACCAGGAGAAGCACAATCAGGCCAATGGAGAGGGCAACCGGGATGGCACGGACGACAACCGTTCGTGGAATTGCGGGGTGGAGGGCCCCACCGACGACCCTTCGATCGCGTCCCTGCGCCGTCGCCAGCAGCGCAACCTGCTCACCACCCTGGTGCTGTCCCAAGGCGTCCCGATGCTGCTTGGAGGCGACGAACTCGGTCACAGTCAGGGGGGTAACAACAATGCCTACTGCCAGGACA
>QHCF01000019.1 GCA_003244275.1 Acidimicrobiales bacterium
GGTGGCACCTACGGCCGGCGGGTGGTGGTGGTGGTGGGCAAGGGCCACAACGGTGACGACGGCCGAGTGGCGGCCGACCTGCTTCGCCGGCAGGGCGTCCGGGTAAGAGTGATGGCCGCTCCCGCTGACCGAGGTGGGCCGGGCGGTGCCAGCGCTGGAGTGCCGGGCTGCGATCTGGTGATTGATGCCGCCTACGGCACCGGGTTCCGGGGCGACTACCGGGCGCCGGCGGTGCCCGACGGCGTTCGGGTGTTGTCGGTGGACATCCCCTCGGGGGTGGCCGGCGACTCGGGGACCGCTGACGACGGTGCGGCGACGGCCGATGTCACTGTGACCTTTGGTGCGCTCAAGCCGGGTCTGGTGCAGGGAGAGGGTCGGTGGCGCGCCGGGCAGGTGGAGGTGGCTGGCATCGGCCTGGACGTGAGCCGGGCCCTCATCCATGTGGTGGACGATGCCGAGGTACGGAGCCGCCTGCCCCGGCGCCGGCTGGAGGGCCACAAGTGGGATACCGCGGTGACCGTGGTGGCTGGTTCGCCCGGGATGCTCGGCTCGTCCCGGCTGTGCTCGCGGGCGGCCATGCGAGCCGGGGCGGGGATGGTGCGACTGGGTGTGCCCGGAGCGGCCCCGTCCGACCTGCCGGCGGACGAGGTGGTGGCCAGCACGCTGCCGGCCGCTGGCTGGGAGCAGGATGTGCTGGCCGACATCGCCCGGTGCAAGGCGCTGGTGGTGGGACCGGGATTGGGCCGTGGCGACGAGGTGGCCTCAGCCGTGCGCCATCTGGTGAGCCGGGCTGAGGTGCCGATGTTGGTCGATGCCGATGGTTTGAACGCGCTGGGTGGCGCGGACGCGGTGGCCGAGCTGGCTGGCCGGCGCGGCCATCCGCTGGTCCTCACGCCCCACGCCGGTGAGTTCGCCCGCCTGGCCGGGAATCCTCCCGGGTCCGACCACATTGAGGCGGCCCGCGAGCTGGCCAGACGGTGCCGGGCCATCGTCCTGCTCAAGGGCACCACCACGGTGGTGGCTGATCCCGACGGCGAGGTGCTGGTGTGCCTGGCTGGGTCACCCCGTCTGGCCAGCGCCGGTACCGGTGACGTCCTGTCGGGAGTGATCGGCGCCCTATTGGCTCGCGGCATGGACGCTTTGTCGGCGGCTGGGTTGGGCGCCCACATCCACGGTGCCGCCGCCGGCTTGGGGCCGTCCGAGGGGCTGGTGGCCGGCGACCTGCTGGATCTTCTCCCGGTCTGGCTGTCGCGCCTGGTGACCGGCCAGGACGGCGGCTCGGCGGGTCGTGGTTGAGGGCCACCTGCGCCCGGCCCGGGCGGAGGTGGACCTGGATGCCATCGCCGACAATGCCGCCCTGTTGCGTCGTCTGGTGGCTCCGACGGCCCTGTCCGCGGTGGTCAAGGCCGACGGCTACGGCCACGGCGCGGTGCCGGTCGCGCTGGCTGCCTTGCGAGGGGGAGCCACCTGGCTGGCCGTGGCCCTGGTGGAGGAGGGTATCGAGCTGCGCCAGGCAGGCATCGAGGCCCCGGTCCTGGTCTTGGGCGAGCCCGAGCCAGATGCCATGGCTGAGGCGGTGGCCCACCGACTGACGCTCACCGTCTACACCGCCGAGGGTGTCGACGCACTGATCACGGTGGCCAAGCAGGCCCGGGCGACTGGCGGTCCAGCTTCGGTGGTGCACCTCAAGGTGGACACCGGCATGCACCGGCTGGGGGCGGACCCGGATGAGGCGGTGGCCCTGGCGGCCCGGTTGGCCGAGTTCGCTGGCGACTCCGGCGGGGGCGGCGGCGCTGGCGTACTGCGGCTGGAAGGCCTGTGGACCCACCTGGCGGTGGCCGACGAGCCCGACAACGCCTACACGGCCGACCAGCTGGAACGGTTCCGGCTGGTCCGGAGCCGTCTGGCCGAGGCCGGCGTGGTGCCCGCCGTGGTGCACGCCGCCAACTCGGCCGGCGCCCTCGCCCATCCCGGCGCCCGGCTGGACAAGGTTCGCTGCGGCATCTCGGTATACGGGTACCCCCCCAACCCTGCGCTGGGCCCTCTGGTCACCCAGGCACTGGGCCAGCCCCTCCGCCCGGCCCTGTCCCTGCGTTCCAGGGTGGTACTGGTCCGGGAGCTCGATGCCCAGGAGCGCCTTTCCTACGGGCTGCGGTATCGGTTGGGGGAGCGCTCGGTGGTGGCCACCGTGCCGCTCGGCTACGCCGACGGTGTGCCGCGGGCCCTGTCGGCGGCCGGCGGCGAGGTACTGATCGGGGGGCGCCGCTGCCGTATGGCCGGGACCATAACCATGGACTACCTCATGGTGGACTGCGGTCCCGACGCCACGGTGGCAACCGGCGACGACGTGGTGCTGCTCGGCCGTCAGGGCGACGAGGTGATAAGCGCCGACGATTGGGCAGCTCGCCTGGGGACCATCAGCTACGAGGTGCTCACCGGGATGGGGGCTCGGGTGCCCAGGGTCTACGTCGGCGGCCGGGCCGCCAGTGTCGGTGGCGGCTCCGAGTGAGACCGGTACTCAGGTGGGCGGCGGCTGGGGCGGCGGTGGCCGGCGCTGGTACCGGAGCGTTGCTTGATCGCCGGCTTGACGTTCGCCGGCGCCATGCCCGTGGGCCAGCCCCCGACCTGAGCCTGGCTCCCGGGACCCACCACATGGTGGCCACCGATGACGGTGGTGAGATTCACGTTGTCGAGCGGGGTTCAGGGACGCCCGTCCTGCTGGTCCACGGCGTCACCCTGTCAGTCGATGTCTGGGCCTACCAGCTGCGTGACCTGGCCGATCGGCATCGGGTGGTGGCCATGGACCAGCGCGGTCACGGGCGCTCCCGCCCTGGTACCGCCGGTTACGGCTTCGAGCGTCTCGGCTCGGACGTCCTGGCCGTACTGGATGCCCTGGACCTGCAGCGGGCCATCGTGGTGGGGCACTCGATGGGCGGGATGGTGGTGCTGCAGCTGGCTGCCGAGCATCCGGCGGCGCTGACCAGGAGGGTGGCCGGGCTGGTGCTGGTGGCTACCTCGGGAGGCCCGGTGACCCGCCTCCCCGGCTGGGACGCAGTGATAACCGTCTTGTCGCCGGGGATCGAGCATGGCCTTGCCAGATCCGAGAACAAGGGAAGGTTGCTGTCCCCCACGGGCAACTTGGCTTACTTGTCCTCCCGTTTGGCCTTTGGAGCTTGTCCCGTCCCGGCCCAGGTCGAGCTGACCCGCCAGATGGCCAGAGCCATCTCGCCCCTGACGGTGGCTGGGCTGTGGGCCAGCGTGCTCGGCTTCAACACCCACGACTCTCTGGGCACCATCGACCTGCCGGTGCTGGTGGTGGTCGGCACCCAGGACCATCTGACCCCTCCGTGGAACGCCCGGCGTCTGATGGCCGTCCTGCCCCGAGCCACGCTGCTGGAGCTGGCTGGTTGTGGCCACATGGTGATGCTGGAGCGGCGCAGAGAGTTCAACGACGCGGTAGCGAGTTTCGCCGAGCAGGTGTTGTGATCGAAGGGCTTGCCTTGTCAGACCGAGCACGATTTGTGGCGTAGAGCCGATTTTGTACCGGCAAGGGGCTTGGCGCCTCTCAGGGCTGATCGAAGATGAAGTGAGGTCCGACTCGACGCCAAATGACGTGGGGTTGACCCTCCACGACGGGATCGCCATACTCGAACGTCGCTCTCCCGTCTCCCGCCCAGGTCATCTCGAAGACGCCAGCGGCGCCCTTGACACCTTTGACCCGTAGCCCATTTCGAAATCCCTCACCCCGGACCAGATCGTCGACGAACTGGCCAACTGTCGCGAGGGAGGCGGACTGGCGCTCGGGTGACAAGGCATCGAAGTCAGCGCCGAAGCGGGCGAGCCACGCGTAAGTAGGCAAGGCGGTTGTTGTGCGGCGGCTACCGGCCGTGTTCCTTGGTCCGGCGGCCCAGGGCTGCGATGAGCTCCTCGCCCGAGGCAAATGTCTCGATCCTCCCGGCGGCGCGATCAGCGTCAGCCTGGCGTTCGCCGGCCTGCCACTCGGGTGACCAGAACCATGCCTGCGCCGCGTCGATCACCTTCTGTGGGCGAAGCAAAATGCCGTCGGCGGTGAGCTCCGCCTCCAAGAGATCGCCCTCATCCAACTGAGCTGCTCTGCGGATCTCCTCAGGCAACGTCAGTTGGCCCTTGGCCCGCAAGATTGCTCGTGCCATTGCACGGAGCTTAGTCTGAAAGTCGTACTCTCCAATGGCCGCAGAGTTGGTTTTGGTGATAGTGGGATCTATGGCTCGCAATGACCCAGGCCACCAACTCGGCTGCCTCGGTCGCCTCCAAGGCCTTCAGGGCCTCCAGCGCAGCAAGGCAGTCACGTACCGGCGACGTCGACCAAGGGCCTCCCGGAACGGCCCGCTGGCCTCCAGGGGGGCGAAGTCGCTCAGCGTGTGCTCGAGCTCCATCGCCGCCTCGGTGTCGGTGACCGATTCCAGGGACCTGGTTCTGATCGGAGACGCCGGAGACGACGGATCGCCTGCTTGTGGGTCCAACGTCATCGGCGGATCGGTGAGCTTGACCAACAACAGCGGTGGCGAACACGGCCACCGGCACGAGATCCGGCCAGTGCACCGGACTCTGACAAGAAGGGGTAAATGACATGCATATAAAGAGATACCTCACTACCTCCATGGCGGCGGCCATAGGAGCGGGGGGCTGGTGCTGTCGGTGGGGGCACCGGCGGCGTCGGCCAGCACCACCAGGCCGTTCTCCTGCCCGGCTCCGGGTAGCACCGTCTCCGGGTCGCTGTAGTGCCAGCCGGTACCACCTGTGACCTGTTCGGGGTGACCGTCACGGGGAGCGTGATCGTGCAGCCAGGCGCCATCTTTGGAGCGTTCAACTCCACCATCGACGGGTCGGTGCTGTTCAATGGGTCCGGTGGCGTCAGCGGCCTGTGTGGGTCCACGGTCAAGGGCGGGGTCACCGTCGAGAACCTGACATCGAATCATTCGGTGACGTTGGGCTCCGACGAGGCGCCACGCTTTGGGTTCACCTGCTCGGGAGACCACATCGCCGGACCGGTGACAGTGACGAACAACGCTGGCCAAGTAGAGATCGTGGGCAGCACGGTGTACCTGGCCGGTAACAGCGGTACTGGCGTCGACTCATCTGACGGGTCGGTGGGGATCGAGGGGGACACGTTCCACAGCAACCTGATCTGTTTTGGCAACAACCCAGCGCCGGCCAATGACGACCCCACCACCATGCCCAACACGGTGCAGGGCCAGGCGGTCGGGCAGTGCGCTGCCCTCGGGGCGAGTGCCCCGACTGGCTGAACGGGGCTGAGACAAGCCGCGCCGGAGGGCCCACACTGGGGGTGGACCCTCCGGCCGGTATCATTTCGCGTGTGTCCACGCTGGCCGAGGTGGAGCTGGAGGCGTCCTCGTGTGTGCGCTGCCCGCTTGCGGCCGGGCGAACCAAGGTGGTCTTCGGGGTGGGGGATCCGCATGCTGACCTCATGTTGGTGGGGGAGGGGCCGGGACGAGACGAGGATCTGGCCGGGGAGCCGTTTGTGGGGCGGTCGGGACAGCTGTTGGACAGGCTCCTCCGCCAGGAGATGGATCTCGACCGGCGGAGCTGTTACATCGCCAACGTGGTCAAATGCCGACCTCCGGGCAACCGCGACCCGCGCCCGGCGGAGATGGCCGCCTGCCGTAGCTACCTGGACGCCCAGTTCGACCTGATCCAGCCACGGGTGGTGGTGACCCTGGGCAACGTGGCCACCCGGGCGGTGATGGGCACCAAAGACACGATCGGCCACCTGCGGGGGCGCACTTACCCTTACCGGCATGGCTCGCTGGTGCCCACCTATCATCCGGCTGCGGTGCTGCGCGGTGGTGGGGAGGCCATGGCCCAGATGAGGGCCGACCTGGTGAGGGCCAAACAGGAGTTGCACCGGCTGGGCCAGCCGGGTGGCGAGACCCCCGGCCTGGTCGGGCAGGTGCGCCGGTGATCTATCTCACCACCAAGTCGGCGGAGGACACCCGGGAGCTGGCGGGGGCGCTGGCCAACCTGGCTCGCCCGGGTGACGTGATCCTGCTGGCCGGTGACCTGGGCGCGGGCAAGACCACCTTTGCCCAGGGTTTCGGCCGGTCCCTCGGCGTCACCGAGCCGATCACCAGTCCCACCTTTGTCCTGGTCCACGTGCACCAGGGCCGCCTGCCCCTGGTGCACGCTGATGCCTACCGATTGGAGCACCTGGGCGAGGTCATCGACCTGGGTCTGCCCGAGCTGCTGGACGAGGGGGCGGTGGCCCTGATCGAGTGGGGGGACCTCCTGGCCCCGGTGTTGGCATCGGACTTCCTCGAGGTCCGCCTGGAGATGGGAGTTAACGACGACGAACGCCGCCTCGCTCTACGGGCAGTGGGCGCCGGCTGGGCAGCCCGCCTCCGCTCGCTCGGCTCAGCGGTGGGCAGGTGGCGAATCACCGACGGAGACTGGGCCCCGGGAGGCCACGAGTGATCGTCCTGGGGATCGAGACGGCCACCGATCAGGTGGGAGTGGCCCTGGGCGATCACCGGGGAGTGCTGGCATCTTTTCGGGCCACCGCCGGCCGCCGCCACGCCGAGACGTTGGCCCCGGCTATCGACTTCGTTGCCCGCCAGGCTCAGGTGACCCTGGACCGGGTTGGGGTGATGGCGGTGGATGTCGGTCCCGGTCTGTTCACCGGCCTGCGGGTCGGGGTGGCCACCGCCAAGGCCATGGCTCAGGCCCTGAGGGTGCCGACCGTGGGGCTGTGCAGCCTGGATCTGCTGGCCTTCCCGGTGCGCCACGCCAAGCGGCTGATCGTGGCGGTGGTGGACGCTCGGCGAGGAGAGGTGTTTCGCGGCCTCTACTTCCAGGTACCGGGAGGGGTCCAGCGCCTGGTGCCGCCCCGTCTGTGCAGTCCGCAAGACCTGGCGTCAGAGCTGCAAGCCCGAGGGGAGGAGTGCCTGATGGTGGGGGACGGGGCGCTCCGCCATGCCCAGATCCTGGTACAGGACGCTCGGATGGAGGTCGCCTCATCTGGGCACGCCCATCCATCGGCGGATGTCCTGGTCGAGCTGGCCCATGCCCGGGCCGTCCGGGAGGAGTTCGTGCAACCGACTGAGCTGCTCCCGTTGTACCTGCGCAAGCCCGATGCCGCCGTCAACTGGGAGCAGCACCGCCATCCGGCTGCATCGGTCGTCGAGGCCAGCGGTCGACAGGGATCAACCTAGAGTGGCCATTCGCGCCCCGAGCCAGGACGGCCATTTTGGGCCGAGGGAAGGTCCACTGCGAGGGTCGGAGGTGGACATCTCGGCCATGCGCCGGCGCCACCTCCGCTCTGTGCTGCGGATCGAGGCACTGGTGTACCCCCGGCCCTGGTCGCTCGGGCTGTTCGTGAGCGAGCTCACCCTGCGCTCGAGCCGCTGCTACTGCGTGGCCAGGGTGGAGGGGGAGGTGGTGGCCTATTCGGGGCTCATGCTGTGTGACGAGGATGCCCACGTCACTACCATCGCCGTCGACCCGGCCTGGCAGCGGCACTCGCTGGGGACCCGGCTCCTGCTCCACCTGGCGCGAGAAGCCTGCCAACGTGGGGCCCGGCACCTTACCCTCGAGGTGCGGGTGGGGAATCAGGGCGCCCAGGCCCTTTACCACCGCTTCGGCTTCGTTCCGGCCGGCATCCGCAAGAACTACTACTCCGAGACCAACGAGGATGCCCTGGTCATGTGGGCCAGCGACATCGACTACCCCGAATATGGGGCGCGCCTGGACCAGTTGGAGGCCAGCCTGCCATGAGCACCGCCAGCCTGGCTGCCATGACCACGGCCCCCGACACCACCCCCGAGCTGATCCTGGGGATCGAGACCTCGTGCGACGAGACGGCGGCCGCGGTGGTGGCCGACGGGCGCCACATCCGGTCATCGGTGGTGGCCAGCCAGGTCGACCTTCATGCCTGCTTTGGCGGGGTGGTGCCCGAGATCGCCGGCCGGGCCCACGTCGAGCTGCTGACCCCGGTGATAGCCGACGCCCTGCTCGAAGCGGGCGTCGAGGGGCGCCAGGTGGCGGCGGTGGCGGCCACCGTGGGGCCCGGCCTGGTCGGCTCGCTGCTGGTGGGTGTCAGCACGGCCAAGGCCCTGTCCCTGGTGTGGGGCGTGCCGTTCGTGGGCGTGAACCACCTGGAGGCCCACCTGTACGCCTGCCTGCTCGAGGATCCACTGCTTGAGCCACCCCTGGTCGTGCTGCTGGTCTCCGGCGGCCACACCCTATTGGTGGTGGTCGAGGCCCGCGGCCAATACCGGGTGCTGGGCCAGACCATCGACGATGCCGCCGGGGAGGCGTTCGACAAGGTGGCTCGTTTTCTGGGTCTCGGGTACCCGGGGGGCCCGGCCATCGATCGGGTGGCAGTGGAGGGCGACGCGGGGGCCATCACCTTTCCGCGCTCGCTGTTGGATCGGGGCTATGACTTCTCCTTCAGCGGGCTCAAGACGGCCGTGATCACCTATGTGCGCAAGCATCCCGAGGTATCCACGGCCGACCTGGCCGCCTCGTTCCAAGAGGCAGTGGTCGACGTGCTGGTGGCCAAGGCCCGTCGGGCCGCGGCCGAGGTGGGGGCGCGGGGGCTGTGCCTGGCCGGAGGGGTGGCGGCCAACTCCCGGTTGCGGGAACGGGTGCTGGACGCCTGCATCACCGATGGGCTGTCGCCCTTCGTGCCCAGTCGGGCCATGTGCACCGACAACGCGGCCATGGTGGCGGCAGCCGGTTGGTGGCGTCTTCACAGTGACGGGCCCACCTCCCTCGACGCCGGCGCCCAACCCAACCTCGGGCTGCCACTGGCCGGCTGAGCGGCGGGCGGGGGGCGGCTCGGGCGCTGGCCGCCGGACCGGGGGCGGCCCCGGCTGAGCCGGCGCTGGCCGGCTGGGCGCGGCGCGGCCCTGGCGGTTTGCCCGTGCCGGAGGACGCGCTATCATTAGCACTCGTAAGGTCCGAGTGCTAAACCAGCGCTTGAAAATCAGAGCTCCAAGGGGGCTCGATCCAACTGCCGACAGGGAGGCCGCTCCAAGATGAATCTCCAACCCCTCGATGACCGTATCGTCGTTCGACCCAGCGAGTCCGAAGAGACCACTGCGTCGGGCCTCGTGATTCCCGACACCGCCAAGGAGAAGCCCCAGCAGGGCGAGGTACTGGCGGCCGGTCCTGGGCGCCGGTCCGAGAACACCGGCGAGATCATCCCCCTCGATGTAGCGGTGGGCGACAGGGTCGTGTACTCCAAGTACGGGGGTACCGAGATCGCCATTGATGGCGAAGACGTGCTCATCCTCACCAGCCGCGACGTGCTGGCCAAGGTGACCGGCGCAAAGGGAGGCAAGTCCAAGTAATGGCCAAGATGCTCAAGTTCGATGAGAATGCCCGGCGTGGTCTGGAAGCCGGCGTCAACAAGTTGGCCGACGCGGTCAAGGTGACCCTTGGCCCCAAGGGCCGCAATGTGGTGCTGGGCAAGACCTATGGCGCTCCCACCATCACCAACGACGGCGTCACCATCGCCCGTGAGGTGGAGCTGGATGACCCCTTCGAGAACATGGGCGCTCAGCTGGTCAAGGAGGTGGCCACCAAGACCAACGACGTGGCCGGCGACGGTACCACCACCGCCACCGTGTTGGCTCAGGCCCTGGTGACGGAGGGCTTGCGCAACGTGGCCGCCGGTGCCAACCCGATGGACCTCAAGCGGGGCATGGACAAGGCCGTGGCCGTGGTTGTCGAGTCCATCAAGGCCCAGGCCAAGGAGATTGACCACAAGGACGAGATCGCCCAGGTGGCCGCCATCTCAGCTGCCGACCAGTCGATAGGTGACGTCCTGGCCGATGCCATCGATAAGGTGGGCAAGGACGGCACGGTGACGGTCGAGGAGTCGAACACCTTCGGCTTGGAGCTGGAATTTGCCGAGGGCATGCAGTTCGACAAGGGCTACCTGTCGCCCTACTTCGTCACCGACGCCGAGCGCCAGGAATCGGTGCTCGACAACCCGCTCATCCTCATCACCAACTCCAAGATCAGTGCCGTCCAAGCCTTCATCCCTCTCCTCGAGAAGGTCATGCAGGCGGGCAAGACGTTGCTGGTCATTGCCGAGGACGTCGAGGGCGAGGCCCTGGCTGCCCTGGTGGTCAACAAGATCCGGGGGACCTTCTCGTCGGTGGCGGTCAAGGCGCCTGGCTTCGGCGAGCGTCGCAAGGCCATGCTCCAGGACATGGCGGTCCTCACAGGGGCCGAGGTCATCTCCGAGGAGGTCGGTCTCAAGCTGGAGAACGCCACCCTGGACCTGCTGGGCTCGGCCCGCCGGGTGGTCATCAACAAGGACTCCACCACCGTGATCGACGGTGCCGGCTCGGCCGACGAGGTCAAGGGCCGGGTGGCCCAGATCAGGCGGGAGATCGAGGACTGCGGTTCGGACTGGGATCGCGAGAAGCTCGAGGAGCGCCTGGCCAGGTTGGCCGGTGGGGTGGCTGTGGTGAAGGTCGGAGCCGCCACCGAGGTGGAGCTCAAGGAGAAGAAGCACCGCATCGAGGATGCCCTCTCGGCTACCCGCGCCGCGGTCGAAGAGGGGATTGTCGCCGGTGGTGGCACTGCCCTCCTCCGCAGTCGGGTGGACGTGGAGCAGCTGGCTCGTACGTTGGAAGGCGACCAGGCCACTGGCGCCCGCATAGTGGCCAAGGCCCTGGCGGAGCCGCTGCGCTGGATCGCCGCCAATGCCGGCCTGGAAGGTGCAGTCATGATCCGCGAGGTCGAGCAGGAGAAGGGCAGTCGAGGTCTCAATGCCCTCACCGGCGAGTTCGAGGATCTCCTCAAGGCCGGTGTGATCGACCCAGCCAAGGTGACTAGGTCTGCCCTGCAAAATGCCGCGTCCATTGCCTCTCTGTTGTTGACCACTGAAGCCTTGGTGGCCGACAAACCAGAGCCGGAGACGCCCCTTCCGGGCGGCGGCGGTGGGAATCCCGGTATGGGTGGCATGGGCGGCATGGGCATGGGCGGCATGATGTGAGCCACTGCTCTGTAGGGGCAATCGTGATTACCGGTCGGGCCTTCGGGCCCGGCCGGCGCTTTTCGGGCCTGCGATGTCAGGGACGTAGGTAGTGCCCGGCACCGAGGACCTGTCGCCTGACCTGTCGCACCGGGTGCCGGACGTGCCACCCGACCGGCCGCCGCCCGATCCGGTGAAGCTGCTGGCTTATTGGATGGAGTGGGAGCGGGCCACCACCCCGCCGGGTCGGGTGATGGCCAATCTCAAGACGGCTGGGTTGAGGGAACTGCTCGAGGCGCTGGTGGATCCGGCGCGGGCCGGGAGCTGACGCCGGCTGATCCTCGGGAAGGACTGGCGTGGCGTCTAGCCTGGTCGTGAGGTCCGGCCGCCGGCGCCGGTACTGGATCAGGGGGAACGGGCGTGGCTGAGGCAGTCGAGATCGGCATCGGCAAATCGGGTCGTCGGGCCTATGGCTTCGACGACATCGCGATCGTGCCCAGTCGCCGTACCCGCGACCCGGAGGACACCGACATCTCCTGGGAGATCGACGCCTTTCGCTTTGAGCTGCCCCTGATGGCGGCGGCCATGGATGCTGTGACCAGCCCGGCCACTGCCATTGAGGTGGGACGCCTGGGCGGCGTGGGAGTACTCAACCTGGAGGGCCTCTGGACCCGCTACGAGGATCCCGAGCCGCTCTTCGAGGAGATCGCCGAGCTGGATGACGACAAGGCCACTGTTCGCATGCAGCAGATCTACGCCGAGCCCATCAGCCCGGAGCTGGTGACCCAGCGAATCCGGGAGATCCGGGAGGCCGGTGTGACTTCCTGCGCGTCGGTGACTCCGCAGCGAACGGAGGCGCTGGCCAAGGCCATCCTGGCGGCAGAGCTGGACCTGCTGGTCATCCAGGGGACGGTGGTGTCAGCTGAGCACGTCTCCCGGAATGCCGAGCCGCTCAACCTCAAGCGTTTCATACGTGAGTTCGACCTGCCCATCATCGTGGGCGGTTGCGCCTCCCACCAGGCCGCCCTGCACCTCATGCGCACCGGTGCGGTTGGCATCCTGGTGGGGGTCGGTCCGGGCAATGCCTGCACCAGCAGGGGAGTGCTGGGGGTGGGAGTGCCGCAGGCGACCGCCATTGCCGACGTCGCCGGGGCCCGGATGTCTCATCTGGACGAGACCGGTGTCTATGTCCACGTCATCGCCGATGGCGGAATGAGCCGGGGGGGTGACGTAGCCAAGGCCATCGCCTGTGGTGCCGATGCGGTCATGATCGGGTCACCTCTGACGGCCGCCCACGAGTCGCCGGGCCGGGGCTGGCACTGGGGAATGGCGACCTTCCATCCCACTCTGCCCCGGGGGACCCGGGTACGCACTGGCAGCCGCGGCACTCTGCGAGAGATCCTGCTGGGACCGGCCCACGAGAACGACGGGCGGCTCAACTTGTTCGGCGCCCTGCGCACCTCCATGGCCACCTGCGGCTATGAGACGGTCAAGGAGTTCCAGAGGGCCGAGGTCATGATCGCTCCCGCACTGCAGACCGAGGGCAAGTCGCTCCAGCGCTCGCAGGGTGTGGGGATGGGCAGCTGAGGTCGGAGGAGCCCGTTTGACCGCCGGAGGCCCCGACGCTCACAGGGTGCACGATATCGACAGGGCGTTCGACACCGTCCTGGTCGTGGACTTTGGCGCCCAGTACGCCCAGCTCATCGCCCGTCGGGTGCGCGAGGCCCATGTCTACTCCGAGATCGTGCCCCGGACCACGCCCGTATCGCAGCTGTTGGACCGCCAGCCCCGGGGGATCATCCTGTCGGGCGGCCCCAAGTCGGTCCATGTGCCGGGCGCGCCGGAGATCGATCCAGGCATCTTCGCGGCCGGGGTCCCGGTGCTCGGTATCTGCTACGGGGCCCAGCTCCTGGTCCATCAGTTGGGGGGGGTGGTAGCCAGAACGGGCAGGGGTGAGTATGGGCGCACCCCTCTGGAGGTACTGGCCCCCTCCCCCCTCTTCGCCGGGCTGCCCAGCCCCCAGGACGTGTGGATGAGCCATGCCGATTGCATCACCATGGCGCCGGATGCCTTCCGGGTCACCGCGTCGGCACCAGATTCTCCGGTGGCCGCTCTCGAAGACCCGGTCCGGGGTCTCTACGGCGTGCAATTTCACCCTGAGGTGGCTCATACGCCGAGGGGGCAGGAGGTGCTGAAGCACTTCTTGTTCGAGGTGTGCGGATGTCGTCCGGGGTGGACCCGGACGTCGGTGATCGAGGCGTCAGTGGAGGCCGTACAGGCCCAGGTCGGGCGAGAGCAGGTGCTGTGCGCCCTGTCCGGGGGGGTGGACTCCTCGGTTGCCGCCGCCCTGGTCGACAAGGCGGTGGGCCCCCAGCTCACGTGTGTCTTTGTCGACACCGGGCTGATGCGGGCGGGGGAGGCAGAGCAGGTCGAGGCTACCTTTCGCGGCCAATTCAGCGCTGAGGTGGTCCACGCCAAGGCGGCCGACCGGTTCTTCGGCGCACTGGACGACGTGGCCGATCCCGAACGCAAGCGCAAGGCCATCGGCGAGACCTTCATCCGGGTGTTCGAGGAGGTGGCGGCCGACCACCAAGACGCCCGCTTCCTCGTCCAGGGGACGCTGTACCCAGATGTCATCGAGTCAGGAGCCCCTGATGCGGCGCGAATCAAGTCCCATCACAATGTGGGGGGGCTGCCGGCGGAGATGGGCCTGGAGCTGGTGGAGCCCTTGCGAGCACTCTTCAAGGACGAGGTGAGAGCGGTGGGTGAGGAGCTGGGCCTGCCCGAGGAGATCGTATGGCGCCAGCCCTTCCCCGGACCGGGTCTGGCGGTGCGAATCGTGGGGACGGTCACCCGGGAGAGGGTTGAGATACTCCGGGCGGCCGATGTGATCGTGGCCGAGGAGATCAAGCGGGCCGGCCTGGAACGTGAGCTGTGGCAGAGCTTCGCCGTCCTGCCGGCCGTGAGAACGGTGGGGGTCATGGGCGACGAGCGAACCTACGCCTACCCCATCGTGATCCGGGCGGTCACCAGCGATGACGCCATGACCGCCGACTGGGCTCGACTGCCGTATGAGGTCCTGGAGCGTCTGTCCAGCCGGATCATCAACGAGGTGGCCGGTGTCAACCGGGTGGCCCTGGACATCACCTCCAAGCCGCCCGGGACCATCGAGTGGGAATGAGCGGCATGGCTGGCGACCGGCCTGGCCCTGCCGACCGGCCTGGCCCTGGCGACCGGCCTGGCCCTGCCGACCGGCCGAACGGCGCTGCCCTCCTGGAGGGACTCAACCCGGCTCAGCACCAGGCCGTGCTCCATGGTGATGGCCCCCTGTTGGTGGTGGCGGGGGCTGGATCGGGCAAGACCCGGGTCCTGACCCATCGCATCGCCCATCTGATCGTCGAGCGAGGGGTATCGCCGTTCGCCATCCTGGCCATCACCTTCACCAACAAGGCGGCCGACGAGATGCGGGCTCGGGTGGCTGCTCTGGTTGGTCCGGTGGCGGCCCGGATGTGGGTGGCCACCTTCCACTCGGCGTGTGTGCGCATCCTGCGCCGCCACGCCAGCGTCCTCGGCTACCGCTCCTCGTTCAGCATCTACGACCAGGCTGATGCGGTCCGACTCACCTCCTATGTGCTGGGCGACCTTGACATCGATCCCAAGCGTTTCCCCCCTCGGGCTGTGCACGCCATCATCAGCGGGGCCAAGAACCAGCTGGTCGACTTCGAGACCTGGGCCGAGCGGGCCGCCAACATTTACGAGCGCCGGATCGGCGAGGTCTACCGCGAGTACCAACAGCGCCTGCTGGCAGCCAGCGCCATGGACTTCGACGACCTGCTCATGGTCACCGTCAACCTATTGCAATCCAATCCCGAAATATTGCAGCTCTACCAGGAGCGTTTCGCCCACATACTGGTGGATGAGTACCAGGACACCAACCGGGCCCAGAACGAGCTGGTCCTGCTGTTGGGCCAGCATCACCGCAACGTGTGCGTGGTGGGCGACAGCGACCAGTCGGTGTACCGCTTTCGGGGGGCAGACATGCGCAACATCCTCGACTTCGAGGCTGCCTACCCGGACGCCACGGTGGTGGTCCTGGAGCAGAACTACCGGTCCAGTCAGACCATCCTGGACGCAGCCAACTCGGTCATCGCCAACAACGCCATGCGCAAGCCCAAGACGCTCTGGACCGACCAGGCGGGCGGGGAGCTGTTGTGTCATTATCACGCCGAGAACGAGCGGGACGAGGCTACCTGGGTGACTCGGGAGGTGGGCAACCTCCATGACCAGGGTGTGTGCCGCTGGGGCGACGTGGCCGTGTTCTACCGCACCAACGCCCAGAGCCGGGTGCTGGAAGAGGAGCTGGTCCGCCACGATGTGCCGTTCAAAGTGGTGGGGGGGACGCGCTTCTATGATCGCCGGGAGATCAAGGACGTCCTGGCCTACCTGAGGGTGCTGGTCAACCCGGATGACGTGGTGTCCCTCAAGCGCATCGTCAACGTTCCCAGGCGGGGAGTCGGGACTACCTCGCTGGCCCGCCTGGACGCCTGGGCCAGCCACCAGCGGACTGGGTTGGCCGCCGCCCTGGGCGAGGCGGAGGCGGCTGGCCTGTCGGGCAAGGCGCTGACCGGGGTTCGGGGCCTGGTGGGATTGCTGGCCGAGCTGCGAGACCTCATGGCAGCTGGTTGCTCCCCGGTCATCCTGCTGGAGACCATCTTGGACAGGACGGGCTACTCGGCCGAGCTGGAGGCCGAGAACTCGGTGGAGGCGGCCGGGCGGTTGGAGAACTTGGCCGAGCTGATCGGGGTGGCCAGGGAGCAGGAGGATCTCGAGACATTCCTGGAGACGGTGGCCCTGGTGGCCGACGCCGACCAGATCGACGCTGACGAGTCCAAGGTCGTCCTCATGACCCTTCACACCGCCAAGGGCCTGGAGTTTCCGGTCGTGTTCATGGTGGGCATGGAGGATGGTGTCTTCCCCCACCAGCGTTCACTGGGCGAGCCGGACGAGCTGGAGGAGGAGCGTCGGCTCTGCTACGTCGGCATCACCAGGGCCCGTCGGCGCCTGTATGTCTCCCATGCCTTGTCCCGCAGCCTGTGGGGAGACGTGGCCCACAATCCGCCCAGTCGCTTTCTGGCCGAGATCCCTGAGATCCTGATGAGAGCCGAGGGCGTCGAGTCGGCCCGAGCGGGCCGGCGGACCAGGGCCTCCCTGGTAGAAGCGGCCCTGCGCAGTCGCTATGCCACCGCTGCCTCGGACCAGGCCGCCGGCTCCCTCCAGACCGCCCGCTCAGGCCAGGTCACCCCGGCCCGCACCACCGGGGCCGAGAACCTCGATCTGGCGGTCGGAGACAACGTGGTCCACGCGAAGTGGGGCGAGGGAGTGGTCCTGGCCGTGCGGGGGGAAGGGCCCAAGTCCGAGGCCACGGTGAAATTCCCCACCCTGGGGGAGAAGCACCTCCTCCTGTCCTGGACTCCTCTCAAGAAGGCGTGAGGCAACTCGGAGCGCCCGAGAAGGAGATTCCTCGTTGTCACGTCTCGGTCGTAGGATGTTGCGGTCTCACGATCGGTCGCTGACCTCGCGGAGGTCGGCCACAGCGATTGATGCTTGGCGAGAAGGAGTGGAGCCATGACGGTTACCTCGACCACGAGCGAAGGGACTGCTGTTCACCCAGAAGGAGCGGTGCCGGAGCGCTTCTTGAACGAGATCATTTGGGCCTACGACTATGGTGGCCGGCCCAAGGATTGGTGGCCCCGCAAGCACGACAACATTCTGTGGTACTCGAAATCGGATCGCTGGACCTTCAATCTCGGCGGTATCGATCGCATCCCATACATGGTGCCGGGGCTTGTTGGACCGGAAAAGGCAGCCCGGGGAAAGCTACCGACCGATACCTGGTGGATGACGATCGTTCCCACCAACAGCAGGGAGCGTACCGGCTACCCGACGCAGAAGCCTATTGGACTCGTCGACCGCATCCTTCGAGCTTCGAGTAACCCTGGGGAACTTGTCGCCGACTTCTTCTGCGGTAGCGGGACAACAGGGGTAGCCGCGAAGCGCCTGGGCCGGCGATTCTTGCTGGTCGACAATAATCCGGCGGCGTTCCGAATTACGAACGAGCGACTGAGCCAGGAAGCGGAACCAGCCGTCGCACTATTTGACACTGATTAGCGACGATGGATGACCGACCGCTCGAGCTCTTCCTCCTGGCTAACAGGGATGTTTCAGGCGGCGATGGGGCGGGGTAAGCCCAGCCCTAGCTCGTGGTTGGATCGTGCCGAAGTGGGAAGCCTTCGGGCATGCCATACCGCAACACGGAGGTGCCCGCGGGTCCGACACAAGGTGGATTCGCATCCAGGCACAATCACCACCAGCCTGGCTGGATGAATACGGTGGTGGCCTGGACGCCTTCGAGGCCGCGCTCCGAGAGACCTTCGGTACCACAGCTAACCCACGATGACAGTGACCGTCCAGAGCCGGCTGGGGATCTCGCAGGCTGGTCGACACCCGGGGTTCTCGGCCGAGCTCAGCTTGGAATGACCCTTGCTGGCGGCCAGGAACTGGGCGGTGGCCCTCCCGTTGGTGGCGGCCACGCCTGAGGGTTGAGCCTGAAGGACTGCCGCGTTACTGGCCGTCGGTTGGTTCCAGGGGTCGATGGGCGATCCCTGGAGGTCGACCATCAGGTGCTGGCCGATGCCAAGGTGAACCGTGCTGGCGTTGTCGGCGACTGTCAGAGTCACTTCACCCGCCGTTGGAGCGGCCGCGATCAATGGGGGAGGCGGCACAACGGCGGGTGCCGGTGGCACCGCGGTGACCACCGAGGGAGTGGACGATCCCTGGCCCGGTCGAGATGCAGAGCCAGGCGGAGAGACGGGGCCAGACGGAGAGGTGGGAGCGGGACTGGCAGGCGGGAGACCATGGGTCGTGGTGGGCGACGGGGCCTTGGCCGGTCCCGGGAGCGCGGCTGTAGATGGTGCTGGCGCGGCTTGGGATGACCGGTGGTCGTTGTGAGTCCCGGTAGCAAATGAGTCGCGGGGTACGCCGGTGATCGAGGTCGGTGCGGTGCTGGTGCCCGACCCGGCGACGGTCAGGTGCTGTCGGCCGCCGAGCGAAGCCGCCGAGAGGACCAGGCCGCTGGCCAGTGCCGCACCCAGCACCACGACTGCGCCCCCGGCGAGGATGCCGGCCCGGCGCCGTCGACGGCGCCCGCCGCGGTGCAAGAGGGAGGCCCCGAGCTCTTCGTGGGAGTGTTCGGGTACCCATCCTTCAGCCTCCTCGCCCAGGGCGTATTGGATGCGTCGTTCCAGGTTGTCGATCAAGGCTCCTCGGCTTCCCCTCCCGAACTGGCCTCCCGGAGCGAGCGGGAAAGCGCAGCGCGGGCCTTGGCCAACTGGGACTTGACGGTGCCGACCGAGCAGCCCATCGTCTCGGCCATGTCCGATTGACTCAGGTCGGCGTAATAGCGCAGGACAACTGCCGTTCGCTGGCGGGTGGGCAATGCCCGAACGGCGTGCAGCACGGCGATTGAAGTGCCGGTTCCGTCGCCGTCCCATCCTGGTAACTGCGGCTGGCCGGCGGCACGGGCATTGCCCCGCGTCTCCACCAGCCGGTGCCGCAGCCCCGACCGGCAGAGGTTGACGACGCTGCGACGCACGTAGGCGTCGGCCCGCTCCGGATGGCGAAGCTTGCCCCAGCCGGAATAGGTCCGCAGGAATGCCTCCTGGACCATGTCCTCGGCGCGGTGGGGATCGCTGAGCAGAAGGGTGGCCAGGCGGCACATGTCCCGGTAGTTGGCTTCGAAAAGTTCTAAGAAGGCGGTCTCACGGGTGCTTGGACCGCACTGCTCAGCAGGGCCGGCGATGTCCACCATGCCCAACTCCCCGCTCAGCGGCGCACTCAGCCTGGCGACCACATCATTACTGACGCAGCAGCGGTGCCAAAGGTTGCCTCGGTAGCACCAGGCTGGGCGGCGCTAGGGCTGACCGACGAAATTCACCGCCACAGTGGCCGGGTGGGCCGTCGGGCTCCCCGGACGTGGCGCAAATGTCACTACGCCGCCTCCGCCGCACGGCAGCTCCAGCGAGGTGGGGATGGCCTTGGCCACGTCGTAGCGGTAGAAGGTGGCAACGTACATCTCGGGTGGGATGGCATTCGCTGACGATCCGCCGACGTACGCTTCTATCGAGTGGCCCTTGGCTCCGGTGTTGCCAAAGTGTCCTCGGATGGCCTCAGGTCGGAAGACCTCTACGGATTGTCCCGCCATCGGATGGCCGACCTGTCCGGGCCGGACCGGCCCGAAGCAGGCCATGCGGATGGTTGCCGGCGAGGAGAAGCCGTTGCTGCGGTTGACCAGGCCGCCGAAGGTATGGTTGGGTCGGACCTGATTGCCGCCCGGCAGGGGGAAGGCCCCCGCCGGAGGAGCGATGATCGTCGATACCAGCACAGCTGCCGGGAGCACCGGCACGAGCAGCTTCAGGCCACGGGACACTTGGTCACCCTTTCGTAGGCGGACATCTTACTGACGAGCCAGGCACCACAAAGGTTGCCCGCGACCTCCCGCTCAGCCAGCCGTATGGCTTGGAGACCACCGATCACGCCGAGAGCTTGTAGCGCTCGGCGATGGCCGAGGTGATTCGCTGACGGCTGTCGAGCGCCGGGCCGTCGTGTTCGACCTGCTCGGCCACGGCTGCCAGGGTGTCATCTCTGATCACCTCCCTGAACCACCGTGAGTAGTCCCCCCGGTGCAGGTGATGGTCCCAGGTCTGGTCATCGACCGCCTCGGCCAATCGGGCGAAAAAGGCCAGGTTCCTGGCTCGCAGGCTGAGCCCACCCTCGGGCGAGCGAAAGATGAAGCTGAGCTCGGCACCGAGATCACCCCCGGCCTGGCGCCCACCGTGGCGCCGCAGCCGGCCAGGACTGGTTCGCCTTCGGGCTGGGTCCATGCTCACCGGCTGAGCGGCTTGCGCAGCCCCTGTGTCGCGCTGGAGCCGCTCCCCCCTCCCGTGGCGCCAGTAGTCCGACAGGAGACGGCTGAGCTCGATCTCTGGCCTGTCCTCGATGCCGATGAGGCCGTCGCTGGCCTGCTCGGTGGCCCGGATCACCTCGTTGAGCTTGAGCTGGACGGCCGCATCGTCGCTGTTCTGGGTGTGCTGGATGACGACCAGGATCAGCAGGCTCAACAGGGGTGCTCCGGTGGTGACGGTCAGCTCCCAGGTACGGGAGAAGGCCACCAGAGGCCCGACGGCCAGCCACAGGCCCACGGCCAAGATGAGCAGCCCGCTGAACCGCGGCGAGGCAATCAGGCGGCGGGTGGCATTGGACACCCGAGCGAACCGGGAGGCGTGCCCTTGCAGGGTGTCGGCCACGTGTCCTCGATCGTCGATCAATGGTCGCCCACTGCCGAGTCGTGGCCTGCCCGAGCTGGGCCCCCTTGTGAACCGTCGCACAAAGACCATGGTACAAGTGGCCGGACTGACCGTCGCCCGATTTCCTGAGAGTTAACCCAGCATTCTTCCACTGGGCTCCGTTCGTTAGGATCATCTGGCGTGGACCTCCTCGAGTACCAGGGCAAGCAGTATCTGGCCCGCTACGGTGTCCCGGTATCGTCCGGTGGGCTGGCTGGGACCGTGGAGGAGGCCGTGACCCAGGCCGAGTTGATGGGTTACCCCGTGATGCTCAAGGCCCAGGTGCCGGTGGGGGGACGGGGCAAGGCGGGCGGTGTCAGGCGCGCCGTCGACCTGGAGGACCTGACGACCTGCGCCCGAGCCATACTCGGTCTGGAGATCAAGGGTCACCTTGTCCGCCGGTTGTGGTTGGAGAAGGCATGCGATGTCGCCAGGGAGTACTACGCCAGCTTCACCCTGGATCGGGCGGCCAGGCTCCACCTAGCCATGGTCTCGGCCAAAGGTGGGGTGGAAATTGAGGCGGTGGCGGCCGAGACGCCGGCGGCCATCGTCAAGGCCCACATCGACCCGGTGGAGGGGCTGTCCCCGGCCGCGGCCGCCGCCCTGGCTGCACAGGCAGGGTTGGACGAGCGGGCCAGGGCGCAAGCCGGCGAGGTGTTGCTCGCCCTCTACCGGTGTTTCGTGGATGGCGACGCCGACCTGGTCGAGATCAACCCCCTTGTTCTCATGACCGACGGGCGCCTCCAGGCGCTGGACGCCAAGGTGATCCTGGACGACAGCGCTGCCTATCGCCACCCCGAGTGGCAGGAGTGGGCAGGGACCCAGGAGATCGATGACCGTGAGCGCCTGGCGAGGGAGAGGGGACTCAACTACATCGGTCTGTCGGGCAATGTCGGGATCATCGCCAATGGTGCCGGCCTGGCCATGAGCACCCTGGACGTGGTCACCCAGGTGGGCGGCTCAGCCGCCAACTTCCTGGACGTGGGCGGCGGTGCAAATGCAGACGTCATGACGGCTGCCCTGGAGGTGATCAACACGGATGCCAATGTGGCATCGATCCTGGTGAACATCTTCGGCGGCATCACCCGCTGCGACCACGTGGCCGACGGCATCGTCGAGGCCCTTCACCGGGTGGAGTTGCGGGCACCCATCGTTGTGCGCCTGGACGGTACCAATGCAGCCCAGGGCCGGGCCATCCTGGCTGCTCACGAGTCCGACCGCCTGATCAGCCGGCCTACCATGCTGGCGGCTGCCGCCCAGGCAGTCGAGCTGGCCGGTCCAGGCCGGTGAGCATCTTCGTCGACGAGCACACGAGGGTCGTGGTCCAGGGGCTTACCGGCGGACAGGGCCGCTTTCACGGGCTGCGCAACCGCGACTACGGCACTTCGGTGGTGGCGGGCGTTACCCCGGGGAAAGGTGGCCAGGACGTAGAGGGCATCCCGGTGTTCGACACGGTGGTGGAGGCGGTTGCTGGCGCTGGAGCCAATGCCTCGTTCGTGGCCGTTCCACCGCGCCGGGCCGAGGACGCCATCTTGGAGGCGGCCGCCGCCGGCCTGGGGATCGTGGTGTGCATCACCGAATTCATCCCGGCTCAAGACGAGGCCCGCATCTATAATCTGTTGCGCCGTGACCATCCCGACACCAGGCTCATCGGGCCCAACTGCCCCGGCATAATCTCGCCCGGCAAGTGCAACATCGGCATCACTGCTGGTGAGATTGCCCGGTCCGGCGGTCCTGTCGGTATCGTCAGCCGCTCCGGCACTCTCACCTACCAGGCCCTTCACGAGCTGTCCCAGCATGGCGTGGGCCAGACGACCTGTGTGGGGATTGGCGGCGACCCAGTACCGGGGACGGGTTTCATCGACTGCCTGGCCGCCTTCGAGGCCGACCCGCAAACGGGAGCGGTCATGATGATCGGCGAGATTGGTGGCTCCGAGGAGGAACGGGCGGCCGAGTACATTGCCGAGCAGATGACCAAGCCGGTGGTTGCCTACGTCGCCGGTGTCACCGCACCATCGGGCAGGAGGGTGGGCCATGCCGGCGCCATAATCTCGGGCTCTGCGGGCACGGCGGCGGCCAAGATCGACGCCCTGCGGGCGGCGGGTGCCCAGGTCGGTGTCAATCCCACCCAAGCCGGGGAGCTGATGGTGGCGGTGGTGGCCGGCCTCGGGTAGGCGCCCTTGGGTGGCTGGGCGAGCCCGAGGTCAGCCGGGGTCCCGCTGGTAGCCTCGGAGCGTGGGTATCGGGGTACTGGCGTCGGGCAGCGGCACCAACCTGGCCGCCATCCTCGAGGCGGGACTGCCGGTCACGTCGGTGATCGCCGATCGCCCGTGCCGGGCCCTGGAGGTGGCGGTGGCAGCTGGCGTCCCCGCTGAGTTGGTCGAGCGGTGCAGCTTTGGCCTCGGGTTCGACCGAGTGGCATTCACCCAGCAGGTGGTCAGGGCGCTGGCACCTCACCGGGTGGAGCTGGTGGCCATGGCCGGCTTCGGCACCGTGTTGGCTCAGCCGATTCATGACGCCTACCCGGAGCGGATCGTCAACACCCACCCTGCCCTGCTGCCGGCATTTCCGGGCTGGCACGCAGTTGAGGATGCACTGGCCGCTGGGGCGCAGGTCACCGGCTGCACTGTTCACCTCGCCACCCTGGAGGCGGATGCCGGGCCCATCCTGGCCCAACAGGAGGTGCCGATCCTGGAAGGGGACAGCCCTGAATCGCTCCACGAGCGCATCAAGGCGGTCGAGCGCCGACTGTACCCCCGGACCATCAAGGTGGTGCTGGCCCAGCTGAGAGAGGCGGGACAGGCGTCCATGGCAGCCCGGGTGGACGCCAGATGAGGGCACTGCTGTCGGTCTACCGCAAGGACGGGCTGATCGACCTCGCTCGGGCCTTGGTGGACCTGGACTGGGAGCTGGTCGCCAGCGGGGGCACGGCCGCCGCCCTGGCCGCCCACTACGCCGCCGAGGAGCCCCGCGGCGAGGTCGCCCTGGTGATCGGCGCCGCGCCCGGGCTGGTCAACTTCTTCCAGCACCTGGGGACGAC
>QHCF01000004.1 GCA_003244275.1 Acidimicrobiales bacterium
CCGGGGATAACAGGCTGATACCGCCCAAGAGTTCATATCGACGGCGGTGTTTGGCACCTCGATGTCGGCTCATCACATCCTGGGGCTGTAGCCGGTCCCAAGGGTATGGCTGTTCGCCATTTAAAGTGGTACGTGAGCTGGGTTCAAAACGTCGTGAGACAGTTTGGTCCCTATCTGCCGTGGGCGCTGGAGATTTGACGGGGGCTGCTCCTAGTACGAGAGGACCGGAGTGGACGGACCGCTGGTGTACCAGTTGTCACGCCCGTGGCAGCCGCTGGGTAGCTATGTCCGGGAGGGATAAGCGCTGAAAGCATCTAAGCGCGAAGCTCGTTCCAAGATGAGATCTCCCACAGGGTTAACCTGGTAAGGCCCGTGGCCAGATGACCACGTTGATAGGCCGGAGGTGTAAGCACCGTGAGGTGTTCAGCCGACCGGTACTAATCGGCCGAGGGCTTGGGGACATTGTTGATCGTGCTCGCTATGGAAGGCTCAGGGACGGCAGTGCGTCCACATTTGAGAGTGTTTTCACCAGTTTTCCGGTGGCAATAGCGGCAGAGTCACACCCGTTCCCATTCCGAACACGGAAGTTAAGCCTGCCCGCGCCGATGGTACTTGGGGGGAGACCCCCTGGGAGAGTAGGTCGCCGCCGGAATTTCTTTACCAAGACGGCCACCCCCTCAGAGGGTGGCCGTCTTGTGTCCTTTGGCCCCGGAGCGGCCGGTACGCTGCCACGATGCCCGCACCTCCTCCCCGCCACGGCCGCCCGTCGGCCCAGGGTGGCCGGCGGCGCCCTGAGGGCCAAGGGTCGTCGGGTGACCGCCGCTCGCCCCGCGGGGGCAGCGATGCCCCAAGGCGGGCAACAGGCTCGGCCCGACCGCAGCCTCGAGCGCGCTCGGCGGCCCGCCCGGAGGCAGCGCCGACGCGCCCTGCCGCGCCTCGGGCGGGTGAGGGCCCTCGATCGTGGGGAAAGGTGGCCCGGCGAGGGGCGGCCGACGTACGCCACGGCCCCGACCCCGACCGGGCGCCCTTCGACGCCGGCCAACGGCGGAGTCGCCGCCCCACACCTCCCAGCCGGGCCGAGGAACGTTGGGTGGAAGACGCTCAGCCCGGCCGCCAGGCACCACCCGGTCGGTCGAGCCGTTCTCGCGTCAAGGGCAGAGGTCGTGTGCCCGAGGCCGTCGCCCGCGATCTGGCCCGGGCTGTGGGCTCAGGCCGTAGGGCTCGCGCTGAGGTCACGCTGTCTGAGGCGGGCATCGCCGTCGAACATGGTCGAGGGCGGGAGGCGGCCCGTCTCCTTCGTCCCCTGCTGGCCCAGGCCCCCGAGGTGGCGGCCGTGCGCGACCTGACCGGCCTGGCCCAGTACCAACTGGGGCATTGGGCCGAGGCGGCCGCCCATCTCGAGGCGTTCGTGCGTATCACCTCCTCGGTCGATCGCCACCCGGTACTGGCCGACTGCTACCGGGCCCTCGGCCGGTATCGACGGGTCGAGGAGCTCTGGGAGGAGCTGCGCGCCGCCTCACCCGATGCCGCCCTCGTCACTGAAGGGCGCATCGTCGCGGCCGGTGCCTTGGCCGACCGGGGCCAGCTCGGGAAGGCCATCGCCCTGCTGGAGCGTGGTCAAGTGAAGGGCCGGCGCACTCCGGCGCCCCACCACCCGCGCTTGTGGTACGCCCTCGCCGACCTGTACGAGCGTGCCGGCGACGGAGTGCGGGCCCGCGAGCTCTTCGCCCGGGTGGCGGCCGTCGACCCCTCCCTGGCCGATACTGCCGAGCGACTGCAGGCCCTCGCCTAGGAGACCGCTGATCTACTGGGATCGGGCCTTCGGCCCGAAGCGCTGACCAGCAGCTTCGCGGGCGTCTCCGGCTGGTCAGCGCGATAGAACAGCGGTCTCCTAGCGGGGAGCTCGGCTGGCCTCAGCCGAGGCTGCGACAGTGTCATACCTCGGCTCTAGAATGCCCGTGTCGCTTCCCCCCGACCTGGTCGTCGCACCGTGCGACGGCCAAACGCTCAGCTCAGCGAAGGGGAGGCCGATGACCAACGTGGTCGCGGTAGTGGGGCGCCTGGCCCGTCCGGCCGAGGCGCGGGAGTTGCCGTCGGGTGATCGCCTGGTGGCCTACGAGGTCACCGTGGCCCGGCCCGGCGACAGGGCCGAAGGGGTGCCCGTGGTATGGATGGGGGCGCCTGCGTCGGCGGCCGACCACGACGTCGACGAGGTCGTCGTGGTCGTGGGCCGCGTGCGGAGGCGCTTCTACAAGGCGGGCGGGGCCACCCAGAGCCGCACCGAGGTGGTGGCCGACGTGGTGGTGCCCGCTCGCCATGCCAAGCGGGCCAGGGCGGCCATCGATGGGGCCGTTGCCCGTCTGCGCCAGGCCGCGCCGTGAGCGGCGCCAAAACGCAACGTCAGGCAGGGCGCGGTGCAGGGTCGTCCAGGAGGCGGAGGATCATGCCGGTGCGCGGCTTGGGCTGGAAGAAGGTGGTCTTCGGAGGCAGGCGTCTCCCGGTGTGGGCGGTGCGGGCGATCTGGTCGACCGTAGCCGGGCGCAGCACCAGGCCCAGGTCGCAGTGGGCCTTGGCGACGGCCGACACCACCTCGGCGCTGCGATGGGTGTACTCGACGGTATGGGCCGGCCATGAAACGGTGATGCCGTCGAGCACGGCGGCGTCGGGCTCGGCATCGGCCGACGGCGCCCGGGCGCCCCCCCACCACACCCCGCCGT
>QHCF01000022.1 GCA_003244275.1 Acidimicrobiales bacterium
GGGCCTGGTGAAAGATCTGGGTTAGTGGACTGGTAACCGGATTTTTGGCCAGCAATCGGGATGCCTTGTGGGTCCCGACAGTGAGCAGGGTCAGGTCGGCCCAGGCCAGCGGTCCGGCAACCGCTTTCCACTGGCGCGGACGAGCACTGACAGCAGAGCCACAAACACCCCGTAGGCGCCGATTAGTACAAGGAAAGAGCCCAAGGGCCGGTTCTCGCCATGAGCGTATGCCGCGCCTTCCTCCGCCGCCTTTGAGCTTACAGCCGAAGCGACCCCCGAGGCGACCGAGGAGGCGTCATCCAGACCCTGGTGGTGGTCGGTGCTGAGGTCAGCCCCATTGGCACGCTCAAGGCTGGAGCAGGATCTTGATGGCCCCGTCCTGCTTCTTCTGGAAGATCTCGTAGGCATGGGGCCCCTGAGCCAGCGGCAGGTGGTGGGTGGCCAGATCGTCCACGCCGAGAGGGTCGCCCTCGCCCACCAGCAGGGGCATGATGTCGCCGATCCAGCGCTTGACGTTGGCCTGGCCCATCCGCACCTGGATCTGCTTGTCGAACAGGTCCATCATGGGCATGGGGTCGATCATCCCCCCGTACACGCCGCTCACCGAGATGGTGCCTCCCCGACGCACGGTGGAGATGGCCAGGTGCAGGGCATTCAGGCGATCGATCCCCGCTTTCTCCGTCATCTTGGCACCCAGTGCATCTGGCAGGAGACCGACCATCTGGTGAGCCAGCTTGCCAACCGGCGACCCGTGGGCCTCCATGCCCACCGCGTCGATGACCGAGTCCGGCCCGCGCCCGCTCGTCAGCTCCCTGATGGCTCCCACGATGTCGCCCTCGGCGCTGATGTCCAGCGCCTCCATCCCATGGCGACGGGCCAATTCCAGACGCTCGGGCACCAGATCGACGCCGATGACCTGGCCGGCACCGTGGTGGCGGGCGATGCGGGCCGACATCTGACCAATCGGCCCCAGGCCGTAGACGACCACGCTGCCGCCCGGCGGGATGGCCGCGTACTCCACGGCCTGCCAGGCGGTGGGCAACACGTCCGAGAGGTAGACGAAGCGATCGTCGGGTGGTCCCTCGGGCACCTTGATGGGCCCGAACTGAGCCTGGGGCACTCGCAGGAACTCCGCCTGACCCCCCGGTACCTGTCCATAGAGCTTGGTGTAGCCGAGCAGGGCGGCGCCCTTGCCCTGGGAGTGTACCTGGGTGGTCTCGCACTGTGAGTACAGCCTCTGGCCACACATGAAGCAGTGGCCACAGGAGATGTTGAACGGCACCACCACCCGGTCGCCGGGGCGGATCTGGCTGACCTCGCTCCCGACCGCCTCGACTATGCCCATGGGCTCGTGGCCAAGAATGTCACCCTCGTCCATGAACCCCCCCAGCACCTCATAGAGATGAAGGTCAGATCCACAGATCCCGCTGGAGGTGACCCTGACGATGGCGTCAGTTGGCTCCTGGATGGTGGGATCGGGAACGGTGTCGACTCGGACATCGCGCTTGGCATGCCAGGTGAGTGCTTTCATGCCTGAGTCCTACCCCGGGGGCGGCCAAAGTCACCCCCATGCCAGCATCCAGGTTTCAGGGAAACATGCGCTCCCTGAGGGCGGTGGCGATGGCCTGGGAGCGGTCCCGTACATCCAGCTTGCGGTAGATGGAGCGAAGGTGGGTCTTCACCGTCTCCTCGCTCAGGAACAGGCTCTCGGCGATGCCCCGGTTGGCCTGTCCCTCGACCAGCAGAGCCAGGACCTCGCTCTCCCGTTTGGTAAGGCCGGCCTCGGCGCCCGGCCAGCCTTGACCGTCGCTGACCCTGGTCGCGGCCAGGGTGGCACGGGTAGCCAGGGAGGCATGGATGACCACCTCGCCAGCCCGGATCCTCTCCAGCTGGTTCACCAGCATCTGGGCAGGAGTCGACTTGAGCAGGTATCCGGCCGCCCCCAGGCGCAGGGCCTCGAACAGGTAGCTCCCCTCCTGGCGGTCGGTGTATATCGCCGTCCTGAACGAGCTGGCGGACTGAAGGAGCCGCTCAATCGGACCTCTCAGCTGCTCCTGGCCCATCAGCTCGACGTCGACCAGGACGATGTGGACCCCGGCCTGCTCAGCCGCATCACTCACGTCCTGGTCGAAGAAGGCGCTCCCCACCACCTCAACCCGTTCGCCACAATCTTCCAGCATGGCGGCCAGACCCTTGAGGACCAACTCGGTGTCGTCGACCAGCATGACCCTCACCGGGCCGCTGGCCGTCTGGTCCGGGGCGCCCGAGTCCCCCCCCGCCGCCACCTGAAGGACTCTAACTCCAATGCCATAGCCCTAATCCCGCCCTCACACTCTGCTAACACCCATGGCCCATGCCGGAGTTGTGGATGCCACATGGGCGATCATCGCCCACCTCCCGCGCTCACCCCACTGGCAAGGAGCAACCCGCCCAACGAGGCCATGGCGCTGGCGCAGAGGCAGGCCCTTTTTCGCACACTGGCCGCCGAGGACAAGCCTCTTGGGCTGTGGTGGCTCCAGCGAATGGCGGCCACCACCAACCCACTCAGCGAGAAGATCACCTGGTGAGGCATAACCAGTTCCCCACCTCGGTGGTCAAGGTCCGCTTCCCGAGTCTGATGTACGGCCAGAACCAGGTGTTCCGGACTATGGGCGCCGGCAGCTTCGAGGTCCTCGCCCAGGCGGTGGCCAAGGACCCGGCCATGCTCATCTGGCTGGATACCGGCACCGACAAGGCGGCCCACCCCAACGAGAATTTCGCCCGAGAGCTGATGGAGCGCTTCACCATGGGCATCGACACCTTCACCGAGGCCGACGTGCGAGAGGGCGCCCCACCAAGACCTTCCTCGGCCATACCGCCTTTCGTGCGATCTTCGCCCACCCTCAGTTCACCTCTGGCACCGCCCGTACCGACCTGGTCAAGCAGCCCATCGAGTACCTGGTCGGAGTGGCAGCCAAGGCCGATCTGTCGGCGGTGGCCGACGAGCCCATGGCGGCGAGGGTGAAGTGACGACCCACCTGTTGTCGGTGGATTCATGGTCAACCACCACCTCCCAGGCCCTGGATCGGGTGGCCGGCAACCCGGCGTCACTGATCGCCCTGGCCCTGGTCTCTCCCGAGTACGTGAGCAACTGAGATGGTTGCTCAACACGCACCGAACCTGAGCAGGCGTGCGCCGGCCTACCAGCCCAACCAGGTGATCCCGCTGGAGGAGGGACTGGCCCGGCTGGACGACGCAACCTGCGCTTCACAACCGACTCTCGCTCCGTCTACGCAACGGTATTGGAACGGGTGGTCGGAGTCGATCCCAAGGTCTCCCTCGGTCGGTCCTTCCCTACCCTGGCTTCGTGTGAGCGAACTGAGCTGCGGTTCGGGCGCGTCAACCGCCAGTCGAGCGGTTCGCCGGTGAGGCTGGAGCAGGGGGCTCCCGCTCGGCACCTGGGTGGTCTGACGGCGACACCGGGAATGTCCCATCGGTGGCTACCGGTGATACGACCGGAGCCACGCGGTCGATCCTGGCCGGCGACTCAATGCGAGGCGACTGGAGCGTCCGCCCCGCCCCTCGGGCCGTGACCCGCAGCAGGCCCCACCAGGTCACCAGGGCCAACGCCTCCACGATGGTGCGCAGCGACATCTTCGAGCGTCCCTCGACCCGGTCCGTGAAGCAGATCGGGACCTCCGCCAGCTCGGCCCCGGCCTGCGCCGCCCGATATGCCATCTCGATCTGGAAGCCGTAGCCGTCGGCCCTTATCGCTGCCAGGTCGATCCGGCGCAACACGGAGGCGGAATAGGCCCGAAATCCTGACGTCAGATCGGTCACGGCCATACCGAGCAGAGCGTCCGCATACACGTTCCCGGCGCGAGAGAGGACCCGACGGTGGGCCTTCCACTGCGGGATCGACCCCCCAGGGATATACCGGGAGCCGATCACCAGCTCGACCGATCCTCCCAACGGGCGCAGCAGCTCCGGGATGGAGGCAGGATCGTGGGACAAGTCAGCGTCCATCTCCACCATGGCGTCAAACCCCCGGGCCAGACCCCAGGCGAAGCCCTCCCGGTAGGCGCTACCCAATCCCGATTTGCCCGGCCGCCGCAGGATGTCGATCGCTCCCAGCTCGTGGCCCACCGCTGCGGCCAGGTCCGCGGTCCCGTCCGGGCTGGCATCATCCACCACCAGCACGTGGGCTGACGGACAGGCACTGCGGAGCCGGTGCAGCACGGCCCCGATGTTGGCCGCCTCCTGGTACGTCGGCAGCACAACGAGGACGGACACGCTTGGCAGCTTACGGCGATCCCGGCCTGAGGTTCCCCCCTCCGATCACGCCGATTGTCGTCCGCAGTGGGCACTACCATGGCGCCATGCCCCTGCCCCGAGGCCGATGACCACCACGTCCGGGCGGCCATCCAGAGGCCGGCAGTCAAATGACAGGGCATCGAGCGACAATCGGCGAGAGCGGGTCATTCCTCTTTCGGTGCGACGGAGTCTCATCGCCTTCGCCCTCATCCTGGTCGTCGAGTTGCTGGTGGTCCCCCAGCTGGCTGGCGCTCACAAGGCCCTGCATCTGCTGGGCAGCGTGCAACCGGCCTACATCGGGGTCGGGATAGTCCTGGAGGCAGCTGCCCTGCTGGCCTACGGCCAGCTCACCAAGACTGTGCTGCCCAAGGATGGCCCATCCCTCACCACCTTGATGCGGATCGACCTGTCCACCTTGGCCGTCAGCCACGTGCTGCCGGGCGGGACGGCAGCCGGGGCTGGCCTGGGCTACCGGCTCCTCACCGAAAAGGGGGTGACAGGGGCCGATACCGGATTCGCTCTGGCCACCCAGGGCATCGGTTCTGCGGTGGTCCTCAACCTGGTGCTGTGGCTGGCCCTGCTGATCTCCATCCCTCTGAGGGGGTTCAACCCTCTCTATGGAACAGCAGCCCTGGTGGGTGTCCTGCTCTTCGCCGGCTTCGGGGCCTTGGTCGTGCTGCTCACCAAGGGCGAGGCGCGAGCCGACCGGGTCTTGCGATCGGTAGCGGCACGAATCCCATTCCTGGAGGAGGAGGCGGTGAGCGGGTTGGTCGGACGCCTGGCCACCCGGCTGCGGGAGCTCACCGCCGACCGTCGCCTCCTGGTCAGGGCCATCGGTTGGGCGGCGGCCAACTGGCTGTTCGACGCTGCCTCACTCTGGGTGTTCCTCGCTGCCTTCGGCCATGGCCACTTCATCTCCCTCGATGGGCTGCTGGTGGCCTACGGCCTGGCCAACGTCATGGCCGCCATCCCGGTGACGCCAGGTGGCCTGGGAGTGGTCGAGGGCATCTTGATACCAGTCCTGGTCGGTTTCGGGTCATACCGCGGCGTAGCCATCCTGGGCGTCATCTCCTACCGGCTGGTGAACTTCTGGTTGCCTATCCCCGTCGGAGCACTTGCCTATCTCTCGCTGCGGGTCGGCCCTGGCGCATCCGGCCGGTCACGGGCCCAGGAGCTCGAGCGCCTGGCTGTCATTACCAGCTCCGAGACCGACGACCGTCGTGACTGGGCTCGCCGTCACGGCCTCAAGTCGCCATCCGCGGGCAAGCCCCGTGCTGACCCACGACCAGACGGCCTGGCCCCGCGGGGTTGACGATTGCAACCCATTTAGCCGCAGTGGTGTTCATCTAGGGTGTGACCGGCCAGCCTCAGAGATCTGGTGAAAGGATCGATCAGCTGGCCGAGCAGGTCGCCGTCGACCTCGATGCTGGCTTTGCCCAAGTGGTGGTGGCCCACGCCAGCACCGTGTACTCGACCGCTCTGCGAGTGAGCCGCCAACCCGCCGACGCCGACGATCTGGCGTCCGAGACCTTCATGCGCGCCTACCAGGCCATGCAGGCCTACCCGCCGGAGAAGCTCCGAGGGCTGGCGTTGCGACCCTGGCTGGTCACCATCGTGCTCAACCTGTGGCGCAATCAGCTACGTGACGCCAGCCGCCGCCCGACGACAGTCCCCTTCGGTCCGGTCCATCCCGCCTGCGACCCCGCCGACGGCCCTGAGCAGACGGCCGTGGGCCAGAGCGAGCTCGGGGACATCGCACGGCTGCTGGCTGGGCTTCCGGAGCTCCAACGCATACCGATCGTCCTGCGCCACGTCGTAGGCATGTCCTACACCGAGATCGCCACCGTGCTGGAGTGCCCGGTGGGGTCGGCCAAGTCCCAGGTTTCGCGGGGCCTGGCGGCCCTGCGTTCCCAACTCCACCCTCTCGAGGAGGCCCTGCCATGACCGAAACCCACCCTGTGAGCGAAACCCACCCTGTGAGCGAGATTCGCTCCCAGGACGGGCTCGACCCTGAGGACGAGGCCGCCCTGGTGGTCGCCCTGAAGGGCCTACGGGCCACCCCGCCGCCCGACTTCGCCGAGCGAGTCCTCGTCCAGCTGGGACTGCCGATCGAGTTCGATGAGCTGGTGGTGGTCGAGGGCCCAACTGGGTCGCTGTTCGTGGCCTTCAACTCCCGTGGGATCAGCCACGTCCTGTCCGCCCAGCTGGTCGACGGTGACGCGGCCCGCTTTGCCACCGTCCACCGCCAACGCTTCGGCCGGCCCGTCTACCCGGCGCAGCAGCCGCCGGCTGGTCTGGAACGGGCACTGCGGACCGGTGACGGCAGCCAACTGGCCTACGACCTGCGAGGCCTCTCAGACTTCCAGCGGGCGGTGCTGCGCAAGGCGCTCGAGATCCCCGCCGGCCAGATGCGGCCCTACGCCTGGGTAGCTCACCAGATCGGACGACCCCGGGCGGTACGAGCGGTGGGGACCGCCCTCGGTCGAAATCCCATCCCGGTCCTCATACCCTGCCACCGGGTGGTACGCAGCGACGGCAAGATCGGCAACTACGCCCTGGGCACCGACATGAAGCAGGCGCTGCTCGCTGCTGAGGGGGCGCAGCGGGTCGCAGCGGCGGGCGCCTGATGCCCGGCTGGCGACAAGGCCCCAGCAGCAGCGAGTGCCAACGCAACTCAGCCGCTGGCCGCTACCGGCGTGGCCGCGCTGACCTCCAGACGTCGGCCGAAGACCTCCTCGAAGAGTCCCCGCTTGCGTCGCAGGCCCCATCGCTCGAGCTCGATGTCGCCGTGCGAAAGGGCTCGGAGCCTCACCCGATCGGCGAGGAGCTCGACATCGATGTCCTCCACTCTGGTGGCGTGGGAGCGATCCAGGGCGTCGGCCACCCTCAGCAGAGCGGTCAGCCGGGTGGCCCGATCCCGAGCCTTACCGCTCAGACAGGAGAATGCCGGGAAAGAGGTCTTGGGTGAACCTCGCCGGTGAAAGCGGCCCAGGCACGACAAGACATTGATCTCCTCGGGTGAGAAACCCCGGAGGCGGCCATTTTCGATCAGGTAGGCGGTGTGACGCTCATGGCCCTCGATGGCCACATGCTCGCCGATGTCGTGGAGCAGGGCGCCATAGCTGAGCAACTCGCGATCTCCCGGTCCGAGCCCGTGCAGGGGAAGGGTCTGGTCGAACAGCTCGATCGCCAGCCGGCCCACCTGAGTGGCGTGAGCCTCCTGCCAGCCACAGCGCCGACACAGATCGAGCACCGATGCCATTCGCATGCCGTGGGTGTCGTCGGTCCAGTCAACCGGGTCATGGGCGCCTATGGCCTCGATGACGATGCCCTCCCGCAGCGCCCATTCGCTGGTGGTGAGCCGGTCGAAGCCGAACATCTCCATGAGGGCCAGCAATATCACCGACCCGGTGGGGGCCAGATCCACCCGGCGCGCTTCCAACCCCGGCAGGCGCTGACGCTCGGCGGCGGGCAACGACAGCAACTGTTGGTGCACCTCCTGGAGGTCTGCCAGGCGCACGGTGAGCTGGTTCACCGTCGTGGGCACCACTCCCGACCGGTGAGCAGCCGCCATGCGAGCCAGGGCGCAGAGGGTTCCACTGGAGCCGATCAGCATGCGTGGGCCCAGTCGGGTCACCTCCTCGGCCAGTGGGGCCAGCGCCTCCTCCACTCTTCCCCGCAGTCGGCCGACGTCCGCCGCCGACAACGGGTCATCTTGAACGAGCTCGGCAGTGAGGCGAGCCACCCCGAGCTTGAGGCTCTCGGCCAGGGACAGCTTGGCCCGATCCCCCACCATCAGCTCCAGGCTGCCGCCACCCAGGTCGAGGGCCAGGGCGGGTCCGGGGTCGATGAGCACACTGGCCCGGACCGCCCCGAAGATCAGGCGCGCCTCTCTGGCCCCGCTGATGACCTCAACCCGAAAACCAACCTCCGCTTCGATTCGGTCGACCAACTCGGCACCGTTCTCCGCCTCCCGGAGGGCACTGGTGGCCAGGGCCACTCGCTCCTCGGCTCCCAGTGAGTCGGCCAGGGCGTCGAAGCGGTGCAGGGCCTCCAGGGCCTGGTCGAACAGGGCGTCGTCGATCCTCCCGGTCCTGGCGACCGCATCGCCGAGCCTGAGCATCTCCTTCTCTCGCACCAGAGGGTCGAAGGTGCCGTCGGGACGCGCCTCCACGATCAGCAGGTGAAACGAGTTGCTGCCCAGGTCCAGCGCCGCTATACGCATCCGTTCACGAATCTAGGAGCCACCCCGCTAGGACGCGGCCGCGGCCGCCCGCTCGGCGGTCATGGCCGGGGTGGTGGGGTCGGGCAGCACGACCACCACGACGGTGGCGTCGGTGTGAGCCAGGACATGCTCCACGGTGTGGCCGAGGAACGGCCGGCCCTCGACCAGGCGAACTGTCGCGCCCATGACCACCAGGTCGGCCTGCGCCTCCTGGGCGGCGGTGACGATCTCAGGACCAGCCGACTGCCCGTGTCGTACCAGCACCTGGGGCTCCACACCGAGCTCGCGGGCCAGCGACTCCGCCTCTCGCAGCACGCCCTCGCCGGTACCAATGGCCGACCGAGCCGCAAGTGGTTCACCTCCGGGGACAGCCGGCCCCGGTTCGCCTCTTACCGGATGCCCCTCCCCAGTCGGTACGGATTCGCCTCCAGGGGGCGAGTCGTCTCCGGTCGGCGCAACGTCGCGTGCCTCCAGCGGGCCCGCTCCAGGTGGCCTGGTCACCACATGGGCCACACTGATGGCAGTGCCGAGATGACGGCTGATGTTGTAGGCGACCTCCTGTCCGGCCCTGGCCGCCGCCGTGCCCGTCACCGCGACCAGCGCTCGGCTGAAGGCGGGGGGGAGGATCTGGTCAGGCTGGCGGGCGCGGCGGACCACCAGGAGGGGAATGGGGCTGGCGGCCAGGAGGTCATCGACCACCGAGGACAGGAGGTGGTCAGGCCCCGGGTGCTCGGCCGCTCCCAGTCCGATGACGCCATAACCGAGCTTCGCCTCGGCCAGGATGGAATCCAACACGTGCTCGGAGGAGATGTGGCGCCTCTCCACCCTGCGGGGCTCGAACACGTGGGAGGCGACGGTGGTGTCCGGGGCGTTGCCGTGCTCGTCTTCCCCGATCGACAAGATGGTGACGCCGGACTCCTCTGGCCAGGCGCAGTCCATCACCTCAGCGGCGGTGAGCGAGTTGGGGCTGCCGCGGCTGGGCAGCAGCATCCGCTGGTTGCGCACGATCACGTTGCGGTCGAGCTGATCCTCCTTGTCGAGGCGTTGACGTTCCTCATGGGAGCCGGCCCAGTCCTTCACTACCAGGCGCAGCAGAGGCGGTGTGGCCACCGAGGTCACGATCGACAACAGGATCATCACCGTGTAGGCAGCCGGGCTGAACACACCGATGCTGAGCCCGGCAGTGGCGATGATCACCTGCAGAGCGCCCCTCCCGTTGAGGCCAATGCCGAGGGCGGCGCTCTCCCGCCAGCCCAGCCTGGCCGCCCGACCTCCCAGTGCGGCCCCGAGGAACTTGGACAAGGCGGCGGCCAGCGTCAGAGCCACAAAAGAGATGAGCACAGGTCCAGGGCTCAGCTGACTCAGGTGGACCCTGAGGCCGGCGGTGGCGAAGTAGAGGGGGGCGAGGAATGCATTCGACAGCCGGGTCAGGAGCTGGAGGGCATCGCCCTGCCCGAAGCGCGAACGAGCCAACACCACGCCGGCCAGGAAGCCGCCCAGGGCCCCTTCCACACCCACGGCCTGGGTAGCGGCCGCCATCACCAGGGCGGCAATCAGGCACACGGCCAGGGACGCCACCACATTGGGTCCCTGACGGCGGGCCTGGCGCAGGAGCGCATCCACCACCCGCTGGCCCACGGTGAAGGCCAGGATCACCAGGACGGCCAGCCCGCCCAGCGCCAGGGGCAGCTGGGAGCTGGAAGCCGCCGCCGCCCCCACCAGGCCAGTGGCCAGGGCCACCACCAGGAAGCCGAAGATGTCGTTGGCCGTCCCCGCCGCCAGAGCCAGCTGACCGAAATTCCTCCTTACCGCCCCCAGGCCACTGATCACCTTGGCCACCACCGGCAGCGACGAGACGCATACGCAACCAGCCACCAGCAAGGCGAAGACCCCGCGGTTGGGGTGTGAGCCGAGCAGCGAGGCCGGGAGCAGCTCGCCGCCAGCGAATCCGACGGCAAAGGGCACGGCCAGGCTCAGCACAGAGACCAGCCCAGCCGCCCGGCCCAGGCTGGCAATCAGGCCCAGGTCGGTGTCCGCTCCGATGACCACCAAGACGAGCACCAGGGCCAGGGCGGTGACGGTGAGCAGCAGACTTCCCTGGAGACGACCGGCCGGCAGGAACCAGTGGAAGCCGGTGGGCCACAACTGGCCAAGCACCGATGGACCCAGCAACAAACCAGCCACCAGCTCCCCGACCACGCTGGGCTGGCCGATCCGGGCCGCCAGGCTTCCCAGGAGGCGGGCCACGATGAGCAGGGAGGCCAGCTCCACCCAGAGGACGACCAGGCTGTGGTTGGTGAGGGAAGTGAGATCCATGGCAATTGACGTCCGCCGCCGCTTGGCGTCAGGGCCGGTCAGACAGGAGTGTGCCCTTCCAGGGCCGAGACCGCGCTGCGCAGGACATCGCGGTCACGGTCGTAGGTGAGAGCGGCGAGAGCATCCTCGATGCCCAGCCACTCCGTCTTGTCAACCTCGCCCGTCGTGGCGGCCAACGATTCATGGGCCGGCCCGTCGGGGGCCATCAGCCAGTAACGAACCAGCTTCGATCTGCCTTTGCGATCCTCGTAACGGGAGCATGCCAGCTCCGGGCCCAGGCGGCAGGGCAGGCCGGTCTCCTCCTCGACCTCCCGGAGGGCAGCCGCGTCATCACCCTCACCGGCGTCGACTTTGCCCTTGGGAAACGTCCAGTCGTCGTATCGAGGGCGGTGTACCAGGAGCATCTCGACGGTGCCGCCCGGCCCCCGGCGGGCCACCACTCCCCCGCCCGCTCGAACTCGCGGGGCCGCCTCGCCATGGCAACTGGGGGGAACGCTCACCTCAGCCACGAGTGGACCTTGGACTTGGATGCCTTGCGCCACGCCTTGTGCCACTGCCGGCGCTGGTCACCAGCCCTGCGGCGCTGAGTCTCCATAAGGGCCCCGGCCACGGCCGCATCCTCAGGCGTGAGCGGCGTTCCCGGGGAAGTGACCATTGCCCGCAGTCGGTCCTCGGCCACCACCGCATCGTGCAGGTCCCCCAGCACTGTCTGCAGGTCGGCGACCCGCCGGCCCAGGCGCCCAGCCGGTTTGCGCGCCACCGGGGCCACCGCCTCGGCCGCGTAGCGACACCGCTTGGCCTTGATCCGCACCTGATGGAGGGCGTCGTCGCCGGGGGTGCCACCCAGGTCGTCGATGGCACTGACCAGTCGTTTCCAGGTACCGCCCACCAGCGCCGGCGCCAGCTCGACGGCCGGAGTCTCCGCCAACGGGGTAAGGCGGGGCGCGTTGGCTGCGTCCACCAGGGCGTCGAGCAGGCCGAGATATCGAGGGCTGTCCAACGCCTGGGCCAAGGCAACTTGGGCCTCGACCCGGTCAGCGCCCAGGACCTCGAGCACGTGGGCCGCCGGGTGATAGTCGACCTCCGGAAGGAGCCGGGCATCAGCCCGGAGCCGGTCAAGCAGCACGTCGGAGTCGCGAACCCTGCCCAGGGCGTCGCCCAGCCAGGCCAGCTCGCTGCGCAGGTGCGTGGCCCAGGCCGAGTCCACCAGGTCGGAGAAGGTGGCCAGGTCGGATCGCAGGCGACGGGTCGCCACCCTGGCCTGGTGGACGTCCTCGGGATCCTCACCCAGGCGGACGCCGGGGTCATGGCGCACCAGGCGCGACGTGCCGGCCGCCAGTGCGCCCCTCACCAGTACCCCGCCGCTGGCCATCTGCCGACCTCTGTCGAACGCGACCGACCCGACGTCAGGTGTCCTCAGGGCGGCCGGGCCGAGGGCTCGGAGGACCTTGGGGACCGGATTGCCCTCGGTTGCCCCCGCCCTCACCAGACGGTTGACCACCGCACGAGCGACCTCCTCGGAGGCATCCGGCCCCAGCTCCACTTCGATCTCCCGAAAGCACGCCGGTCGGCCGCCGTCCCCGTCACCGATGACCTCGTCCACCGTGACCGTGTCGTCGTCGACCCGAGCGATCGGGGCGTTGGTCGGCCCCCGTAGGTCGAGACTGACCCGTCGGGTGGTCAGGCGAGCCACCGGTACGAGGGCGGCCGTGCGGACATGGGCCCGGACCAGACCGGCCACCGAGGCAGGTACCGCGTCAGATGCCCCCTCGAAGTCCACCTCCCTCCGGCTCATCACAGCACTGGTCCGGTCCTCGCCAGGCCGGTTGTCACCGGTCCGGTTGTCGCCGGCCGGCAGCTTCACCGTCCAGTGGCCCCCGCCCGGCGGCTCGTCTCCGGGAGGCGCAGAGCCTTCCTCGCCGGCTCGGTGGCGCACAGTCACGCCCGCTCGGGCCAAGCGAAGGTCAGCAGTGTCCCAGTAGGTCGCCCGCAACCGTCGGGGCGCCTCCACGCTGACCACCGCCCCGGGTAGGACGCCGGTGAGGTCGGGTAGCACGAACTCGGCCTCCGCCTCCAGCTTCACTTCACGCTCCAAGGCCATCTGTGTCTCCTGACTCATTGGGGCGCATTGGACGCGCCCTCGGACAACCGCTCCTGACCACCGGACGACGAGAGGCTGTCGGAGTCCCGGCGGCGCCTCCGGGCCCGCTCCATGGCCAACTCCTGCTGGCGCAGCTGGGCGCTTTGCCCATCACCAGCACCCCCCGCGACCCTGACTCGGGACCAGCTCCCGTCCGAGGCCATGATCCAGGACTGGGCGTCGTCGGCCAGCAACAGATCCAGGGTCTCGGACAGGCGCAGTCTGGCCTCGGCGTCCACCACCGGAATCATGGCCTCGATGCGTCGGTCCAGGTTGCGCTCCATGAGGTCAGCCGAGCCGATCAGGATCTCGGAGGGCCTGCCGGCCACCCCTCCGAAGGAGAATATCCGGGAGTGCTCGAGGAACCTACCCACCACCGAGCGGACCTGGATGGTCTCCGACAGTCCCGCCACGCCGGGGCGCAGTCGGCAGACCCCCCGCACCACCAGGTCGATCGGCACTGCCTTTCCCGAGGCCTCGTAAAGGGCATCGATGACCATCGGGTCGGTGAGCCCATTCACCTTGATGACGATCCGGCCGTCGGTGCCCGCCAAGCCTTCGCCCTCTATGGCCTCGATGATCCTCGTTCTCATCCCAGTGGGCGCCACCGCCAGGCGGCGGTAGGAGGATCGGCGGCTGTAGCCGGTGAGGAAGTTGAACAGGTCAGTGAGGTCGGCCCCCAGGTCGGGATCGGCCGACAGCAGGCCTAGGTCCTCGTACAGGGCGGCCGTCTTGGAGTTGTAGTTGCCGGTGCCCACATGGCAGTAGCGCCGCAGGCCGTCCTCCTCGGCCCGCACAACCAGGATGGCCTTGGCGTGGGTCTTGAACCCCACCAGGCCGTACACGACGTGGACCCCCACCTCCTCCAGCGCCCGGGCCCAGGCGATGTTGGCCTGCTCGTCGCCGCGAGCCTTGAGCTCGACCAGGACCGCCACCTGCTTGCCCTGCTCGGCCGCCTTGATCAGCGAGCGGACTATGGGGCTGTGCCCCGACGTCCGGTAGAGGGTCTGCTTGATGGCCAGCACCGACGGATCGCAGGCGGCCTGGGCCACGAAGGCCTCCACCGAGGTGGCGAAGGAGTCGTAGGGATGGTGAACCAGCACGTCACGCTCACGCAGCACGGCGAACAGGTCGACCGGCTCGTCCTCGGCGGTAGCCAGTCGGGGCTGGGTCATCGGCGCCCACGGCTCATAGTGAAGGTCGCCCCGATCCAGGTCGTACAGCGCCATAAGGCCCCCCAGGTCGAGGGGTCCCTCGATGTCGTAGACGTCCTCGGGGCCGATCTCGAGCTCACGGGTCAGCAGCTCTCGTACGTCAGCCCCGGCCTGGGTCTCGATCTCCAGACGCACTGCCCGCCCGAACCGCCGCCGCCGCAGCTCCATCTCCACCGCCACCAGCAGGTCATCGGCCTCGCCCTCCTCCAGCGTCAGGTCGGCGTTGCGGGTCACCCGAAAGGTGTAGTGGGACTCAATGGTCATCTCCGGGAACAGCGAATCGAGGTGGGCGGCGATTACCTGCTCGACCGCCACGTTGCGGGCCCCGTCGGGCATGGCCACGAACCGGGGCAGGAGGGGCGGAACCTTGATCCGGGCGAAGCGCTGCTCCCTGGTGTACGGATCTCTAACCGTAACGGCCAGGTTGAGAGACAGGTTGGAGATGTAGGGGAAGGGATGGGCGGTGTCCACTGCTAAGGGGGTGAGGACGGGAAAGATCTGATGCTCGAAGACCTGGTCCAGGTGGCACCGGTCGTCACCGTCCAGCGCCTCCCAGTCCACCAGGCACACCCCCGCCTCGCCCAGGGCCGGGACCAGCTTGTCCAGGTAGATGCGACTCTGCCGGCTGAGCAGGCCCTCCAGCTTGGATCGGATCACTCGGAGCTGCTCGATGGGGCTGCGGCCATCGGGGGAGACGGCCCGCAACCCAGCCGCCACCCGGTCCTTGATGCCGGCCACCCGAACCTCGAACAGCTCGTCGATGCCACTGCTGAAGATGGCCAGGAACTTGACCCTTTCCAGCAGGGGTGCTCCCTCGTCCTCGGCCAGGTCGAGCAGTCGACTCTCGAAGTCGAGCAGCGACAACTCCCGGTTCTGATACCTGGAGCTGCCCTCCTGGCGGGTGGGCGACAACGCCCCAGGCGAACCGAGCGATGCCATGGTTCGAAAAATACTCCATTCCGCCCTGGATCCCTCACCCACTCGAGCGCTGGCCTACCGGCGGTACGACTAGCGTGGGCAAACGGCTGGCTGGCCGCTGAGGTATTTTTCGCAAACTTCCAGCCATTCAACGACATGACCATCACCAACGTACGAGCCCGTCTCACCACGGCCCGAGTGGCCGGGCCGCGCCGGCGTACCGAGCTGGGGCTGCTGGTGCTGGCGGCGCTGGTCACAGTGTCGGCCTACCTCTTGGCGACGCTCGGCAAGACCGCCACCATCCCGGCCAACGTCCTGCCCTTCCTGGGGGTCATCCTGGTCCTGGAGCTGCTGGCCCACCTGGCCAACCGGCGCTGGGCGGCCAACGCCGATCCGATCATCCTCCCCATCGTCGCCCTCCTCAACGGCCTGGGCTATGTGGTGATTGCCCGCCTCGACTACAAGTTGGCCGCCCTGCAGGCCATCTGGACGGGCCTGGGAGTGTCCGCCTATGTGATCACCCTGGCCGTGGTGCGCCACTCCCGGGATCTGGAGCGCTACCGGTACCTCCTGGTGATCACCGGGTTGGCCTCCCTGTTGGCCCCGCTGGTACCCCACCTCGGCCAGAACATCAACGGGGCCCGACTGTGGATACGCCTGGGCCCGGTCCAATTCCAGCCGGTGGAGGTGGCCAAGCTGGCCCTGGCCGTGTACTTCGCGTCCTATTTCGTGGAGAAGCGGGAGTTGCTGTCGAGGCCCACCACCCGGGTGGGTAACCACCTGGTCCCCGATCCCCGGACCTTCGCCCCAGTGGTGCTGGCCTGGGCCCTGTCGCTCCTGGTGATGACCGCCGAGCACGACATCGGCTTCTCCCTGTTGGTGTTCGTACTGTTCATCTCCATGCTGTGGGTGGCGACCGGACGGGCCACCTACCTGGTGGTCGGGGTGGTCCTTTTCGCCGTGGGAGCGTTCCTCGCCTCGCAACTCTTCGGCCACGTCCACGAGCGCATCGACGTGTGGCTCCACGCCTTTGCCCACACCAACACCACCGGCTACCAGCTGGTGCAGGGCGAGTACGCCATGGGTACCGGTGGCGTGACGGGGACCGGTCTAGGACTCGGCCACCCTGGGCTCATACCCGTGGTCAGCAGTGACTTCATCTTCGCGGCGATTGGGGAGGAGTTGGGGCTGCTCGGGACCACCGCCATCGTGGTGGCCTTCGCCCTGTTGGTGGGGGCCGGCATGAGAGCCGCCCTGGCCGCCCGATCTGAGTTCTCCAAGCTGCTGGCCACCGGTCTCACCGTGTTATTCGGTTTCCAGGCCTTCTTCATAATGGCGGGGGTGGTGCGGCTGCTGCCCCTTACGGGGGTGACGCTTCCTTTTGTGGCCTATGGCGGATCGTCGATCCTGGCCAATTATGTCCTGGTCGCCCTGCTGATGCGGATCTCGGCCGAGGGCAGCGTCAAACCGTCAGGCTGAGGGTTGCTCGTCAGGTCGAGAGTTGCTCGTCAGGTCGAGGGTTGATCGGAGGTCGAGGGTTGCTCGGGGGCCTCCGGCGCCGGCTGCTCGGCCAAGAGGTCGTCAGCCACCAGGATGGGCACTGGGAGTGGCTGTCGCAGCGCCAGGGCGATGGCGTCGGAGGGCCGGCAGGGGACGACATGGGTCGACGCACCCACCAGTGTCACCTCGGCAAAGTAAGTCTGTCCCCTGGCCTCGGTGATGTGCACCATGGCCAGGTTGACATCAAGGCGGGTCAGGATGTCAGAGAACAGCTCGTGGCTGAGGGGTCGAGGGGTGGCCAGGCCCCGCCAGGCGTAGGCGATGGCCACACCATCGGACAGCCCGATCGGTATCCGCATCTCCCGGCAGGGTTGATCCACCTCCTGTAGCACCAGGTAGGGATGGCTGGCCGGCAGCTCCATGGCAATATCGACCAGTGCCACCTGGTGCATCGCGGCCATGCCCCGGGAAGTCAGCGGTACCTGCGCAGTCCGACGTTGAGGACGATGCCCACCGCCATGAAAAAGGCGATGATGGCCGAGCCCCCGTAGCTCATGAAAGGCAGCGGTATACCGGTGATGGGCATGATGCCCATGGTCATCCCGGCGTTCTGGAAGACCGAGAAGGCAATCAGGCCCAGCACGCCCATGCAGAGCAGGCGGCCCAGCCGGTCCCGGGCCAGCTGGGCATTGCGCAGGATGCGCCAGACGATGAGACTGAACAGAGCCAAGACCGAGGCCGATCCGAAGAAGCCCAGCTGCTCACCCACCGCGGTGAATATGAAGTCGGTCTGCTGCTCGGGCACGATGGCCGCGTTGGTCACGCTCCCGTGAAACAGGCCCTTCCCGCTGACGCCCCCCGAGCCGATGGCGATCTGGGACTGGCCCAAGTTGTAGCACGCTCCCTGGGACTGGCCGACGGGGTTGACGAAGCACGTCAGGCGGTCGGTCTGGTACTTGTGCAGGACGCCCAGGTTCACGATGGCGATTATGCCGACTACCGCAACCGCGCCCAGGATGGCCAGATGGCGACCTCTCGCCCCGGCGGCCACCAGCATGGCCAGCAAGACCACCGACATGATGATGGCGGTCCCCAGGTCGGGCTGTCCGTACACCAGCAAGATGAGCAGGCAGCCCATGGCCAGCAGCACACCCAGGCGTCTGAGATCCTGGGCACCCTGATGGCGATGGGCATAGGCCGCCACGGCCACGATGAGCACCAGGCTGGCGAAGCTGGAGGGCTGTAGCTGGAAAGAGCCCAGCTGGAACCACCGTTGAGAGCCGCGGGCACTTGATCCTATGGGGCTGAGAACCGCCAGCAGGGCGAGCACCATGCCCCCATAGGCCACCGCCCCCAGCTCCTCGAAGCGGTGATAGTCGACCAGGGTGACCGCCACCATGGCCACCACTCCGATGGCCGCGTAGGTGGCCTGGCGCTTCAGGTAGAAGAGAGGATCGACACCGCTGCTGGCGAGCTTGGCCTGAGTGGCCGAGTAGACCATCAATACCCCGAGGCCGGCCACCACCACGGTGGACGCCACCAGGACAACGTCGACATGAGACGCCAGGCTGCGCCAGCTCGATCTCCTACGTTCAAGCGCGCGTTGCGCCAAGGCTCACCTCCGCCCCCATCCTCGCACGTCAGGCCCGGAGCCGAGGAGCACTGTCGACAGCCGCCATCATGGCCGCCACTGGCGGCTTCTCCCCTGTCCAGAAAGCCAATGCATGGGCCGCCTGGTGGACGAGCATGCCGACACCGTCTTGAACCATCGCCCCCCGGTCCCTCGCCGCTTTGAGCAATGGGGTGTCCCGGGGGTGATAGACGAGGTCGACAACCAGCTGGCCTGGCCCCAGGCGAGCCGGATCGAGGGGTAGCTGATCCGAAGTCGGGCCCTGCTCCCCAGCCCGGGAGGCTGGCGACACCCCCAGCATGCCCAACGGCGTGGCATGAACCACCAGGTCGGCGCGATCGACCTCGTCGGCTGACCCGACCCGACCCACCGCTCCAGCCAGGGCCGCAGCCTGCTCGGCCCGGGTAGGTGTCCGATTGACGACCACCACCTCGGCCGCTCCTGCCCCAGCCAGGGCCACCACGATGGCTCGGGCTGCCCCGCCAGCCCCCAGGATCAGGCAGCGCCAGCCGACTGGGTCGCAGCCGGCGGTGTGTACCGCATCGAGGAAGCCGGCGCCATCGGTGTTCTCGCCCACCAACTGGCCGTTTCGCCGGACGATGGTGTTGATCGCCCCCAGCCTGGTGGCTGTCTCAGAGGTGTGGTCGACTCCGGCCAGGGCGGCTTGCTTGTGGGGCATCGTCACTGACAAGCCCTCGACACCAAGGGCTCGCATCCCGGCCAGGGCTGGACCCACCTCCCCGGCGGGGACCGGGAAGGCGACGCTTGCCCAGTCCAGCCTCATGGCAGCAAAGGCAGCATTGTGCAGCAACGGCGACAACGAGTGGCGCACCGGGTCGCCGATGACACCTACCACCCGAGTGCTGGCGGTAAGCGAGGCCGGCACTACCCGGCACCTGGCCGGCACACCCCGACCAGGTTGCGGTCCTGCTCGGCATTGGTGGTGGAAAAGGCAATGGAACCCGACGACGTGGAGCAGTAGTACAGCCACGGACCGGGAGTAGGAGCCACCGCCGCAGCCAGGGAGGCTTGACCAGGACTGGCAATGGGCGTCGGCGGCAGCCCCTTTGCCCGATAGGTGTTGTACGGCGAGCTGCTGGCCCGATCGGCAGCCGTGTCGCTTCCCAGACCATAGAGCACCGTGGCGTCGACCTGCAGGGCCATCCCCCGGCCCAGGCGGTTGTAGATGACCCGGGCCACCTTTCCCCGGTCCTGGTCCAGCTTGGCCTCCCGCTCGATGATGGATGCCACTACGACCGTCTGGTAGGCGCTGACTCCGAGCTGGGCCTTGGCCTGATTCAACCCAGCCGCCGCACCCGCCTGGTCGAAGCGACCCACCATCAGCCTGAGCAGGTCGGTATCGCTGCGGTCTGGTGCCACCTGGTAGGTGGCCGGGAACAGCAGTCCCTCCAAGTCGTTGCTCCCCGATGGCTGGAAGGCAGAGTGGACCTGCCCGCTCCTGGCCGCCGCGAGGAAGCCGCGGGCGGTATGGCCAGGATCGTCGCGGCCCACCCGGGCGGCTATCTGAGCCACGGTGAAGCCCTCGGGAATGGCGATGGTGGCCATCAGTGGCCCCTGGCCGAGAGTGGTGAAGATCTGGCCGTAGGGCTCGTGAAGACGCAGTCGGTACTCGCCGGGTCTGAACACCGGGACGCCCTTCAGGCGGGCATAGAGACGAAGGGTAAGGGGGTGGGTGGCCACCCCGTGCTGAGCCAGCACCTCCGACAACGACGACACCGACGCCCCGGCCGGCACGTTGACCGTCACCGCCGGACCTGCTCCACCTGGGGGGTTGATCTGGTGATCAACCACCACGAAAACAATGGCCAGGGCGACCAGGATCACCACCAGGGTGGCCAACAGACCAGCCGCCAGCCGCCGACGCCGCAACTGGGCTACAGACCGGGGACGGCCTCCTCGCTCGGATGGCGGCCTGTCTCCCCCCGTTCGCTCCCCCCCCATTCGGTCTCTTCCCGTTCGGGCCGATCGCATCGTATGGGCCGGTCCGGCGGCCGAGCGGGACGCATGGGCGGTCCCGGTGGCGGGGGGGCGACCGGGGC
>QHCF01000079.1 GCA_003244275.1 Acidimicrobiales bacterium
GGTTGCCCTGGAGGCGGCAGCCTGCGGTACGCCCGTCGTGGCCGCCGCCGTCGGCGGCCTGCAGACCCTGGTCGACCAAGGCACCACCGGCTTCCTGGTGGAGGCCCGACACGGCGACGGGTTCGCAGCCTGCGTCTTTCGCCTCCTCGCCGATCCCGACCTGGCCGCCCGCATGGGAGAAGCGGCCGTGCGACGGGCTCGGCGCTACAGCTGGTCGATCACCGCCGCCCGGCTGCGCCGCCTCTACGTAGATCTCACCGCCCGTGAGCTGGTTGAGTGCCACTAAGCTGCCCACGTCCTCTGGCGCGCCCTGAGATATATCGGCCCATTTGCTTGCATCCCGTGCTCGGGCTGACTAAGGTTGTTCTTGGCCCGAGGGGCGGAACGGAGCGGTCGTTCGGGGAAGTGCGACCGTGCCGGGAGGTTCCTCGGGCCACCCTTGTCTCGAGCCCAAGCTTGCGCACGCATGACGCCCGTGGGTAGCGTTGCGGCCACTTGGTGGCCAGCCACGGTGGCGGCTGGCCCATGGGCCCCCCTGCATGATCAAGACTCGACTTCCGGCTGCCGCGCTCGTCTTCGCTCTGGTGATGGCCCGGGCCATCCCCGGCTTTGCCGATTCTGGCGACCAGCGTCGCTCTGCCGACCAGGCCAAAAGAGCCGAGGTGGCAGCCAAGCTCGACACCATGAAGGCCGACGACGCCCAACTCGAGGCCGCCCTTCGCGATCTCGACACCAACGTCGCCGACCAGTCCTCCAGCGCCGATGCTGCCAGCCAGGCGGCCAGTGCCAGCCAGGCGGCGGTGGGCTCGGCCCAGGCCCGGCTGGCGGCCACCGAGTCGAAGATGTCGCGCCTGCGAGCGGCGGCATCGGCCATGGCGGTTCGGGCCTATGTCCACCCCGGCAGCGACGCCCTGATCGGCATGCTCGGATCGACCACCCTCGACGAAGCCAGCCGGCGCCAGACCCTGTTGAGCCACGTGGCCGCCACCGATACCGACGTGTTGGGCCAACTGCGGGCCAACCGCCAGGACGAGCAGGCCGAGCAGACCGACCTGGGCCGCCTGCGCGACCAGGCTGATGCTCGCCGAGCGGCCGCCGCCGCTCGCTTGGCCGACCTGCAGAAGGCCCGGACCGACCAGGCCCGCCTGAAGTCCGCTCTCGACGCCCGCATCGCCGAGTACACCGCCGAGGTGCAGGCCCTGGCCCGCGACGAGGCCACCATCGAGAACCTGATCCGGTCACGCCAGTCGGCGGCCCCCAGCGTCGGCCCGGCCCCCGTGATCGGAGCGACGGGAGCAGCTTCGAGCTCCGGCCTCATCTGGCCCGCGAGCGGGCCCATGACGTCGCCGTTCGGCATGCGGTGGGGCGCTCTGCACGCGGGCATCGACATCGCGGCCGGCTACGGTGCACCGATCCGGGCGGCCAAGGCGGGGGTGGTCATCTCGGCCGTCTCCGAGAGCGGTTACGGGATGGTCACCATCATCGACCACGGAGGTGGTTTCAGCACCGTGTACGCCCATCAGAGCCAGTTCGCGGTGAGCGGCGGGGCGACGGTGGCCCAGGGCCAGGTGATCGGCTACGTGGGCTGCTCCGGCCACTGCACCGGCCCCCACCTCCACTTCGAGACCAGGGTCAACGGCACCCCGCAGAACCCGATGAACTACCTCCCCTAACCTGCCCTAACCTGCGCCGATGACTCTCCGCCTGCTCGTCGTCGGGGGCGGCAAGATGGGCGGCGCCTTGGTCGGCGGGCTGCTCGCCAGGCAGTGGGCGCAACCGTCGGAGATCGGTGTGGTGGAGCCGGTCATCCAAAGGCGCCGAGAGCTTGGCGACCGCCACCCCGGATTGATGGTGACCGGCGAGGTACAGGCCGCCCGCGGTGCCGTCCTGGCAGTGAAATCCGCGGATGTGAAGGAGGCGTGCGCAGCGTTGGCTGGGGCCAGGGTGCCCCGGGTGGTGTCCATCGCCGCCGGGGTTCCCCTGGCCCGGCTGGAAGAGGCGCTGGGCGACGACGTGGCTGTGGTGAGGGCCATGCCCAACACCCCGGCCCTGGTGGGTTGTGGGGCGGCAGCCATTGCCGCAGGCTCGACAGCCACCGACGACGACCTGGCCTGGGCAGACAGCATCCTCGCCGCGGTGGGGCTGGTGGTGAGGGTGGACGAACCCCTTCTCGACGCGGTGACAGGGCTGTCGGGCTCGGGGCCGGCATACGTCTTCCTTGTCGTGGAGGCGCTCATCGAGGCCGGGGTGCTCAACGGCCTGCCCCGCGAGGTGAGCCGGGCCTTGGCCACCCAGACGGTGTTGGGCTCAGCGCGGCTCCTGGCCGAATCAGGGCAGGGCGCCGAGGAGCTGCGCGCCGCCGTCACCTCGCCCGGGGGCACAACTGCCGCCGGCCTCCGCGCCCTCGAAGCCTCCGCCGTTCGCAGCGCCCTGCTGGAGGCAGTCAGCGCTGCCACCGAGCGTTCCCGCCAGCTGGGCCGCTCTGGTTGAACCTCCCTCTTTCGCTCGGCACTTGCACCGAATACATTGCCGAAGAGCGAAGAGGGGGGAATTCTGGTGCAGTCCGATGCGCGCGCGCGGTTTCTGACCGCGGCTGAGGTGGCTGGGCTCCTCCGGGTCTCCACCATGACCGTCTACCGCCTGATCAAGGGCGGCCAGCTGGCGGCCGTCCGGGTGGGCAAGTCCTACCGGGTCCGCGAGGACGACGTCGACCGGTACCTCGCCAGCACCTACACAGAAGCCGGCTAGGAGCTGGGCCGGCTAGAAACTGGGCAATGCCAGCCGGCTTCGACACCATCTCGTTCCTCTCCGACTACGGGCTCGACGACGAGTTCGTGGGGGTGGTGAAAGCCGTCATCCGGGGTATCGCCCCTGCCGCGACGGTGATCGACGTCACCCACGGGGTGGCGACCCATGACGTGCGAGCGGGGAGCCTGGTGCTGGCTCGCAGCATCCAGTACCTGCCACCGGGGGTGGTGCTGGCGGTGGTCGATCCCGGCGTGGGCGGGGTTCGGCGGGCCGTGGCCGTCGAGGTGGGCAACGACAACACCGCGGACCATTCCATCCTGGTGGGGCCCGACAACGGCCTTCTGGCGCCGGCGGTCGCCCTGGCGGGCGGAGCCCCTGCGAATTTCCTTGACGCGGGCGGCGGATCCAAGGCAGAGGCGATCACCAGTGCGGTCCAGGTGATCCTCTCCGACCCCAAGGTCAAGGCCGTCCTTTGCAACATCTTCGGTGGCATCACCCGCTGCGACGAGGTGGCCAAGGGCCTGATCGAGGCGTTTAGGCAGATCGATCCCCAGGTGCCCTTTGTCGTCCGCCTCGACGGCACCAACGGCGACGAGGGTCGGGCCCTGCTTGGCGAGGCGAACCTAGCCGGCGTTTACACCGAGGCGACCATGGACGGCGCGGCCGCCAGGGTCGTCGAGCTGGCGAGCGCCGGCGCCGCCGCGGCCAACGGCGGAGGCCGCAGCGGATGAGCATCCTGGTCGGCACCG
>QHCF01000068.1 GCA_003244275.1 Acidimicrobiales bacterium
ACTCAGGCCCGCTGGCCGGGCCCCTCAATGCCGCGGCATCGGTCATCGACATGGCCCGGGACAACCGGGCCGAGTCGCAGGATACGCCCGTGGTGGACTCCATCAAGGGGGAGGACAAGGAGCCGATGGCCGATCCGGCAGCTGGTGACAAGCCACCGGTGGACCTCATGAGCTGGCCGGAGGTGTACCGCGACGAGGAGACCCGCCAGGCCCTCCCCTCGTCGGAGCACGGGGAGTCGGACCAGGAGGAGCAGGGCGAGGGCGCCGGAGTGGCGCCGGACGGCTCGTCCGAGTCAGGCGCCCCGTCCGAGTCAGGCGTCCCGTCCGCGCCCAGCCTGGCGGAGAGTGCCACCCTCGCTCGGTCCGAGGTGCCAGCGCCGAGCCTGGCGGCGCAGCCGGTGGCGGATCGGAAGGCTGGGCCCGCGGCGGTCCAGACCGCCGAACCGTCGGTGGCCGAGCCCTCGGTGGCCGAGCTGGTGAGTCAACTGGCCGAGCAGACAGCTCTGCTGGCTCGCCAGGAGCTGGCGCTGGCTCGCCTGGAGGTACGGGAGACGGGGCGCCGGGCCGGGCTCGGGCTGGGCGCGCTCTCGCTTGCCGGCGTTGTCGGCCTGTACGGTGGGGCGGCGCTGGTGACCGGTGTCGTCTTGTTGGTAGCCATCCCGTTGGCTGGATGGTCCGCCGCTCTGATCGTGGGGGGTGGCCTGTCACTGCTGGCCGGCATGGTGGCCCTGGTAGGAGCCAGGCAGGTGCGAGCGGCCATTCGCCCCTGCGCCGCATCCCTCCTGGCTACGGCCGAGACGGACCTCGACAAGGTCATAGGTGGCCCCATGCCCACCAAGGCAGGGTCCTGAGTGCGAGCGACCAAGGGTCCGTCCGAGCAACAGCTTCAGCTGCGTCGCCAGATCGAGAAGACCCGTCGTGAGCTCGGCCAGACCGTAGAGGCGTTGGTCAACAAGGCCGACGTCGAGAAGCGGGTCGATGACAAGGTACACCAGGGGGCGAGCGCCTTGGAGGCCCGGGGGCGCCAGCTCAAGGACCGGGTTACCGACGTCGGCCACAAGACCGAGCGGACGATAACCCAGGAGCCGGTACGCGACGTGGTCGACCGAGCGGTGCGACGCCTGGCCGATCATCCGGTGGTGCCGGCGGGCGCGGTGGTTGCGGTGACGGGGTGGATAATCGCACAGGGCCGTCGCCGGTGAGCCGGCGCCCCTGAGCCGATGCGATGAGCCGCCGGCTGGATATCTGAGTTTGCCTGGCTTACCCCGACGGCCCCTTCCAATCCACCACGATCACGCTGGCATCATCGTGGAGGTCATCGCCGACGGCCCTTTGCAAGGCGCCGTACAAGTGTTCAACCGTCTCGTGGGTGGCCGCGTCGGCGCAGTCCGCCAGCGCCTGCGCCAGGCAGTCGTCACCGAACTGAGATGTCTCGTCCATGGCCGCCTCGGTGACCCCATCTGATACGAAGACCCATCTGTCCCCGGGCACCAACTGGAGGGGAACCGAGGTGTACCTGGCCTCCTCGAACAACCCGATTGGCAGGTGGGGGTCCACCTCCATCCGCTCCACTCGGGATCCCCTGACCAGGTAGGGGCTCGGATGACCGGCATTGACCATCTCCACACTTCCGGTCTCCAGGTTCACCTGCAGGATGAGGCCGGTGACGAACTGACCACCACCGAAAATTTCATTGAGGGTGCGGTCAGCCGCCTCCACCTGGACGGTCAGGCTCTCGCCGCAACGCCGAGCGTTGCGCAGGGTGGTCAGGGCGAGGGTGGTGAGGACGGCAGCCTGGGTGCCGTGACCCATGGCGTCGATGACCGCCAGCCAGAGGCTGGACGGACCTACGCAGAAGTCGTAGGCGTCGCCACCGATGTGATATGCGGGGCGAACCTGCCCGACCAGACTGAACTGTGGTGCCGAAAATGCCCGGGCCGCCACCAGCGACCACTGCATCTCGGCAGCCACGTTGAGCGGCTGGCGGCGCCGGGCCCGCTCGAAGGAGTCAGTGTAGCGCATGGCCGTCGCCAACACGTACGCCATGGTCAGGGCGACCTCGGCCAGGGCCGGATCGGCTCGAGCCTCGGCGGCCCCGACCGAGTGGCCAAGTCCCACCGTCAGCACCCCCAGCCGCTCGGCCCGGCGACTCACTGGCAGGTGGACCGTGATGCCCGTGGCGTCGGTCGTCGTGACAACTTGCTGGGAGGCGAAGGCCTCACCCGGACCGCCATGACCGATGTCCACCACCTCGGCTGGCTCGGTGCCCCTCGGGCCGCCCAGCGCAGCCAGCACCGCCTCGTCGTAGTCGGCCAGCCACAGCCGGACCGATGTCGCCCCCGCCTCGGCGGTGAGAAAACCCACCAGCTCAGCCAGCACCGCGGTGGGAAAGGCAGCATTCAGGCGGGGCAGCAGCTGGCCGACCATGCCCCGCAGGGATTTCATGTCGGGGAGGCTAACCGTCAGACGTCGCTGCCAGGCTTTCGATGGCGCGCCTACCGGTTTGGCTCCTAGTGTGGAGGGTAGGAGCTGATCTACCCCCTATAGAAGGAGACAAACCGATGGCTGGATACGAAGACGCCGAGCGCGATCCCGAAAGCCGGCACGGCAATGTGGCGCCCGGCGGAGCGGCGACTCGCGGGCCCAACCCCGATCCTGGCGGCGAGGTGGATGTAGGCGACAACGTGCCTAACGTACGTCCTCACGCCCAGCGCACCGAGGTCACAGACACCAAGGACGAGCGGTCCGAGGGAGTAAGCCGCATGATGAGCGGGGGTACCGCGCCGGAGGACACCAACGCCGAGAGCCTGGTCGGCCCGACCGGCGGCGGTGGCGCCGAGATGGCCCCCGAAGGTGTCGGGGTGAGCACCACCACCCGGGGCGAGGACGTGGGTGACCGCGACTCCCAGGAGCGGGGTCGCCAGGACACCGGAGAAGAGGGCGCGGGTCGTCCCACCGGTACCTCTGACAGGGGCGACGAGACCGGCGTCGGCTAGCAGAGCACGGGCAGTATGGCCCTTGGACGTCCAGAGCGGCAGCCAGGGCTAGGGCAGTTTTTCGCCCCGCCCGAGCCGGTGGCGGTTCGGGCGGGGCAGCCCCTTTGGTTGATAGCGTGAGCGCACCAAACATCGCGAGAGAGGAAACCCAATGGGCGAGCAGAGTGAGCGGGCCGAGGGCGTCGGGCGCCAGTTGAGCGACGAAGGCGCTCCTAGCGACACCGATCGTGAAGGTCAGGTTGGACCGACTGGTGGCGGCGGTGCCGAGCAAGCCCCTTCTGGTGTCGGCAGCAGTGTGGGCCACAGTGGCGAGGACATCAAGGACAAGGAAGGCAAGGAGCGAGGTCGTACTGACACCGGCACCGACGGCGGTGCTGACCGTCCCACTGGCACGTCCAGTCGGGATGACATGACCGGTATCTGATCTTCAGCTGTCCGGACTTGGCATTGATGCCGCACATAACGTAGGCCACCCTCGTTATGTGCGGCATTCGCCGTTTGCGGGAGGTGGCGTCAGCCTGTGAAGCCCACGTCACCTGAGACCCACCACCTTCGATGGCTTCCGTACGTGCTCCTTGGGATGCTCAGTCTGGGAGCCGCGCCGTTCTATCTTCTCAACGTCGCGCATGCGTCGAACGGGCAAGGTGGGGGCTTCCTGCCCCTTCTTGTCATCGCTCTGAGCCTATTGGCGCTGGCCATCACGGAACGAAGCGTCATGCTCGGCGTCGTAGGGGTCGCCTACACCGGCTTGGCCCTGCTGGCCAACCTCTACGACGTGGAGAATCAGCTTTCCAACCTCGGCTAGCAGGTCTCCGAGCGAACCAGCAATCTACCAAACCTGCTACTTCCTTCACTCTTCCTGCTAGTCGTCGGCCTGGTCCTAGCCGGCATTGCCAAACGACGGAAACGACCCGATGGAGGCGGCATGGTCCTTGATGGTGGCCTTCGGCCACGGCGCCTCTTGGGTCCCTTTCGCTGGTAATACAAGTCGTTCCAGTGGGCGCTGAGGGACTTGAACCCCCGACCTGCTGGTTGTAAACCAGCTGCTCTGACCAAACTGAGCTAAGCGCCCTGCCTCAACCGGCCACGGTAGCTCGGCTCAGGCGGTCAGCTGGGTCTGAGCGTTCTTGGGAGGCCGGCCCCGCTTGCGCTTGAAGACGAGGATCTTGCCGTCGGCAAAGAGCTGGCCTCCCCACACGCCCGCCGGCTCGTGGCGTTCGATGGCGCCGTCCAGACAGGCGTCGGCAACCGGACAGTCGGCGCAGAGGGCCTTGGCCCGGGCGATGTCCTCCAGATGGTCGGAGAAGAACATCTCCAACAAGCCGGACTGGCCGTCCCGGCAGTGGGCGTCAGCCCAGGGATCGGCGACGTCCTCCGGGCCCAAGCCCGGCGGGACAGAACCGGTCGGGACAGGCCCTACTGGAGAGATGGATAACTGGGCAGTGATCTCGGCGAGCACGTCGCCGTCCCCTTTCGCTGAGGTGACGAATAGAAAAGGCCGCCGGGAGGATTCCCGGCGGCCTCTGGGCCAAGCACTTGGAGTGGGCTGGCTAACCAGCAGCTGCTCCAGGTGGGCTCATCGGCCGCACGCAGGCGGGAATGGCGACCAGCACGGGCGCCGGCAGCTCCGACGCCAAGAGGCGGCTGCCGACCATGGGCTTGCTGGTGCCCCAGGTGCTGTTGCCCATCGACGGCTCCTCGACTGTTGGCAAGGGATACCCCGGCCTCTCCGACCCGATCATCCGAGCACGGCCAGGGCCGGCCGTCAACCCATTTATTGATCGTGACCCATTGCCGGTCATGAAGGTCACGAAAACCTGGCTCGCTGCTCCAGCAAGCCGGCCAACAGCTCCGGGGTCCCGGCCGCCACCACGGTGCGGCGCTCCCCGTACCCACGCACCACCAGCTCTCTTGACTGAGCCTCGGCCACCACCGCCCCCGCCTCGGCGCAGACCAGCAGGGCACCCATATAGTCCCAGGGGGCCAGGGGGACCGGGCTGCAGTCCACGTAGCCATCCAGGGTGCCCTCGGCCACCGCGCACAGGTCCAGGGCAGCCGCTCCCAGGGCCCGGTACTGGCGCCAGCCCAGATCGTGGGCCGGATATCCGGAGAGGCCGACGATCGAGTCGGCCACCACGGTGCAAGGCGAGGGAGCGATGGGATGCCCGTCCCGGCTGGCACCTCGGCCCCGGACCGCCTCCCAGCAGCGTCCGGTGGCCTGGTTGGCCACCACCGCGGCCCGGGGGCCGTCGGCGTCCAGGGCACACAGGCTGGTGGCGTACCAGGGCAGACCCTGGGAGGCGTTGGTCGAGCCGTCGACTGGATCGAGCATGACCACCACCGGTCGATCGGGATGATGCACCCCCGACTCCTCGGAGACCGCACCCAGCCCGGCCCGGTCCAACACCGCCAGAGCCGCCTCATCAGCCACCAGGTCGCTGCGGTACTGACCGGGCCGGGTGCCGGCCGGCCCCCAGTCGTCCAGGGCGGCCAGGGCGGCAGCCACTGCGTCCACCGCCTGGCGGAGGATGGCCATCAGGGCATCGTCGTCCACCGGGCGACCCTACCCGAGGCCTGGCCCTACACTCAGGCTTGGCTAGCTTTCTGTGACCGCCAGGTAAGGCATATGCGCCCCAGCGGTCACAAATGGCGTCCATCTGGGCCGCAGGCGTCCATCTCGGCCGCAGGCGTCCATCTCGGCCGCAGGCGTCCATCTCGGCGGCGGGCCTGGAGGCAGCGGGACGGCGACCGCCAGGCTGGGGGGCAGCCGGCCGAGTGGCACGCTCTAGGCTGGCGGGCCGTGGCAGTCATCGACGTGGCCGGATACGTGGCCGAGCTCAAGGACCACGCGGTGGACCATGGGTTTCATGTCCACGACGAGCGGCACTTCGTCGAGACCTACTCCCTGCGCCAGATGTGGGAGGTCGACCTGCACCCGGAGGAGGGCTGTGGCGGCCCCATCGACCTGCACCTGGCCCTGGAGGTGGAGCCCCGAGTGCTGCTGGCGTTCGAGGACGTCGTCTTCGAGCTGCCCGAGGATGCCGACCCGCCCGACGAATTCCACTTTCCCCTCACCTTCACGTGGGCCCTTCCGCCCCTGCCCCATGGCCCCGACCTGCTCCGCCTGGCCATCGACCTGGCCGGAGTAGGTGGTATCGAGCTACCCCTGGAGGTGTCGGCCATCGACTCCTTCGCCTCGGCCACCGATGCGCCCGAGCGCCGGCTCAGCATCCTGGCCCGTCACCCCGTATCCCTGGCCCGCGTTCTGGCCGGAGAGGAGCTGCTGTGCGAAGTGTTCGACCGATCCCTGCTGGTGAGCCAATTCCTGCTGGAGGCAGCCGACGGGTGGATGGACGGAGCGGACCGATGACTGCCAGCAACTGGAGCCGGCTGGCCAAGGACCTGGTCTCGGTCCTGCATCCTTCTGCTCCCCCCGTGGCCATCACCTTCTCGGCGGGGCCGCTGGAGGGAGTGGGCCCGTTCGATGCCCCCATGTCCGCCCCGGCCCCTGACGGCCGCTCGGGCCGGGTGCCGGCCGGGTGCGTCTTTTGGATGAAGGCGGTGGAGCGCACCTTCACCACCTCGCCCGAGGACCACGGCAACTGCAGCGTGGGGGTCCTGACCCACGGGCTGGCCGACCTTGACGCGGTGTCCGCCAACGACGACGTGGCCGCCCTGGTCTCCAGCGGTTGGGTCACCGAGGACATGTTCCCGGCCATACCGGTGGTGAAGGAACGCCCAGGAGCCATCACCTACGGGCCGCTGGCCGACGTCGACGCCAGCTCCGGCACCGCACCCGACGTGGTGCTGGTCCGCCTGTCGCCCGCCTCGCTGATGGTTCTGGGCGAGGCCATACCGGGGCTGCGTATCGAGGGCAAGCCCCACTGCCACATCGTGGCGGCAGCCAAGGAGGAGGGCGAGGTGGTGGCCAGCGTGGGCTGCGCCCTGTCCCGGGCCCGAACCGGGATGCCCAACGGCGAGGTCAGCTGCGCGATCCCGGGCCACCTGCTGGGCGACGTGGTCGACAAGGTCAGGACGGCGGCTGAGGCCGACCGGGCGGCGGTGGCCTGGGCGGCGGAGGACGGGCTGCGCTTCTCGCAGAGCCCGGCGGGCGCAGGCGGGCAGAGCCCGGCGAGCGGTGGCGCGCAGGCCCTGGCGGGCGCAGGCGGGCGGAGCCCGGGCGGTGGCAGGCCGAGCCCGGCCGGCTCTGGCGCCACGGCCCATCCTGTCCGCCCTGCGGAATAACGGGCGGCTCGAGCAGTGGGCGAGACGGCCGTCGAGGTGGAGGCGGGCGGGCGCCGGGTGACGGTCACCCATCCCGACAAGGTGTTTTTCTCGGCTCGGGGAGAGACCAAGCTGGACCTGGTCCGTTACTACCTGGCCGTCGGACCGGCCGCCCTGCTCGGGGTGGAGCGCCGGCCGACCGTGCTGAAGCGCTTCCCTGACGGCGCCGAGGGCCCCTTCTTCTACCAGAAGCGAGCACCGGCCAGGCGCCCGGAGTGGGTGGGCATCACGACCGTGACATTTCCGAGCGGGCGCCACGCCGACGAGCTGTGCCCCACCGAGGTGGCCCATCTGGCCTGGGCGGCCAACCTGGGCTGCATCGACCTCAACCCGTGGGCGGTGCGGGCCGAGGATCTCGACCATCCCGACGAGCTGCGGATCGACCTCGACCCCCAGCCGGGAGTGCCCTTCGAGGCGGTGCGGGCGGTGGCCCTCGGGGCTCGCCAGGTCTTGGAGGAGCACGGCCTGGCCGGGTTCCCCAAGACCTCGGGATCGCGGGGCATGCACGTCAACGTGCGCATCCAGCGCCAGTGGGGATTCACCGAGGTGCGCCGGGCGGCCCTGGCCCTGGCCCGCGAGGTGGAGCGCCGTCTGCCCACCATGGCCACGTCAGCCTGGTGGAAGCAGGACCGGGGCGAGCGAGTGCTCATCGACTACAACCAGAACGCCCGGGACCGCACGGTCGCCTCGGCCTACTCGGTCCGGGCCAATGCGCAGGGTCGAGTCTCGTGCCCCCTCGATTGGTCGGAGGTGGCCGACGTCGAGCCGGCCGACCTCACGCTCGCCACCGTGCCCACCCGGCTGGCCGAGCGGGGTGACCCGTCCGCCGCAATCAACGATGTCGCCTACTGCCTGGACTCGCTCTTGGACCTGGCGGCCCGGGACGAACGCGATGGGCTGGGCGACGCTCCCTGGCCCCCACACTTTCCCAAGCAACCGGGCGAGCCCCGCCGCTCCCGGCCCCGGAGTGCCTGATCGGTCCGCCCTGACTCGGGACCGCCAGCCGGCCCGCGGTAGCCGGCGTCCTCAGGCGCCGAACACCGCCGCCAGGTCGGTGGGGGCAGCCGTCTCCAACTGGGCATAGGTGCAGGACTCGGGACTGCGCTCCGGTCGCCAACGCCGAAAGGTGGTGGCATGGCGGAACCGATTCGCCTGCAGGTGGTCGTAGGCCACCTCACAGACCAACTCCGGCCGCAGCGGCATCCAGGTCATGTCCCGCTTGGCCGTCCAGCGGCTGGTTCCCCCGGGCAGGCGCGATCCGCCGGCGCCCGCGGCCTCATCCGCCCCCGCCCAGCTGGCCCAGGGATGACCGTCCAGGCTGTCCACCCGATAGTCCTCCAACTCGGCCACCAGCTCCCGGCGCCGGGCGTCGGTGAACGAGGAGGTGACCCCCACGTGGTGCAGCACCCGTGCCTGGTCATGGAGCCCCAGCAGCAACGACCCGACCTGGCCTGCCGCCTTGCGGTGCCAACGAAAGCCGCCCACCACGCAGTCGGCCGTCCGCTCGTGCTTGACCTTCACCATGGCGCGCTCCCCCTCCCGGTAGGCCAGATCGAGGGACTTCACCACCACCCCGTCGAGCCCCGCCCCCTCGAACCGCTCGAACCAGTCGGCCGCCACCACCGCGTCCCGGGTGGAAGGGGTCAGGTGGACGGAGGTGTCCGCCCCCTCCAGCGCCGATACCAGCAGGGCCCGACGCTCGGCGAAGGGCACGCTTCGCAAGTCCCGGTCACCCAGGGCCAAAAGGTCGAACGCCACCAGCGAGGCCGGCGTCTGGCTGGCCAGCAGCCGGACCCGGGAGTCGGCCGGATGAATGCGCTGCAACAGGGCGTCGAAGTCAAGCCCACCGGAGGAGGGAATCACGATCTCTCCGTCGACCACCGATCGTGGGGGCAGGCTGGCTCGAACCGGATCGAGTATCTCCGGAAAATAGCGGGTGATGGGGCGCTGGTTGCGACTGCCCAGTTCCACCTCGTTGCCGTCCCTGAACACGATGGTGCGAAAGCCATCCCATTTGGGCTCGTAGGCCAACCCCTCCCCCGCCGGCAGCTCCCGGGCCAGCTTGGCCAGCATGGGAGCAACGGGTGGCATCACCGGCAGCTCCATCATCGAAGCTTGGCACGTGGGAGCATCAAACACTCAGCCGTGCGGCTTGAACCGGGGGTGGGCATCCCATGCGTTGGCCACCCCCTCGTCGGTCAGACGATACCGTTGCACCCTGGTGGTCGGGGTCTTGGGCAGCTCCGGTCGCACCTCGACATAGCGGGGCTGCATGAACCGCGGCAGCCGCTCACACAGGTAGGCGTGCAGCTCGGCCGGGTTCAGTGTCTCCCCCGACTCGGGCACCACGCAGAGCTTGATCTCGTCCTCCACCCCGTCATCCGCCACCACCCCAACCGCCGCCGCCTCGGCCACCGCCGGGTGCTAGACAAGCGCCGACTCGACCTCGAAGGGGCCGATGCGGTAGCCCGCGCTGATGATCACGTCGTCGGCGCGGCCNNCGGCCACCGCCGGATGGCGCAGGGCCGCCTCCTCCACCTCGCCGGCGGGGATCATCTCACCCCGGCGCCGGATGGCTTCGCGCTGGCGGCCAACGAAGGACAGCTCGCCGTCCTCGTGGCGAACCAACACGTCTCCGGTGCGGTACCAGCCATCCTCGGTCCAGCTCTCCCGAGTCACTCCCGCGGGGGACAGGTAGCCCTCGAACATGACATGGGGCTCATGGGGGCGAATCCACAATTCTCCGGAAAGCCCCGGGCTCCGCTCGACGCCGTCGGAGCCCACTATCCGGGACTCGAAGCGAGAGGCCGGCCGACCCACGGTGCCCGGGCGCTGGGGCATGGACTCCGGCCATGTCCAGCACGAGGCAGTCTCGGTCTGGCCCCACGTCTCGGCGATCTCCAGCCCGAAGCGCCGCTCGATGTCCCGCCACAGCTCGATCGGAGCGGCCGAGCCGAGAACCCGCCACACCGGGTTGTCGGCATCACCTGGTCGCTCGGGCCGGCGTCCGAGTACGGAGAGGAGGGTGCCCACATAGGTGAACACCGATGCCTCGGCCCTCCTCACCCGGTTCCAAAAGCCGAACGGGTCGAAGCCGTCGTCCACCGTGATGCGCCCACCCCACCACAAGGTGGCCAGCACTGTCGCCTGACAGGTGATGTGGGAGAGGGGCAGGCAGCAGTAGGTGGACCCCCCCGGGGAAATGGTAATCAGCTCCTCCCCGTAGCAGCGGGCCCAGGTGGCCTCGCAGGCCCGGCTCCACAGCACCCCCTTGGGAGTGCCGGTGGTGC
>QHCF01000085.1 GCA_003244275.1 Acidimicrobiales bacterium
GGTGCGGCGGGCCGAGGCCGCCGACCCCCTGGCCGGGCATCCCTTCGTGGCCGCCCTGGAGGCGGCGCCATTCGCTCCCCCCGAGCCGTCTGGTGTGGACCGCGCCGAGCTGCGGGAGCTCGTCCGTCGGGGCATAGTGGTGGAGCGCGACGGCCTGTACTTCGCCCCCTCGGCGGTGGACGCTGCGGCCCGGGCCATGGCCGTCCTCCTTGGCGCCGACCCCGAGGGCTTCACCGTGGCCCAGGCCCGCGACGCCCTGGGCGTCACCCGCAAGCACGTCCTGCCCTTGCTCGCCATCCTTGACTCCACCGGCGTCACCCGCCGCCGGGGCGACCTTCGGGTGGGTGGGCCCCGGCTGCCGCCGCCAGGCGATCGGCCCTAGCCGGCCCGGGAGGCGATGACGGCCTTGCGCTCGAGCTCGTTGAGACCCCCCCAGATGCCGTGGGGCTCACGGATCTCCAAGGCGTAGTCGAGGCAGGGACGACGAACCGGGCAAGAGGCGCAGATGGCCTTGGCGTGCATCTCCCGGTCGTCGCGCTCGTCCTTGCGCTCGAGGCGCGATGGCGGGAAGAACACCCTGGCTTGAGGACCCCTGCAGGCCGCCTTGTCCTGCCACAGCCCCTCGACGCGCTGACTGCTCACTGAGCGCCCCCTCCCTGGCTGAGGCAGAACCTACCGCCGCTACGCGCCCCTGACAAGGGTCTATTCGGCGCGTACCAGCAGGTAGGACCAGGCGCGAGGCTGTCCCGTCGTCAACGGCGGCCCCCTGCATGGCTGAACGCAATGAGCCGTCCGAAGGAACCGGGTGCCCGCCGCCAGCGACTCAGTGCCCGGCGTCTTTGGCGCCGCCGGTCTCGGGCTCCACCTCGAGGAGCAGGCCGTCGATGGCGACCACCCTGACTGAGCCACCGGAGGAGATCGGGGTGGCCCGGTTGGTCCGGGCTCGCCACAGTGCCCCCCCCAGGCGCACCGTGCCCTCGGGGTCGAGCCCAGTGGTCGCCTCTCCCATGCGCCCCACCATCGACTCCCGCCCGATGGTGGGCGTGGAGAAGCGGGCCCGCAGCATGGAGGCCATGCCCGCCACCATGGCCAGCACCGCCCCCCCTACCACCACCACGATCGTCAGCCAGGACAGAGCCAGGCCGCCGGGGAAGAGGCGCCACGAGCCGCCCAGCAGGGCAAGGGTGCCGATGACCGTCCACGAGCGGGGGGCGCCGGCCTGCACGTCGACGGCCAGGCCCCCCACTCCCACCGCCACCAGGGCCAGCCCTAGGAGGCTGGTGGGCAGCACGGCCAAGCCGTAGGCCGACAGCACCAGGGCGCCCGCCCCCACCGCGCCGGCCAGGCCCACCCCGGCGGTGAAGAACTCGAAGACCACCAGGAGTAGCCCCACCATGAGCATCAGATAGGCGACCGCGGGGCTGGCGGCACCGTGCAAGACCCGCTCGAGGATGCCGAGCTTGGCGAAGCGCACGGTGCCGATGGGCTCGCGACCGCGGGGCCCGGTGCGGGCGGTGGACAGCACCCGGCCGCCGACATGGGTGTCGTCCAGGCCGACGACGAACTCGCCGAGGGTGGGGGCCACCACGTTCACCGCGCCCCGGGCCTTGGCCTCGCCGGCGCTCAACGACCGCGAGACCGACAGGGGGCGGCCGGTAGGCCCGCGAGGGTCCCTGCCGACGTGAGTGCCCTGGGCCATGCCGACCACTGCGGCCGCTTCGAGCAGCCGGGTCGCCCCTCCGTAGGCCCGCGACCCGCTGGGTCCCACCCAAACAGCTACCGGCACCCGGGACCGGGCCATGCGAGCGGTGAGGGTGTCGAGGTTGGCCTGGTCGACGAGGGCCCCGCCGCTGTCCAGCTGGACGACGAGCACCTCGTCGTCGCTGCGGGCCGCGGCCGCCATCGAACGCTTCAGGAAGTCGGCCTGGATGGGGTCGATGCGACCGCTCAGCTCGATCACGTCGACGGCCCGGTTGGTGCCCGCCGCCTGGGCGCCCGCCCGCAACGGCAGGGCGGCGACGGCCAGGCTGCCAGCGAGCACCAGGGCGATGGCTAATCTGCGGATCGAGGCCTCCGAGGGACGTCGGGTCCCGCTAGGGAGATGGTTCCGAGGGGGACGGTTGGATCCTCATGAGCTCTGTCGCCAGTCCCGGGTCGCCATCGTGGCCGGCAAGGGCGGCGTCGGCAAGACGACGGTCACCGCCACCCTTGCCCGCATGGCGTCACGGCTGGGGATGTCGGTGCTGGTGGTGGAGGTGGAGGGCAAGAGCGGGTTGGCCACCATCTTCGGGGGCGACGACCTCGTCTACGACGAGGTGGTGCTGGCACCGGCCACTCCGGAGGGCCGGGGCGAGGTGCGAGCCCGCACCCTGACGCCCGACCTGGCCCTGCTCGAGTACTTGGACGAGCACGGCATGAAGCGGGTGTCGCGCCGCCTCAGCCGCTCCGGTGCCGTGGAGGTGGTGGCCACGGCCACGCCCGGCATCAAGGACATCTTGGTGCTCGGCAAGGTCAAGCAGCTCGAGCGGGCCGGGGCGGCCGACCTCATCGTGCTCGACGCCCCTGCCGCCGGCCACGCGGTGCGGTTCCTCATGAGCCCCCGAGCCCTGCTCGACACGGTCACGGCCGGGCCCATCCAGTCCCAGGCGGCCGAGGTTCTCGAGCTGGTGACCGACCCCGCCCGTTGCCAGGTGGTGCTCGTCACCCTGGCCGAGGAGACGCCGGTGAACGAGGTGGTGGAGACGGCCTACGCCCTGGAGGACAAGGTGGGCACGAACCTGGGCCCGGTGGTGGTCAACGGGCTCTACCCGGTGCGCGCAGGTCTCGACGTCGATCCGGAGGCGGTGGCGGGGCCGCTCGGCTTCGGTCTGCGTCCCCGCGAAGCCGAGGCCCTCCGGGGTGCGGCCGCGTTCCGGATGAAGCGCCAGGACCTCCAGGCCGCCCAGGTGGCCCGCCTGGCCGACGCCCTGCCGCTGCCTCGCCTGCGCCTTCCCGCCCTGTTCGACGTGGACATGGGCCTTCCCCAGATCGACCAACTGGCCGACGCCCTGGCTACCGAGATCGAGTTGCTGGAGGCCACCCCGTGACCGGCCCTGCCGGCCTGGAGGCGGTGACTGGCCCTGCCGGCCCGGAGGCGGTGACTGGCCCTGCCGGCCCGGAGGCGGTGACTGGCCCTGCC
>QHCF01000191.1 GCA_003244275.1 Acidimicrobiales bacterium
GGGTGGTACACGATCGACTATCCGGAGAGGCCCGGTGCTGTCGGTCTCGTCGTTCGGGTTCTCGACGACAACGGCGCAATGCTGGGCGAAAGCGCCGTCCTCTTTCGCACACCGCGAATTGCAACGGTCGACATCACGCTGCCGCGCGCCGCTCCGGGACGCAGTGAGTTCGAGCGCATTGCTACAGCCGTCGATCATGCATTCCAGGGCAGCGCGACGGAACAACCTACTGCGGCCCAAATCGAGTTCGTCGCACAAGCGGTCGGATCTCCGGCGATCCAGATCGCGCAATACGTCCTCGCTCGCCAGCTCGGCGCCGCCCGAGCAGCCTCCGTGACCAGACGCTCGTGACCACGTCTCGGACATGTCGCCACCGTCAAATAACCCCCTACCAGGGACAACGTGGTGTCGGCTCCAGAGAACACTGGTTAGTGGCTGAATCTTTGCCACTTTGGCACCGTTACCCCGGAGACCCCAAAATGGGCGCCGACCACGGCCGCGTACCACGCCGGAACGTACGCACCTTCGCCCAGAGAGCCGAGCAGCAGCGCGCCGGCCACCAGAGCCACCACCTCCAGGCGGCGGTGTAGTCCTCATGAGTCACAAGGTCAGCCGCCGGGACGTATGTGGCGAAACGAGGAAAATCGAGCGAAATCCCGGTCAAGGGAAACCACAACCGCCCCATGTTCTACGGCAATGGCCCCGATGACGGCGTCAGGAACAAGATCCCCGGTGGCATCGGCCTCCTCACACAAGTTTCGCACCAGATCGAGATGGCGGGGCCCGGGCTCGGCGGGCAGATGACGCGGTTGGGCGATCAGGGCCTCGACGAAGGCAAACGCCTCCGCAAGCGAACTGGGGACCGGGAACACTCGTCGGTTGGTGGACAAACGCAGGAACGACGCCCAGATGGTGGTCGGTACGCCAAAGTCCTGCTGGGAACCAATCAAGCCCTCCACCCACGGTCGCACAAGCCCATGGTGGGGATGGTCGGCGCGATAGGCAGCGAGCACGACGTTCACGTCGAGAATCACCATCTCAGCGTCGACCCTCGAGGTCGGACTCTTCATCGAGGATCTCGTACAACGCTCGGTTGGAACTGAGATCAAGGCCAAGTCGTGGCCCGGTACCACGGCTGAAGACCGGGATCGCAGGTGGCGCTGCCGGCATCGCCCTGGTGGTCAGTTCGCGCCGCAGCGCACTCTCGATCACCTTCCCCAACGTGATACCTCGTTCACTGGCCCACCGCCTGGCCGAGGCCAGCAGCTCGTCGTTGATGGAGATGGTGGTGCGCACGATGCTCAGGTTAACGCATCAGGTGCATCACTGTCCCCCAGGTCTCGGTCGTCCCGGCTGGGAATCGGCCCTACAGGTACATCCCGGCCACGCTGCGCAGCTCCCTGGCCCGCACCGGGTTGACCGTGCCGCGAAGGGCATAAAGCTCCGCCAGTGTCGCTCCCCCGGCAGGCACGGTGGACACAGCCGGTCCGCCATTGCCCGCTCCGAGCCACTCCGCTGCCTCCGAGCGCGAAAAGGGACCGACGTGGATCTCTGCCATGCACCGTCCCGGACGCACGATCGCCGGATGCAGCACGCCGAGGGGCTCGTTGGTCGTGATCGCTACCAGCAGCTTGAGACCCTGACCTATGAGGCCGTCGGTCATGTTCAACAGCCGGCCCAACGCCTGGCCGGCCTGCCGTTTGGCGTCATCCCGGATGAGCTCATCACAGTCCTCGAGCACCAGCAGCCGCCAGGCTCCCGACGGCCCGTCATGGTCCTCGTCCTCGTCCCTACCCAACATGACCGCCGTCAGGTACCCGGCGTCGCCGTAGAGCTGCTCAGAGTCGATCACCACCTCGGTCCGACACCACTGTCGCCAGGCGGTGCCGATGGCCCGCAGGGCGGTGGTCTTGCCTGTCCCCGGCGGCCCGTGGAGGAGCAACAGCCGCCCACCGGCCTCGTCGGGACGCAGCGCCATAACCTGCTCCAAGGCGCTGGCTGCGGCCGGCGGGTAGTTAGCACGAATCTTCGGCCAGTGAGTAGCGGCCGCCTGGCGACCCGTCCGCCGCGCCTGTCCGTCGCACCGGCGGTGCCAGAAGGCGATGGGGATGGTCAAGCCGTCGTCGGGGACCGGCTCACAGGCCCCGTCGATGGCCTGGGCCAGCACAGAAGCAGCCAGCTCGTCGGTCTCGGCCACGACGGTGACGGTGGCGCAGGCATCGCTCCAGCACATCGCCCGCAGTGTCCAACCCTTTCCCTCGGCCAGCACAGCGCGCCGACCGTTGCCGGCGGCTGTCCGGGTGGCGCTGGCCCCTACCGGGAAGAGCGGTGCGTCGGGGCGAACCCGTTCCAGGCGGGCGCTGCGAGCCGCAGGCTGGAGCCCCGCCGCGAACGGACCCAGCAGGAGGGCGTCGATGACGTCGGCTGGTTCGTCAGAGTCGTCGAGGGCGATATGGATGGGCGGTGTCTGGTGAGTGTCCATAGCTGGGAGATGCATGACTCGTTGGGCAAGCGGGCCAGCATGACAGACCTAACGCCCCCGAGCACGCCAATTCTAGAAAAATGGGTTCAAAGAAGCGGGCTCGACCAGGGGACGATCCCTCGGCCAGGGGCGCCGTGGCCGTCCCCGGCTCAGACTGGCCGGGGACGGGGCCGCTCCTGGCCCGAGGGACCACATGGTCCGGGCCGGCAGCCATTGTAATATCGGGCGGGTGGCTACCAGATTGGCGCCCAGCGTCGAAGACATCCTCTCCCTCCCCGACGACGGTTACCGCCACGAGCTGGTCTTCGGGGTCCACTACGTGACCCCAGCGCCCGGTGGCCCTCACCAGATGGCCGTTCTCAAGCTGGGAATCATCCTCAGCGCCGACTGCCCGCCCGAGTACCAGGTGCTGGTGGCCCCCTTCGCCTGGGTGGTTACCGATCCTGACGGTGGTCGCCACGAGGTGCAGCCCGACCTGCTGGTCGTCACCGCCGAGCAGGGGCGCCGGGCCCTGTTGGAGGATGAGCTGCCTCGCCTGGTGGTCGAGGTGCTGTCGCCGGGGGCCGCCAACCGGGCCCGGGACCTGGAGGACAAGTTCGACCTTTACCAGGCGGTCGGCGTGCCCGCCTACTGGGTACTGGACCCGGTGGACAAGATGCACCGGGCCTGGCGCCTGGCCGGGAACGAGCTGCGCCATGTCGCTGAAGCCAGGGCCGACCAGTTGTTCAGGACCGACTGGCCGTGGCCGTTGTCGTTCAGGCCCGAAGACCTGACCTGACCCGGCCAGGACCACCAAGCCGGGAGGGCCTGCTCGTGCCGGTCCCCTGCCGTGGCTAGACCCACATGGCTGCCTGGGCCACGCCAGGCAGCGCAACTGGCGAAGTGTGCGGGCGCAGTCTCGCCCAGTGAGCAAGTGGCCGATGTCAGCTCCGATGAGTTCAGCCAGGGATCTGGGTTGCAGTCCCAGCAGTTGAGCTCGGACGTCAGCGCGCTACCTACCTCAACTGGTGCAAAGAGATCTGACAACCATCCGCAGCCCCAAGGCGCAGGCGTGCTTCGAGCACTTCCTCGATCAGATGGTAGTGAGCTCAGCCGGCGGCAGTGTCCAGTTCGGGCAAGCCCAGATCGCGCCGCTGGCGCTTGACGCACCGGGGATGGACGGCAGCTTTGGCTACCGGGTGACAATAACCGGCAGCGCGGGGACTGCCGGGCCCCAGGTGACCATCTACGCCGACGTGCTCGGATTTGCCCGCAAGAACTACGAGATCGATCTGAACGCCATAGCCGCTGGGCAGCCCATCCCGACGGCCACCGAGCAGCACCTGTTCTCCCTCCTGGCCACCCGGGCCGGCACTGCCACCCACTGATCGCAAGCCTCGCCCCGTGGCTGCCAGCGCCCCGGACGCCCCTCACTCGGCGTCGTTGGCCTCGCCCAAGATGCCGATGGCTCGCTCCACCGCCCGGCGGGCCCGGGTCAGGCGCCGCTCGTCGATGGGCAGCTCGGTCCCTCCGGCGTCGATCGAGTCCCGCAGGCGCTGGATGGCCACGTCGGCCAGCTCCTCGGAGATCCGCTCCAGACGCCGGCGGATGTCCTCCGGCTCATCGGCCACCGCCGCTCCCCGCCCAGTAGCTTCGGGCCGCCACCCGTCGGGTGGTCCAGGCGCCAGAGCCCAGTCGACCAGTTCGAGCGGGTGGCGGACGTCCAAGCCGGCCGCCCCCAGGTGCATGGCGCACCCCGGGTTGGCACTGGCCACCACCGGCGAGCCGGTACAAGCTATCGCTGATACCTCCCGGGAGCGAATCTGGTCAGCCAGCTCTGGCTGCATGACCGCGTACGCCACGCCTGCCGTCTGGGACGCTAACCACGGAAGTTGCGCCCCCTGGCGCGCCCCGAGACCCCAGGCAGATCACCTCATGCTGACCCGATGCTACCGCGACTTGGGGCCGATGGCCTTGGCGACCGAGCTGTGGCTATGCGCGGTCCCCGCACGCTTTGATTCAGTGGCTGACGGTTCGGTTGATACCGCCGCGCCGCCCGTGGACGCAAGGAGCAGGTCAGCCTGGACAGACCTCAGCTGGTCCGTGAGGCAGGTCACTCGGCTGGCCAAGTCGAAGAAACGCTCCTCGTTCCACTCTGACCTCTCCTCCACGAGGGCGGCGATGGTGGTGAGGCTGATACCGGTGGACTCCACGAAGCGACCAAGGTATTGCCGCGTTACCTCCTGGTCCTCCTCCAGGCGAGCCAGAGAGGCGAGAACGGCCCTATGGGACTCGATGACGTCACCCATAGCCTGGAAGACCACCTTGGTGACCGAAGAAGCCACCTCTGCCACCAGCTCGTCAGCCAGATCCACTTCGCTCACCGCTTCCTCCTGAGACCGCCTAGCGCCGCCCCGGCGTGGACGGAAATCGACGGGCTTGACCCGGAGATCCCATTCGTCCTGGCCGCCAACAGGTGAGCTCGCCACTGCGAGCTCCCGCTGGAGAGACCCCCGAGCCCGGCGGCTTCCATTGGACACCAACTCGGCCGGAGGGAGCAGGTCATTGGATTGCCTGACCAGGGAAGCGGTTGCTCCGGCGGCTTCGAATTTCGGGCCTCCCAGCCATACCTCGGCACACGCCGAGAAGCGCCCAGTACAAACGACGCCACACTGCGGGCAGGCGCAGGACTCTTCCCCAGCCACCATGACGTGACCACACCCCGGGCGAATCTGAGGACCAAACTCCTGACACCATCCCATCCGGGACCAAGCATAGGGTAGGCGAGCGGTACCCAGGCTCAGGACAGCTCGACCTCCTCGGCCACGATCTCGCGCAGCCTGCGGATGAAGCGTTCCTCCCCGTAGCGGGCGGCATGGGCCCGAATGACCATCTGCGACCAGGAGGAGTGCGCCAGTTCCTCCAAGGCTTTGGCGATGCTCACCGGCTCGGGCTGGTCGAAGAAAACTCCGGTCTTCCCCTCGATGACCGTGTCGACGAACCCGCCCCAGCGGAGCACGGCTGCCGGCTTGCCGAAAGCGGCCCCCTCCAGAGGGGTCAGGCCGTAGTCCTCGTAGGAGGCAGCCACCACCCCCGCGCAGTTGGTGTAGAGCCACCGCAACCGAGCGTCAGACACCTGGCCGACGAAGCGGACGTTGGACGGGGCAGTAGCCCGTAGGACCGCCTCTTCGGGGCCCCCGCCAACCACCACCAGCAGCCGATCGGGCACGGTGGCAACAGCGGCCACGATGGCATCCACGTTCTTGTAGGCCATGAGGCGAGACACGCACAACAAGAAGCCTGGGTCGACACCCTCGGGCGGATCCACCGGGCCAACCGGGTATAGCGCCGGGGGTGGTGCCAGGATCTCGGCTTGTTGTCCGTATGCGGCGCGAATCGCGGCCTGCACATGCGCGGAGGTGGCGATGTACCGGCTGGCCGTGGCCGCAGCCCGCTGGTCCCAGGACCGCAGGTGAGGGCCCAGCAGCGCCACGCCACGACGGGCCAGGGGCCGCCGACCGCGGCCTAGGTACTGCTGGTCCTGGTAGAGCCAGCGAGCCGGTGCGTAGCAGTAGACGACCTTGCGCCCCGAGGTCCGTATGCCGTGCGCCCACCCGCTGGAGCTGCACACAACCACTTCGGCGTCGACCCGAAGCCGGGAGAAGGTCGGCGCCAGGAAAGGCAGGGCAAGGCGATGGTGCCGGCGGAGCAAGGCGATCCGGTTGAGCTGGCTCGTGCGCACGTCGCAGGCAGCGAGATCGGGGAAGGTCCCTGTCGGATAGTAGAGGGACGTGTGCACCGGGACCCCTGGGAACGCTCGGGTCATGGCCAGCACGACCCGCTCGGCTCCCCCCCGCTGGGTCAGGTAGTCGTGGACCAATGCGACCCTGGGCTCACCAGTCAAAGCAGCGCAATCGAGCTCTTCAGGGGTTACATCCACTGGCCACCAACGCCGTGGCCTACTCGGGCCGGCGAGCCCTCACCACAAGGCTCATTCGGTCGACGATCTCGCCCCAGGCTAGGGTATGCCGATCGCTCACGAGACGCGTGAGATCCTCGATCTCGGCGAATCCGGCATCTCGAAGTACCGACTCGAGGAGGGAAAAGTCGTACACCACGCAGTGGTCAGGCTCGGTCCTTATGTCGGCCACCTGGCCCGGGGTTGCGGCCTCTGGTCCGGAGCCGTAGCCGAACAAGGGATTCATCAGTGCCCACTTCGTGGCCGTAGTGCCGCTTCGAAACGACTCGAAGACAGCTGGCCCATTCGGGACGTGGACCTGGACGGCCCCGCCGGGCCGCAGCACCCGGCGCCACTCGCCCAGCGTCTCGGCCAGTCTGGCCGGATGCACGTGTTCGAGGACGTGGACAGCCAAAATCTCCTCCACCTCCCCCTCAGTGAAGGGAAGATCCCAAACGTCAGCTCGGTACTCGAGGTGGCGAGAACGAGAATCGTGGTCCACATGAATGTACCCAGGCGTGGGGAAGGGACCGCCCCCGAGTTCTACCCGGAGGGGTCTGACCGGGCTTCCGTCAAGGTCCAGAGCCCGCCGCAGTGGCGTTGGGATCAGGGCCAGCCATGCCGCGCCGCCCCGGCACAGAGCCCGACGGGCAGGCCGCGTGGAGCTGCTCAGGACCCCGCGACCACACGAGCGCACGACCCGCAGGGCACGTCTGGCCGGGGAGGGAATCACGCCGGTCGGCTAATCGCGATCATCAATGCTCGAACCTAGCTCCGGTGAAGGCCCCATGGCGCCGGATGGTTTAGACCCCCTCGACGTGGAGATCTCCGTCGTCAATCACCAGGGTCGTGAGCTGCTGCGTGCCTGCCTGAGCACTTTGCCTGCCGCAATCGGTGGGCTGCGCTGGCACGCCACGGTGGTCGACAACGCCTCGGGAGACGGGAGCCTGGAGATGCTGCAGCAGGAATTCCCTTGGGCGAAGGTGCTTCTCAATCGGGTACGACACGGGTTTGGCTTCAACCACAACCAGGTGATCCGCCCTGTCGTGGCCAATGGGTCAGCTCGCTATGTCCTGGTCTTGAACAACGACACCGAGTTGTACCCTGGGTCGATCCAGGAGCTTGTCGCCTTTGCCGACAGCGATCCCGACATAGGAGCGACAGGTCCGCCGCTGGTCAACACCGACGGATCACCGCAGGTGTCATTCTGTCCGTTCCCACGCCTCGTCAGCCACCTGCGCTCTGAGTTCCTAAGGCGAAACCCTCGAGGCATGGGCGGTGCCAAAGAAGGGTGGCTCTCCGGCGCGTGCCTGCTCGTGAGGACTACTGCTCTCCGAGACGTGGGAGCGTTCGATACGCGGTTTTTCCTTTTCTTCGAGGACGTCGACCTCGCGCTGCGACTCCGGTCGGCTGGCTGGGCCAGCCGGCTGTCCACGACGACTCCAGTCGTTCACCACTATCACGCCACCGTGGCTCGACCCGAGCTGCGCCTTCCCATGGAGCGCCAGATGCTGCGCAGTCGTTATCTCTACTTGCGGAAGCATCACGGGCTGCTGACTGCGTGGGCAGCTGCGATAATTACTGACGTCGCACTAGCTCTTCGATCAGCCAAGACCTTGATGCATTCGGCTCAACAGGGCCAGAACTTTACTGGCCCCGCCCCATCATTCCTCCTGAGGCTAGCGTGGATGAACCCTCGGCAGCGGCTCCTCCACGAGAAGCTATCGGTAGGGACTTCTCATGCCTCAGGTCGACGATCTCTCCTTAGATCGAAGGCTGCTCGTACCTGTCAGTCGGCTGCTGCGCTCTCCAGGACTCTGCGGGATCTCCGTGGTCGCGGGCGCGTCGGAACAATCCTTCATGGCCTAGTGGCTGAACGCTTATACCATGAAGCTGCTACCTGGAAGGTTCCGATGCGAAGAGGCCACCAGATGGAGTCACCGTGGTCAACGGTCCAAAGCTGGACGGCGGCCTTCACGGGTCGTTATGACGACGCTGAGATAGATCTTCTACTTCGATTTGCCGATCGGGGCACGCTGCTATTGGACGTTGGCGCGTCAGTCGGGTTTTGGGCCGTTCCGCTGGCCCTAGCGGCGCACCGGAGACAGAGTCGGCTGGTAGCCATCGAACCACTGGCTGCCAACCGTCCTCTACTGAGGGCAAATGTCGAACGGAACGGATTGGCTACAGTCGTGGACATCTGCCCAGTGGCCCTCGGTTCGACTCAGGGCCAAGCCATCGCTGTCGTGGAGCGAGGAGGGGTGGGTAATGCGTCGCTCAATACGCCGATACCCCAAGATGGCGACGCCGTGGCAGCAATCTGGACGGAAACCGTCCAGATTACGACGCTCGACGCTCTCGTCATGCCACCATCCACTGCGGGGCTTCGGTGCAGCATAATCAAGCTCGATGTGGAAGGCTTGGAAATGGCGGTATTGGAAGGCGGTGCCAGCTTTCTCGCTCATCACCATCCCGTCATCCTGGGTGAGTTCAGCCCAGAGTGGTTCGCCATGCGGGGAATCCCTCTGGATGCGCCCCAACGGTGGGCTCAGCGCACCGGGTACCTTTGTCACGAGGTAGTGCGTAAACGCAGCGGAAGGTTCTCGGATCAGCTTACCGTTCCTTTGGAAGTCCGCCTGATAGGAGAACCCCGCGGTGATGGCCCTCTCCTCTTGACACCGCCAGGTATGGCCATTCCCGACTCTCAAGGAACGATGGGCCTAAGGCGCAGCTTCCATTTCCGTCAATGAAGCCATCTCCTATAAGATTCTAACATGGCTTGAGCGCCGGGATCACGACTCCTTATCTCCCGAGCAGGGCCATGGCCCACGATAGACCAAGGCGGTACAATGCCGGATATAATCGCACCCGCTCCGACAACTGCCCCCTCACCCAATACGGCGCCCGGAAGGATAGTTGCACGGGTAGCGAGCCATGATCGTGACCCGATGGTAACGCTTCGTGTCCGACCCTTGAAGCACGGTGAGTCGGGGTCGTGCTCTGCCGTTAACACAGCGACCTCAGGTGAGATGTTCACTTGGTCTCCAATCGCCAGACCTCCCCTGCCATCTAGAGTCACATCTCGGTTGATGTTGCAACCGGATCCTAGCCGCACACCACCCTTTGTGGTAACTCTTAGTCCGCGCTCGACGGAAGTTCCCGTGCCAATGTCCCAGCGGCAGAGTCTGTAGAGAACGAAGATGCGAAAAGTATGGCCGGGCCACCGGAGAAGGCCATTGACGCTCACTAGATACACATCGAATGCCGCCTGTTTGAGTTGATCCGAGCACCGATTCTCAATGAAATGAAGTCGCCGCGCCAGACATTGGTGCCTTAGGCCACTGGGGCAACCGTAACGCTCCTGTCGCCGGGTACTTGGCGTCACGGACGTGTACCTCCGCGCCCGGCGATAGCAGCGAGGTGCGCCTCGAGATATCCCCGCCCGTAACGCTGACAGGGCTCCAGGTGGTTACCCTCAGCCCATTCGTTCCATGCGTTCACAAATACCAGGTTCTCCTCGGGGCTGTACGGGGTGAAGCGCTCGACCACGCCCTCGAGCCATCCTCCGAACTTTGCTGGAGTCGAGCCCGTCAGGATGAAGGCGGAATCGACCCGCCTGGCCGAGTTGTCCCATGAGGGGACCACGCATCGATAACGCCTGTAATCTGGCTGCGATTGTGACAGGGCCCGGTCGACTAGGTTGCTGTACTGATGGATCCGGTGTTTGCGCCGCCTAGGCCCTTGGCCAAGTCGCTTCAGCCCCCGCAGGAGACGCGGAGCCTGGGAGGTGAGCACCCTAGTGTCTGGATGGAACTCGGTCGCGGCGTCAAAGCCAAGGTCGGCTGGATCTATAGGGGCCTCATGATGCGACTCAACCCGGACAAGGTAGAGATCACCTACACCCAGTCGTTGAGCCTCGGCGCGCCAAAGCTCCGCTGTTCGACGTGCATCGGGGAGCATCTCGGCCCTGTAGACAAGAAACACGGGTCGTCCGTCGACACGAAGGTATCGAGGATCGGCGAAGGCGTTGCACAGCCACCGCACATGGGCCAAGTCGTCCTCTTCAGAGTAAGTCTGAGTAACTAACAACGCCCGCCGACTGGTATCCCAACCGCGGGTCCAATTCTCATTGGCCCAACAAAGAAGGAAGGGGAACGATGGCTCCCCACTGGCCAGAACCTCGTTGAACGGCCGCTCCAAGAGCTGACGGCCCGAAAACCAATAGTGGAAATAACAAAACGCCGTCAGACCGTACTCACGGGCCATAACTGCCTGCTGAAGGCGGGTCTCGGGAACTCGGAGATCATAGAAGCCGAGATCAGCCGGAAGATGCGGCTGGTACTGACCTCGAAGCTTGGGCCGAGCCCTAACGACGTTGAACCATTCAGTGAAGCCAGGTTCCCACCAAGCGTCATTCTCAGCGATCGGGTGATACTGAGGTAAGTAGAAGGCAATCGACCGAAGGGCGCCTGTGCTGTGGCGAGCGCTGCTGTCCAATCCAATCACTGCTGGCGCTGCCAACAGATAGCTGTCCAATCGACCGGTTCTATTCTCTCCGTTACTCCATGCGCCTCTCGGAAGTGGTTGACCGCCAGCCGACAGGCATCGATACAATCGTAGTCATCTATAATGACCCAGCCTCCGACGGACAGCTTTGGATACAGATTGGTCAGGGCATCCATGGTCGACTCGTAAAGGTCACCGTCCAGCCGAATGACAGCGAGCTTCTCAATGGGCGCAGCCGGAAGGGTGTCTTTGAACCAACCCGGTAGAAACTCGACCTGAGAGTCGAGTAAGCCGTACTTCGCAAAGTTGGCCTTAACCTCCTCCATGCTTACGACGAGACGATCTAGCGTGGTAACTGGAGCGTTCCAAGGCTCGTAACCGCTGGCCGGAGTTGCATTATGGCGCTCCTTAAGGTCCCGCACGAGCTGTCGCCCCAATTTCAATCGCTCCGCGATTCTCCATCCCGATCTTAGGCCGCGGACTAACGGCCGCCCGGGAGCCTCCGACGCCAACTCACACCCGACGGCAGCGACGACAGCCTCGAAGGGGTCAACCGCATCCGCCGGGTACACAGACGGGTTTGGTATGGGCAGGCCCTGAAACGAGTCAGCCACCCAGACCCGGCGACCCGTATCTCCGTAGGCCGCAAGGATCGCTCGCATGAAGATAGTTGTACCGCCCCGCCAAACCCCCGTCTCTATAAGATCGCCAGGCACGCCTCGCCGTATCACGTCAGTTACGCAGGCTTGCACATTGTCAAGGCGGCGAAGACCCACCATGGTCTCTGCACATTTGGGCCAGGTCAGGCCTAGCGCTCGGTGCTCTCTATTCCCCCCTGTCCGCACGACGCGGAGACCCCTCCTGTTGAGGAGCAGCCGGACAGGAGAGAAGGCAGTGGCCTTCCAGCCACCTTCGAGATCTTCGACCTCCTCATCGATGAACAAATACCGAGTCAAACAGCCCTTTAGCAGGTCCAGATATCGTTCTTCGACACCGGTCATGCGATGCATCTTCGATGCCTGCATGAACTTAGCTTATGCGGAACTGCCTCCACCCCCTGCCACAACAACTCAGGTGTCGATACCACGCCGGTCATACGTGGACGAATAAGCAGTACGATCCTGGATGGACACACATAGAAACGCTTCAATGTCCGGGCTGCAAAGCAGGGGGACCGCATCACGGATCTTCTCGATCGGCCAGTCCCACCACTTTATCCTTTGGAGAGTGTCAATTGTTTCATCCTCGAAGCGCCGCTTTATCTCTCTGGCTGGGCTACCCACCACGATAGCGTAGGGAGCCACATCTTTGGCCACAACTGAGTAGGCCCCGATGACCGCTCCATTCCCAATACACGCTCCGGATAAAATCTTTGCACCCTTACCAATCCATACATCACTACCAATCACTACTTCGCCCTTACTGGCAGGGAGTCCATCCTCCAGCGCTCCTGGCAAATCAAGAACGAACCGAAACGGAAATGTGGAAATCCAATCGGTGCGGTGATTGCCACCCAAAAATATCTCAACTCCATGAGCGATCGAGACAAACGAGCCGATACTAACGCGACCAGTATCACCGGGATACACATATATGGTGGGTCGACCATAGGAATATCGTCCGATAGCGAGACGCCCCGACGCGGCCATCTCCTCCCAGCTCATGGTTTCCTCATGCAAGGGCCTACCAAGCAACCGCTCGATTGCCCGAAGAAGCAACTGCCTCACAGCATAGCGTGCTTGCCAACCCCGCGGCATCGGAACTGGTGGGGTATAGCGCAACCACCACCGCTGAAGCCGTCTACGATGAGATCTAGCCATGATTACCGGTCTCTGTCGCCAAGTCCGTGCCGAAAGGGATAGCGATAGGCAAATTGCGTTCTTGGGCGATGGACGGTGAGCTTTCCACATCCCACTGAAGCATCGGACGGACGACACCGGGCCAGTCGTTAGCAAACTTGCCCCTAACACCCTCACCCGTACTTCGGTCCACGGCCTGGAAAGCGACCACATCCGCCTCATAAGCGTGTATCTCGGGAGGCTCATAACTGCTAACGGCGGCGGTCAAGAATATTTGTCCTTCAGCCAACAGGTTAGGCGGGATTCGACAGAGTGCCCGAATTGTGCCTCGCCTTCTCGGGGTCTTCCACCACTCTTGGTTTGAAAAGTCGACGGTCACGAAGAGGCGGACTCCATCGTCATTGGTGAAGATCAACCCCGCACAAGGGCATCGCGCCGGATCGTTGGTGAGGTGCCAATATTGAATCTCGACAACGAATGGACGCGACACCTCAATTTCAGCCGACACTTCCCCGGATGGCCCTAGGACCCGGACTGACTTGAGCCTCGCCACCCCGTCGCCGGGTGCGTTCTCGGGCGTCATCCACTCACGGTGAGCAGCCGAGCCGGAGCCAGAGTCAAGGTACCTTCGAATGACCTCGTGAGGTGGGCCATCCGAGACCACCCGGCCGGCGTCAAGTAGGATCACCCGGCTGCACAGTCGTAGGACCGCTGGCATCGAGTGCGAGATAAAGAGGGTCGTACGACCGTCCTCCCCCGCTGCCATTTGACCAAGGCATTTCCTTTGGAACTCGGCGTCCCCCACCGCCAACACCTCGTCCACCAGGAGGATGTCTGAGTCGAGGTGAGCGGCGACCGCAAAGGCCAAGCGAAGGTACATGCCCGACGAGTACCGCTTAACGGGGGTATTTAGAAAGCGCTCTACGCCCGAGAACTCAACGATATCGTCGATCTTCCGAATTATCTCAGACCTCCGCATCCCATACACCGCCCCACTCAGGAAGATGTTGTCGCGGCCGGTCAGCTCCGGATGGAAGCCGGCCCCCACCTCTAGAAGGGAGCCCACCCGACCTCTCACCTCGGCCCGTCCCTGTGTAGGGACGGTGATCCGAGAAAGAATCTTGAGGAGGGTGCTCTTACCTGCCCCGTTTCTCCCAATAATGCCCACTCGCTCACCGCGGTGAATCTCAAAAGACACGTCGCGCAGGGCCCAGAACTCTTGCTTAGCCGTGGCCGGCGAGGGCCGCAGGGTACGGAACCGTTTCGACAAATCTTCCCGAATCGAGCGATACCGCCAGCCCCCGGAACCGGCCGGACGAAGCTGGTAGCACTTGCCGAGGCCCTCGGCAACGACCGCGGATGAATCAGACGACATCGGCAAACGTACGTTCCATGCGGCGGAAGTAGTACAGGCCACTGCCGAGAAGAATCACAGTCACCGCACCCGATATGGCCACGATCGACCAGTTCGGGGTCGTACCAATCACGCTCCAACGGAATCCCTCGACGACGCCTGACATCGGATCGACTCCGAGCAGCGGCTGGAGGGCGGGCGGGACAAGCGTCGGTGGATAAACTATGGGGGTGGCGAATAGGCCGATCTGGAGAAAGAATGGTACCGCATAACGTACGTCTCGATAATAGACATTGAGTGCCGAAAGCCATAGGCTCACGCCAACAGCAGCGAGAAGAGCGAAACCCCCAAGCAGGGGTAGTAGCACTGTGGTCCAGGCTGGAATGAGGCCATGAGCAAGCATCAAAATAAGGAGCATTAGCGATGCGATAGCTAGGTCAGGGAGCCACGCAAGCAGTGAACCGATCGGGATCACTAGACGAGGAAAGTAAACCTTTGAAACCAGGTTGGAGCTACTCACAAGGCTCTCACTCGCCACAGCCACCCCATTCGAAAAGAATGTCCAAGGAACAAGGCCAGCGAAGGCAAAAACGATGTATGGCACACCCTCGGAGGGTATCTTGGCCAACCGACCGAGTACTACCGAGAATACCGCCACCAGGAGCAGGGGCTGGATTACGGCCCATCCGGCTCCCAAAATAGCCTGAGTATAACGTACCTTAATATCCCGCCACGCGATAAAATACAGAAGGTCCCGACTACGCCACACATCACGCAGCCGAAGTGGAGACCACCCCCTCTCAGGTTCGATTACGACAAGCGGCGGAGCTACCACAGTAGGCGCAACAATAGGCCATTAAGACCGTGAACGACATTCTCGCAACTAGGGCGAGCCGTCTGCTCGTGCCTCGGCGTACTCGCCAGCAGGCGCATACAATGTATTTCGGTGGCCCGCTCCGCTTCTTGAGTCCCGCCTTCGGTCCGATAGCGGCCTGACGGCGCCACCTCCAGCGAGAGGCATTCCATGGCCCCGAAGTTGCGCAGCATGTCAAGTGATCCGTCGCTGGAACCACAATCGCCGACCTGGATCGTCAATGGGTAGCCGGCGAGGCGACGAGCCGATCGGACACAGAGCTCAGTGGCTTGTGCAGTGTTCAGGCTGGCGATGCACACACTTACGGATGCTGTTTGCACCTGCGTGTCAGGGGCCACCGGCTTCGGGGGGACGTTGAGCGAGCATTTGCTCTCAGGTCTTGCACTCACGGGTACCACCTGTCGTAGCGGCCAGTCGGCGGCCGCAGCACTGGACGGGGAGGTGTTCGAGCGTATCGTAGGTGGCGATGTGCGGAATCGTGGGGGTCGTCGGGGCGCAGGACACTGTGATGGTGGCGGAGGTGGAGGTGGAGGAGATGGCCGAGAGACTTCGGCACCGAGGCCCCGACGCCAATGGTACCCGCTCCTTCGAGCGCTGCTCTCTCGGGCACACTCGGCTGCGCATCATCGACCTCAGCCCGCTCGGAGACCAACCGTTGTCGAACGAGGACGATACCACGTGGGTTGCCTTCAACGGTGAAATATACAACTTTGCAGAACTGCGATCCATGCTCCAGGCGGGCGGCCACCGGTTCCGTTCCACCAGTGATACGGAGGTGTTGGTTCACCTCTACGAGGAGCACGGCGACGACATGGCCCGCCACCTCCGGGGGATGTTCGCCTTCGCTATATGGGACGAACGGCGTCGACGACTGCTCCTGGCCCGCGACCGGCTAGGTCAAAAGCCTCTCTATTACCGGATCGAAGGAGACCGCCTCTCCTTCGCCTCAGAGGTTCAAGCACTGACCCGGCCAGGTGACTCGATTGATCCGGGAGCGATCAACTCCTACCTTCGCCTCGGATGGGTACCGGGGCCGGGAACTATCCGCTCCGGTATAACAGAGTTGCTTGCGGGCCATGTTCTTGTGTGGGAGGCCGGTCACACACGGCTGGTCCGGTACTGGTCGCTACCGGTTGTCTCCTTCGACGCTGAGGCGCCGGCTCCAGGCGAATTGAGCGACGTCCTGATGGATGCGCTGCGGCGCCATCTGGTGGCCGACGTCTCCGTTGGTCTCTTCCTCTCTGCTGGGGTCGACTCCGCGGTGATAGCTCGGCTGGCATGTGAGGTCGGGGCTCGCCTTCAGACCTACACGGTCGGCTTCGATTCGGAGACTGACGAATCGACAGAGGCAGCCACAATGGCCAGGCGCCTCGGCCTCGAGCACACGGTCGTTCCTGTTCGCGTCGACGAGGCGATCGCCTCAGTCGGGCGGTTCGTCCAAGACATGGACCAGCCGACCGTTGACGGCATGAACTCATGGCTCATTTCCCGAGCCGTCCGAGACGCCGGCAGCGTCGTCGCTCTCTCGGGCTTGGGAGGTGATGAGCTGTTCGGCGGCTACTCCACCTTCCGTCACGTACCACACCTCGTGCGTGCCGGCCGGGCTTTACGAGCCGTGCCGGTGTTGCCAAGGGGCGCGCTGCGTGCCATGGGCTGGTCGCGTCGCCTAGCCCATGCCCGGGAGCGCAGAGCGCTCAATGCAATCGTCGGCGGCGGCTGGGGGACGGCGTACCAAGCGGTCCGCGGACTATTCGGCGCAAGCGAATTGGCAGAGATCTGGCCGCCTAGTCGACACTTTGCCGACGGACCAATCCATGCCTGGCGCCTGCCGGGCCAGCCGGCGAGAGCCCTGGTGGGGGAACTGGAGATGACCAACTACCTGCCGTTCCAACTGTTGCGTGATACCGACTGCATGAGCATGGCACACGGCCTCGAGGTCCGGGTGCCCCTGCTGGACGACAATGTGGTTGACGTTGCCCTGAGGGGACAGGGTTCATCGTCAAAGAGATGGGACAAGAGTAACCTGGTCGCAGCAGTGGACTCTGACCTCGACCGCCTCGTCACCCGCGCCAAGCGGACCTTTACACTGCCTATCGACGACTGGATGAAGGGTCGTCTTCGTGAGCGCGTCGAGGGTGGCATAGTCACGCTGGGCGACGCGGGGCTAGGGTTCAGCCGCCAAGGGCTCGAGGACCTATGGCGCGGATATCTGGCCGGCCAGGCGGGGTGGCGTCCAGTGTGGGCGTTGGCTGTGCTGGGCATGTGGGTCGAGACGTCCAGGGCCCCGAGTTGAGCGGCCTGCTGCTCGGAGTGCGTCAGCGCATGGAGCCGACTGGCGCGGGCGAGTTCGTACGGCTCAGGCGAGTGGCGCAACTCTGCTCGATCCACGGTTCATATGGTGCGTCGATAGTGGATCTTGGGGGCGGTGAGGGAAATCTGAGCAGCCTACTGCGACCGGATTTGCGCGCTAACTATGTCGTCCTCGACCACCAAGCTCGCGGTCGCGGGACCAGGGTCATAGCCAATCTTGGGTCGCTACCGATCCGGGACGGATCGGTCGACCTGCTCTGCCTGTCTGACGTTCTGGAACACGTGCAGGATGATAGGGCATTCCTGGAACACGTCTTGCGCGCTGTGCGCCCCGGGGGCACGGCTATCATCCACGTCCCGTCCGGCCGGCGGTCCCCGCTTTCCGCTGTTCGCCGAGAGCTGGAGGTGGCCGAACGCCAAGACCTCCAAGAGTTCCCGCATGTCCGGGACGGGTACGACGCCGACGACCTTGTCCGACTTCTGCTTGAGTCGGCTCCGGGCTCGACCGGCGTCTCCTATCCCTCTTTTACCAGTGCTCAATCACTGCTTGCCGACATCGACTGGTTGTTGTGGCGAAAGCGCTGGCAATGGCTGCGTGTCGTCATTTGGGCTCTGGTCAGACTTGTGCACCACGACTCTCCCATGCCAACTAGCACGGCTTCCAGCGGACTGGCCGTCGTGCTCAAAGTTGCATGAGCACCTCAGTGATGGCGTCGGCCACGTGGGTGACGCCCATCCGGTGCTCATAGAACCTTCGAGCTCGCAGTCCCAGGTCCCGGCGCCGCGATGGATCAGCGAGGAGAGCATCGAGGGCCGTAGCCAGGGCTTGTGGTTCGCAGGGGACAATGAGAGCGGCTCCATCTAACGCGATCTCGCTCCATCCATCAGGCCCATCGAGCGCCACAATGGGCATCCCGTGGGCTAGAGCGACTGCCAGGGTAGTCCGGCGACTGCTCGGGCCGTACTCGTTGAGTAGAACGGCTATGTCGCAAGCTTGCAGACGACGGCTCAGCTCCTCAGGCGGCACGACACCGGTGAATTCTATGATGTCGGCCAAGCCGGCCGCGGCTGCAAGCTGCGTCCAAAGGCACCCGTCAGGTGACTCGGGGCCCGGAGCGCCAATCAGGACCACCCGAAGACCAGGTGGCGGCCCCAGCGCGCCGAGGGCCTCGAACAGCAGGTCAGGCCGGGCGCCGTCGCCGGTATAGCCAAGCAGCCCTAGGGACGAACCATGTCCCCCCTCAGGCTGGCCGGCGCCCACCGTCGCCACCTCGACGGTGGAGAACACCGCCAGATCATGCACTTCTCGGCGCAGGGGCCTAGGGAGTCTGCGAAGCAGCGCCGCACGCCTCGCCGTTGTCACCACCACTGCGGAAGATCCGAGAACCACCAGCGGCAGAGCCATCCATTGGGTTACTGCCTGCAGGCGCCCCCGCATCCCGCGTCGTCCCCAGGGGTAGGCCGGTTCATGAAGGACGGTCAGCACTTGGATTCCACGAGTCCCCAGCAAGAGGCCGAGAAGCACTCCGGGCAACGGGATTCCCCGCCAACCGTATGCGAACGAGCTGTAGTGCCAGACGACCTGAGTGTCGGAGGGCACTCGTAGGCCCCAACCCAGCAGACGTGCCGATGCCCTGAACGACCCGACCAGCCAGTGCCCGTCATTGACGACCCACACCTCGTCCACCGGTTTCCCTCGCCGGCGCAGCTCGTCACCAAGCAGATGGCCGTAGTCCCTTACGCCCGAGGCGCCCGCAGGGACCATGCCGGTAGATACCAAGGATCTTGGGGCGGCCGACCTCTTGCCCGGGCGAGGAGCCACCACCCGAGGTTTACACGGATTCGGGTCATGGGCCATGAGGCTTCCGGTTGGTCGAGAGATATAGTCCCTGAGTGTCCAACTCCACATCGGCGCTTGTTGCCGATCGGCTGCTCATGCAGTTCCATCGTTGGGGCGTAACCCGCTGCACAGGCTCCCGGCTCACGCGACCGGCACGGTGGGTGAGTTGGGGTGGGTTCGTGTCGATGCTGGTCCTTTCGAACCCCAGAGCTCGCGGTCACCGTGTCCATGCGTTGGCTCGAATGTGGGCCTGGCAGATCTGGCGCCGCGTGGCACATCGCCCGATCGTGATCTCCTTGGACCGTGGCGTCCGCCTCCGGATGCCGCCGTGGAGCACCTTGGCTGGTGTCGTGGCCGCAACCGGCTCTCACGAGCCAGATGAGCAAGCGTTCCTCACCCACCTGTTGAGGCCGGGAGACAGTGTGATCGATGTCGGCGCCAACATCGGAATTTACGCTCTGCCGTTGGCCGGCCTTGGCGCCCGTGTGTCGGCGTTCGAGCCCGGGTCATCTGCCCGTGACGCATTACGTCTCAATGTCGAGTTGAACAGCGCCGAGGAGAGGGTCCGGATCTTTCCCTTCGCCTTGGGGGATCGCGATCACGATGGCGCGCTCACCACGGATCTGGATGGCGCCAACCACCTGCTAGATGCCGCCGGCAGCGACGCCCGAGTGGAGCGGGTAAGGGTACGCACTCTCGATGGCGTGATCGGTGGGCACCCCGAATGGTTTGAGGGTCACAAGGTGGTAGCTCTCAAGATCGACGCCGAAGGCCACGACGAGCTGGTGCTCAGAGGAGCTGAGCGACTCCTCGAAAAGGATAGACCGGTAGTCATCGTCGAGATCTGGGACGGCGGCGAACGCATCCGTCAATTCCTCGCCCGGCTGGGATACCGAGTGTTCCTCTACCAGCCCGATGACCGTTGCCTGGTCGAGTACCCGAAGGCCTGGTCCGGGCAGGCCAACTTCATCGCCGTGCCGGGGAGCGGGGACCGCTGGGACCAGGTAGCCGACCGACTGACCGGGGCATCACCCTTCACGCCCGCGTTTCCGACGGTCCAATGGCGCCCTGAAAGGGCCTGCACCGGATCCGCCAAGCCGAGCACTCATCCGTAAGTCCAAGCTCCCGTCACGTCGATCGCCTGGGGTGACGGCCGAAGAGGGTGGCGGACCTAGCTGTTAGCGTCCGAAGACGTGAGCACACGGTCCTACACCTGGCGCGGTTTTTCTGCGACGATCGAGGTGCCCGATAGCGTTGGGCGCCTGATACGTCGGACAAGTCGGCTGGGCGGTGGCACAGCCGCCAGTGGCCGCCTCATCTTCGCGGATCCGCTTCCCCAGCTCCTGATTCAAAGCCGCAACTTCGAGGACGCCCTCCAATATTTTCGAGCGTGGTTCTCCCCCGTCCATAGCGGTAGCACCGCGCGTGGCGGCAAGCAGTTGGGGGAAGGGCCGGTCATTGGCGGATCGGACATGGATGAAGCGGTCGATGCGTTTCCCTGGTATCACTCGATCGAGCTGCCCGGTGGTGTGGTCACTCCCGGGATCTTCGACCACCGGCCGTTGGTACCTCACTACGGGCTACCGGCGGATCTCAGCACCCAGCGGGCCCTCGATGTCGCCACCTTCGACGGCTTCTGGGCATTTGAGCTGGAGCGCCGCGGAGCCGAGGTTGTCGCCGTCGATATCGACCGCCTGTCCTCTCTTGACCTGCCGCCCCAGCTACGGTCGGCGATCGTTGCGGACGGGCTAGATCGTGAGTCGGGTCAGGGCTTCTCACTTGCTCATCGTGCCCTCAACTCGAAGGTCCAACGGGTGGTGTCCAGCGTCTACGACCTCGACCCGGCAGCACTCGGCACCTTTGACCTGGTGCACGTGGCCGACCTACTCCTGCACCTGGAGCGACCCTTGGACGCCCTCCGGCACATCCGCTCGGTGACACGAGGTACAGCCCTGATCGCGGACGTGATCGACTTGCACCTCAAGCGCAGTGATAACCAACTGGTCCAATACCTGGGAGGTTGGTGGTCCGCCATGTGGTGGATCCCATCTCTCGACGCGCTCGCGCAGATGGTCCTGGATGCCGGGTTCTCCCGTGTGCGCTTGCACACCGTCTACAACCTGGCTGGGGTTCACGAGCATGACGGCCTCTGGCGTGCAGTCCTTATCGCCGACGCCTGACAACCATCTCGACCGCGCCCTGCTCCTGGGCATGGGCTGGTCAGTCGAGGAAGGTGGGCTCAACCGGTACCTCCGGGGGTTGCTGACTTCTATTCGCTCGGCGGGCGACTCCACGCCGGCCTGCCGGTGGCGAGCAGACGCCGTCGTATTGGGTCCGGGTCCGGATTCGCACTTACCTCCAGGAGTTACACCAGCCGGCGCCTCGGGATCACCCTTGCTGGTTCGGGTCGCTCGTTTCTGGGCTGTCGCCAACAGAGTCTCCCCCGGGACCTCTGTCGTCGACTCCCACTTTGCCCTGTATTCAATCCTGCCCCTCACTGTCGGTGCGTTGCGGAAATGTCCGTTGGTGGTCCACTTCCAGGGGCCCTGGGCCGGGGAAAGCACTGCCGCCGGCCACGGGCTGGCATCGGTGAAAGCAAAGCAACTCGTAGAGCGTCTTGTGTACCGGCGAGCAGCCGAGATAGTTACTCTCTCGGCGGCTTTCCGTCGGCTATTGGTCGAGAGGTACGGCATCTCCCCCTGGCATATCCACGTGATCCCTCCGGGTGTCGATCTGACCCACTTCAAGCCCGGGGATTGGGCAATGGCCCGGCAGGGACTCAACCTCCCTTGCGACGCTTGGATTGCCGTCGTAGTCCGGCGGCTCGTCAGCCGGATGGGCGTCGATGTCCTACTTCGTGCGTGGGCTCAGCTTCGCCCCAGGAGCGTCTCACCCATCCTCCTGGTGGTAGGGACCGGACCCGAGCGAGCTCGCCTTGAAGCCCTAACCACGGAGCTGGGCATCGAGGACACAGTGCGCTTTCTCGGATCGTTGGGTGACGAGGCTCTCGTGGACTGCTATCGCGCTGCGGATATCTCTATAGTGCCCAGCCTCGCTCTCGAGGGGTTCGGTTTGGTGGTCCTCGAGGCCCTCGCCTCTGGCACGCCGGTGGTGGGTACTGATGCCGGCGGCCTACCCGAGGTGCTGGCAGGCCTCGACAAGGGCCTCATAGTGCGGGCCGGGGACCGCGACGCACTGGCCAGACGACTTCTCGGCGCTATTGACGGGTCGGAGCCGCTCCCAGGGCCGGCGGCGTGTAGGAGCCACGCCGAGAGGTTCACCTGGTCAGAGGCAGCTCATCGCAACTTGGCAGTGTACGAACGGGCGGTAAGGCCTCGACACCGCTCGAGGCTGCGAGTCGTGTACCTGGACCATTGTGCGCGGTTGTCCGGGGGTGAGTTGGCCATGCTCCGGCTGTTACCGGCCCTGAGCGAGGTCGATGCTCACGTCATATTGGCTGAAGACGGGCCGCTGGCAGCCCAGCTGACGCAGGCCGGGATCTCCGTCGAGGTGCTGCCAATGGCCGAAGCAGCCCGGGGGATGCATCGCGATCGCCTCCGGGTGGGGCACTTCCCTGCCCACACAGCGGTGGCGGCCGCAACCCACGCGATAAGGCTTCGATCACGTCTGGCTCACCTCCGTCCTGATCTGGTGCACACCAACTCGCTCAAGGCCGCGCTATACGGCGGGGTGGCGAGTAGGGCGGCCGGCATTCCGGCGATTTGGCACATCCGTGACCGCGTCGAGGAGGACTACCTGCCGCGTCCGGCCGTCTCCTTGATACGCCTCCTGGCCCGCCATATCCCCTCGGCCGTGGTCGCCAACTCCCGCTCGACGCTCGCGACCCTTCACCTGCCTGCTGGCCAGGGCACGGTAGTGCCAAGCCCGATAGGGCCATACCTTACCTGTGCTTCGCCCCGAGCTCCGCACCGTCCGCTTCAGGTCGGGATGGTGGGCAGGATTGCCCCATGGAAAGGCCAGCACATATTTGTCGATGCTTTCAGTCGCGCCTTTCCGAACGGTCCCGAGCAGGCAACGATCATCGGTTCCCCGATGTTCGGGACAGATGAGGAGACCTACGAGAAGGCGCTACATCGCCAGATCAACGACCACGGTTTGGAAGCTCGGATCAAGTTGGTCGGGTTCCGCCATGATGTCGCCGCCGAGCTTGACCGACTTGACGTCCTGGTGCATGCCTCCATCATCCCCGAACCGTTCGGCCAGGTAGTGGTGGAGGGGATGTCCGCAGGTCTGGCTGTGGTGGCCGCTGGAGATGGAGGACCAGCGGAGATCGTCACTCACGGCGTTGATGGCCTGCTCTATCCCCCCGGCGACGCCTGCGCACTGACCACGGCGCTCGGGCGCCTAGCTGGAGACGGCAATCTACGACAGGCCTTGGGATCTGCGGCAAGGAAGCGAGCTGAGGAATTTCGTCCCCAGAGGGTTGCTGAGGAGGTGACTGAGGTCTACCGCGAGGTGCTCCGCCAGGCGTGAGCCACCTCGAGACTCCCAAGGTAGGAGCCGAGCTCGAAGGCCACGGTGCTGCGCCGGTATCTTTCTGCCAGCGCTCTCGCCCTATCGTCCCAGCCGTTCGGTACTCCTGCCGCAATTGCGCCAGCAAGCTGGTCAATCAGGTCAGAGTCCGGTCCCGGCGACACCAGCAGGCAGTCCGGGAGAATCCGAGACGCCTCCCCCACCCTGGTAGCCAGGAGCGCCTTTCCCATGCCAAGGGCGATCGGCAGCTTCCCGGTGGTTCGTACCCACCCAGCCAGGTCATCCGACTGGACCGAAGTGACGAAGCCTGCAGGCGCTAGCCGGCCGGCCAGCGTTCTAAGCGGCATGGCCGGTTCGATCTGTATCCTTGCGGACACCCCCAGTCGAGCGGCGCGTGTTCTCAAGGCCATGATCCCGGGGCCGTTCACGACCAGCAGACCGCGGAGATCCGCCTGCCTCGCCACTAGGTCGACGACCTCCCAGCCGTAGGCACGATCACTCGTGAGGGGAATGGACGCAGACCCGAAGCTGGATACCAGGTCGTCTAGCGGCGTCGTGACACCACGGTCATCGAGGATCTGATCAGGCACGGTGTCAGGCGCCCACAGCAGTGGTGCAGAGGTCTTTGCTCTAAGGATCTGCTGGTGAAACCAACCTCGACACACCACCCCACTGGCCCGGCTCAGCATGAGACGCTCGACAGTGCCATGAGCTACAGCCACGCCGCTGCCTCTCCTGGGGCGAGCCAACGTGGCCGGGTCGTCACCGGTATCAACGACGTATGGCCTTCGTTTGGCCCAGAGGGCAGCAGCAGCCGCAGCAGTAACGGCGTTGACATCCAGGAGATATGCGAGAGAGCCTGGCACGAGGCGCGAGACGGCCTCGCTGGGTTTGTCGGCCGCCACAATCTCAGTGACCCGAGTGGCCTGACTCACCATCCGCACCCGCTCATCCAAAGCCAGGACTCCCCGCCTGCTGAGGATGATCGTGGCGCTGATGCTCACAGGCGCGGCGAGACCAGCCAGGGTCGCCTGACCCGCCGCCGATAGCGGGGCAGATCCGGGTGCTTTGGTACCGACCGGGCGAGGAATCCAGCAATGCGGGATAAAGGACGCGGCGCGAGCCCATTCAGGACGACGCCGAGGAGCGGGGCTGACACCTGGGCCAAGAGCTCGATGCTGTGGGACATCTGAGGTTGAGTCGTCCTGCCCGCCGCGACGACCAGGACCGTGCCATCGACCTGGCTCGAGACCAAGGCGGCATCGGTGGCTGACAGGACTGGCGGCGTATCGATCAACACCACGTCGACCCGCCGCTGCATGGCGATCAGTACCTCACTCATGCGCTGCCCCGCCAACAGCTCCGCCGGATTGGGCGGGACGGGCCCCGAGGCCAGGAGCATGAGGTTGGCCTGGCCGGGTACCTGCTGTATGGCCGCCGAGAGCGAGACATCACCAACCAGTACCGAGGTGAGGCCCACAGTGTTCGCCAGGCCCAAGCGCTGGTGGAGCCGAGGCCGGCGCAGGTCGCAGTCGATCACCGCCACCCGTCGGCCCGTCTCGGCCAAGACCGCAGCCAGCCCTGCAACCGTGGTTGTCTTACCTTCGTTGACCAGGGAGCTGGTGATCGAGATAACCCCGAGCGGGCGGTCCATGCCAATGACTTGGAGGGACTCCCAGAGACCCTGGAACGCCCGCCTAACGGTTGGCCCACTTGCCATCTCAGGGTGTACGAGCATGCCCTTTTCTGGCTCTTGTAGGGTGAATCTCGGGATGGCGGCCAACGTGGAGATACCCTGACGACCCCTGGAGACATCGTCCGGGAGGCTGACAGAGCGGTCCAGGTTCCCCAACAACAGAGCCAAACCGCCGCCGAGGAGGAGACCCACGCCCAAACCGACAATGGCGCTCCTTGCCGGGTCAGGCGAGACCGCCCGCGGGTTGGCAGTCGCCGGGGCGGAGACGCTGGCACTCCCCCTGCTCAGTACCTGGTCGAGTTGAAGTGAGGCCAAGCTCTGCTGGAGCACCAGCTGCTGGCCGATGAGGTTGCCCTGTTCGGCCCGAGCCGCACCGGCGGCCGGTGAGGCAACGAACGCCGGATCTGACAATTGGGCAGTCAGATCCACGATTCGGTGCTGGACCACAGAGACCTGGCGGCTCACTTTGTCGGCTATCGCTGTGAGTTGGTTGGAAGTAGCCGCCTGGTTATACAAGACATATGCTTTGGCGTATGCATTGGCAATGGATGCCGCGGCCGCCGGAGTTGAGCCGGCTGCTTGCACCTTGATCACCTGGGAGCTGCCTACCTCGGAGACGAGCACTGGCGGCACCGAGCCCAAGCGCTTGCGGACTTCATCCTGAACCGGTGAGCTCTGCACCACCGGGACCTGGTTAGATACGTCGGGCGGCGCTATTGTCCGGCGAAGGCCAGCGGCGACCACGGTTTGTGACTCCGTGGGAGCGAGCAGGATCTGGGCGGTCGCCGTGTACACAGGACTTTGGCTGAGCGAGGCTCCAAGGGCGAAGCCGGTGGTGAGTATGGCAACTGCCGCTACAAACCAGCGGCGGCGGCCCAGCACCTCGAGCAAACGGCTGGGTACAACCTCGCTGGGGTCGACACGCCCGCGGTCGGTGCGCCGGCGGCTGGTGCTATTGGATTGGGTGGTGCTGGAGGTAGGGAGACGAGCGAGGCTTGTGCCGTCCCCGTGACTGGTCGGAGCGTCCAACCAGCCCAGGACCAGCCAGGGGATCGGTGCGACCGCGTACTGGCCGCCGTTGAGCCACTGCAGGGCCAAGACGCTCAGCAAACCCAAGGTTGCCAAAGAGCACAGGTCGCGCCTCGACCTGGCTCGTCGATAGGCACTGCGAGCTCCTACGACGGCAATGATCAGGTAGCACACCAGCCCAGGCACACCGAGGGCAACGCCGGCATTGGAGGGATCGCTCTCGGTGGCGGCGACCGCTCCTCCATACTTGACTGCACCCAGGTTCACCGCGCCGGGCCCCCGTCCGATCGGATTGAGGGCAGTCAGTCGGAGCCCATTGACGATCTCGCCCAGGTGCGTGCCCAGAGTTGAGTCCTTGGGATTGAAGGGATTCGCCAGTCCTGCCACCTGGTGCTGGACGAGGGCGCCCGTACTGGAGCCCGCGTGGGTAGCTTTGCTCACCTGCGAGAGCCCCAGCGACAGAACAGTGACCAGGCCAAGGCCGGCGAGAATCGCGAGGCTCAGCCGGGCTCGGCGGCGGGCGGCGATCACCAGCGCCAGGCTGACCACCGTGAGCACGACGATTGCCCGGGACGACGCCAGCACCAGTGCATAGCCCAGGAGGGCGATAACGGGTAGAGCCACGAGGCGCCACCTCGAATGAATGGCGAGCAGGAACCAGATGAGCAGGGCACAACCCAAATAGGCGGCGTATTCGAAGGCGGACGTCAGAGGGCCAAATGCCCTCACCGTGCCACCCACGTCAAGGGCGTGGTACTGGGAGATGGCGCCGGCGACGTAGGCCTTGTCGAATGACGGCAGGCCTATGAGGCTCTGGGCAAGCCCGTAGATGGCGACCGGGACCCCCAGACCTGCCACCACGCACAAGAGCCGCTTGAGAAGCTTGTCTGTGACCAGCGTTCGGCCAATCCAGAACCACAGCACCGGGACCAGTAGGAACAGCAACCCGGACAAGCCCACGAGGAGGCCGCCCTGCAATGGATTAAACGCCGCGGCCACCGACAGGGCGCACAGCACCAGCACGGCGCGCGTCATCTGGGTCGGGTAGCTCAACGGGTGATGCCGGCTGGCTACTAACAACAAGACGCCGACGACCGCTGGCAGGATCAGGAGAAGGGGGTCTTTTGACACTGAGCCGCTGGCCCCGTTTACGACACGACGAATCAGGCCCAGCATCGGGAGCACCAGGAATGCGCCGACAATGACCGCTCCTGGGGCTCGCTGGGCGAGCGCCAGGGCTATGAGCACCAGGGGAACGAGCAACGCCACCCGGAGGTAGTGAGGCTGGGCGACGCCTGCCCCGATTACCACCGCCGCCAACCACGGTAGGCCCCTGGCTAGCGTGTGCATCCAATATCGGTGGTCCAGCCTGCTGGCGGTAGCGGAGGGCATGGAGCTCATTGCGCTATCGTCGTTCGAACACTCGGGTCTGGACCGGACCGGATGACCGCAGCGTAGGCGGAGTCCGGTCAACCCAGCCCGCCTGGCAGAGCAACTCGACGACATCGTCAGGTCGCCGACCCCTGGCAGCCAGACGGGGAACATTCAGCTCGACCATCAAGGGTCCACTCATCAAAGGATCATTCAGCAGATGACGCGCGCCGCTGAGCACGTCGGGCTCTCCTCCTTCGACGTCGATCTTCAGGAAATCGACACGGTCCACACCGAACTGCTCCACCAGGTCATCGAGTCGCCTACCCTTGACTACCAGGGAACCCCCGGCGTCAAGACCGCCCCAACCGGTTTGACCGCCTTCGTCAGCCCCAGCCAGGCGCGCCACACCGTCCTCGGCCGTCGCCGCGCAATGAATAACAGTCGTGTTCAAGAAGCCGTTGTCCGAGATGTTGCTCCTAAGGGCTGCGACGTTGGACGCCACCGGCTCAATGGCAATGACCCGACCGCTAGGTCCGACCGCCTCGCCAGCAAGCAGAGTGTGGTAGCCGAGATTCGCCCCTACGTCCACAAAGACGGAGCCCGGTCTCAGCCGACTCAGCATGAATTCGGTCTCTGCTGGCTCATAGGTCCCCGTGAAATAGACGACCCTTTGAACAACGTCCACCTGACTGCGGACACGGAACGATATGCGATGTCCCCGCAGGTGAACTGTTGCATCAATTGGGGTGGCGAGCCAACCAGCTGGCAGACGATACGCTAGAGCGCTACCAAGATCCGGAGGCAGACATCGCAGACAGATGCGCAATCCACGAAGCGCCTGCCAACCAATCCTCATCCGTCGTTCGGCCTCTCGTGGAGCCCGGATCCGTCTGGCCGCCCAGGAATCTCCTTGGCGAGATCGGTCGCCACCTTAGCGCGTTTAGCTCCATTGGCGTCCTGGTCAAGCCGTCAATATTGCGAACCGGCGGGAGTAATCTCTGATCATGGCGTCGCCCGAACGCTCCCCAGAGCTCGACCTCAGGCGGTATGCAACTATCGTCTGGCGGCGCAAGTGGTCGCTGCTTGTGACCGCAGTCGTCTTGAGCGTCGGAGCGGTGATATTTGCCAGTCTGCAGAGCCCCGTCTACCAGGGAGTGGCGTCACTACTCCTCCAGCCTCGCCTCTCCCAATCGGTCCTGGCCTCCAGCGGCGTCCAAGCCGCTGCCACCGTCGACGTACCCACCGAGACCCAGCTTCTTCAAAGCGCGTCCGTGCGCCACGCCGTTGAGCAAGTAATTGGCAGTGCACCTCCTGTTTCGACCGTCCAGATGGGCACCACGGCCGTGGTCCAGATCATCGCCCAAAGGTCAAGCCCCGCAGGAGCGGCGCGGGTGGCCAATGCCTACGCACGTGCATACATCCAAGTCCGCCAGCAACAGGCAGTGAATGATCTCTCTACGACCGCCACTGCGATCCAGTCAAAGATCACTGGCATCAAAGCCCAGGTGGCCAGCATCGACAACCAGGTCAGCCAGGCACCGCCTGGCGAGCGGGCTCGCCTCAGCCAGAGCCTGGCCCCGCAGAGGGCCGGCTTGTCCGATCAGCTCCAGGCACTGACCCAGCAACAAAGCCAGCTGCAGCTCAATGCATCCTTGGCCACCGGCGGCGGTGAGCTGGTCGGCCCGGCCAGCCCCAACCCTGCGCAAATATCTCCCAAGCCCACGACAGACGCGCTGCTCGGCCTGGCCGCCGGCTTGGTCCTCGGGTGTTGCCTGGCCTTCGTGCGCGAGTATCTCGACGACTCCATCAAGACCAAGGAGGACGTCGAGCAGGTGCTTCCCAGAGCACCGACCCTCGCACTCATCCCGGTGGTGGCCGAGTGGCAGGACCACACCGCTCCCATGCTGGTCTCCGTCATCGAGCCCAGGTCCCCAGCAGCAGAGGCCTACCGGAGCCTGCGCACCTCGGTCCAGTTCCTGGGCATGGACCGCCCGCTGCGGGCGCTTCAGGTGACCAGCCCAGCCTCAAACGAGGGAAAGACCACGACCCTGGCCAACCTGGCGATCGCCCTGGCTAGGGCCGGGCAGCGCACCATCGTCGTGTGCTGCGACCTTCGACGCCCTCGCCTTCACGAGTTCTTCGGATGCAAGAACGTGGTCGGGTTCACCTCGGTCATCGTCGGCGATTCGGCACTGTCCGCCGCACTTCAAGACGTCCCCGGTGAAGACGGACTGATGTTGCTGTCCTCCGGGCCCATCCCTCCTAATCCGTCTGAGCTGCTGGCCGGTGAGCGAGCCACCGAGATCCTGGCCGCGCTACGGGCCCGGGCTGACATTGTCCTCATCGACAGTCCGCCCGTGCTTCCCGTGACTGATGCTGCGATCCTCTCCAAGCGCGTCGATGCCACCTTGCTGGTGGTCAGAGCAGGGGGCACCACCCGCAGACAACTTACTCGGGCGGCCGAGCTGCTCAACCAGGTGAACGCCAACGT
>QHCF01000186.1 GCA_003244275.1 Acidimicrobiales bacterium
CCGCGGCCGGCGAGGCGTGGGCTGCGAGCGTTCGCGCCCTTGCCGCCGCGACGGCGAAGCCATTGCCTCCCTCGCCCGAGCGCGACGCCCAAGGAGACCACGCGATCAGCGAAGCGGCGACGGCCATGACCACCGCCCCACCGAGGAGAACATGCCGGCGTGCCATCGCCACCCATACTCTCACGCGGGGGCTCGGTAGCCTGTTCGGCTATCCGTCCGCAGGGATCCCCGAACCTGGAACAGCATGGCCTCGCCGAACAGCCGCTCCACCCCGGCGCGACCCGACGGGCCCCGTTGCGCTGGTGGCGCGAGGTCATCCTGATAGCGGTGTTCTACGGGGCCTACAGCGCGGTGCGCGACATCCACGGCAACAAACCGGTCTCGGTGTTTCGCGCCGCGACCAACGCCAAGCGGGTCATATCGCTCGAGAAGCTCCTCGGGGCGTTCCAGGAGGCCCGGGTGCAGGGCTGGTTCATAGGCAACCGGCCGTTCATGAAGTTCTGGGACGCCTACTACGGGACCACCCACTTCGCGGCGGTGGTGGCGGTGCTGCTCCTGCTGTTCTTCCGCTACCCCGAGCGCTACAGGCTGTGGCGCAACACGCTGGCGGCCACGACGGCGCTGGCGCTGATCGGCTTCGAGTTCTTCCCCCTGCTGCCTCCGCGGCTACTGCCGGCGTCGTACCACTTCGTCGACACCCTGAAGACGATCGGGGGCCTTTGGGACTTCGAGAACGGCCCGGTCAACGCCGTGTCCAACCAGTACGCGGCGATGCCGAGCCTGCACACCGCGTGGTCGGCGTGGTGCGCCATGGCGGTGATAGGCCTGGTCCGCCCATGGTGGGGGAAGTTGCTCCTGCTGCTCTATCCGCTGGGCACCATCTTCGGCATCGTGGTGACCGGCAACCACTACTTCGCCGATGTAGCTGGGGGACTGCTGATCCTCGGGGTGGGCTACGGCCTCGCCGAGCTGTTCACGCCGTGGATGGACCGCCGCCGGACCGCCCACCGGCTGGCGCGAACGTGAACGGACCTGCCACCGCGGCGCCGCCGCCGGCGTGGCTGGCTGGGCTCGCTGACGCGGTCGAGGGTTGCCTTGCCTCGACACTCGATGCCGAGGTGGAACGCTGGAGTGCTGTCGACCCTGACTTCGAGGGTCCATTGAGGGCATTGCGCTCGGTGGTGCTGGCAGGGGGCAAGAGGGTGCGCCCGGCCTTCTGCCACTGGGCGTTCGTCGGAGTCGGCGGGGACCCGGAAGAGGCCGGGGTGCGCCGGGCCGGCGCCGCGCTGGAGATGGTCCATGCCTTCGCACTGCTCCACGACGACGTGATGGACAACTCGCCATGGCGCCACGGGGCGGCGACGTTGCACGTGGATTACGCGAGCCGCCACCACAGGGCGGGATGGCGCGGCGACAGCGCAAGGTTCGGCGAGGCTGCGGCGATCCTCCTCGGCGATGTCGTCCACGTCTATGGCGACAAGTTGCTGGCGGATGCCCCGCTCGCCGCGCGCCAGGTCTTCAACGAGCTGCGTCTGGAGGTCAACCTCGGCCAGTACCTGGACCTGCTCGGCGCGGCCCGCGGGTGGGCCGACGCGGAGCACGCACGGCGGATCTGTCGATACAAGACAGCCAAGTACACCATCGAGCGGCCCCTCCACCTCGGGGTCGCACTGGCCAGACCCGGCAGGCTCGCCGAGCTGGCCGGCCCCCTGAGCGCCTACGGACTGCCCCTCGGCGAGGCGTTCCAGCTCACCGACGACCTGCTCGGGGTCTTCGGCGACGCCTCCGTCACGGGCAAGCCGGTGGGGGAGGACCTGCGGGAGGGCAAGCCCACGGTGTTGTTCGCCACCGCCGTGGCGGGGGCCAGCGGTGCCGCCGCCCGGGTGCTCGGCCGCTACGGGGCCGCCGACCTCGACGACGACGAGGTGGCCGCTCTGCAGGAGGTGCTGGTGGGAACGGGCGCAGTCGATGCCGTGGAGACGGCCATAGACCACCTGGTGGACGAGGCCGTCTCCGCCCTCGATCGTGCGACGATCACATCCGAGGCGCGCGCCGCACTCGTCGACCTCGCTCACTATGTGGCTGGCCGCGATCGCTAGCGTGGCCCGATGAGGGTGCGCCCGAGAGTGTGTCCGTGAGGGTGGCCGTGGTCGGTGCCGGGTTGGGTGGGCTGTCGGCCGCCTGCCACCTGGTGGGACGGGGCCACGAGGTGGTCGTGTTGGAGCGGGCTGACGTGCCCGGCGGACGCGCCGGGCTGTGGGACGTCGGCGGCTACCGCTTCGACACGGGGCCGAGCGTGCTCACGATGACCGGGCTGATCGCCGACACGTTCAGGGCCGCCGGCGCCGACATGGCCGAGCACCTCACTCTCATGCCCGTCGACCCCATGTACCGGGCGTGCTTCGCCGACGGCACCGTGATCCACGTGCGCCACGGCCGCGAAGCCATGTCCGCCGAGATCCACCAGACGTGCGGGGCAGGTGAGGCGGCCACCTTCGGCCGGTTCTGTGACTGGCTCACCGACCTTTACCGCCTCGAGCTGCCCAACTTCATCGACCGCAACTTCGACTCGGTCCTGTCGATCGCCCGGCCCCTGCGCCCGCTGCTGTCGCTCGTGCGCCTGGGCGGCTTCAAGAAGCTGGCCAGCGCGGTGAGCTCCTACTTCGCCGACGAGCGCCTCCAGCGCCTGTTCTCGTTCCAAGCCATGTACGCCGGGTTGTCCCCGTTCGACGCCCTAGCCCTGTACTGCGTCATCACCTACATGGACACCGTGGAGGGCGTGTACTTCCCCGTCGGGGGCATGCACGCCGTCCCCCGCGGCCTGGCTGCAGCGGCCGCCAAGGCGGGCGCCACCCTTCGCTACGGCGTAACCGTCGAGGCGGTGACCCGCTCGTCGTCCGGGGTGACGGGCGTGGCTCTGGCCGGCGGGGAGACCGTGGCCGCCGACGCCGTCGTGCTCAACCCCGACCTGCCCTACGCCTACCGCGACCTGCTCGGCGACGTCGCCGCGCCGCGCGTGGCCCGCAGGGGCCACTACTCACCGTCGTGCGCGGTGTGGCTGGCGGGTGTGAAGGGGTCGTTACCCGAGGGCGCGACCCACCACAACATCCATTTCGGGCACCAGTGGGCGGAGTCGTTCGACGCGTTGTTGAAGCGGGGGGAGACCCAGCCCGACCCCTCCATCCTGGTGACCAGCCCCACCGTGTCTGACCCGTCGCTCGCCCCCGAAGGGCGTACGTCGATCTATGTGCTCGAACCCACGCCCAACCTCGATGGGAACGTCAACTGGGTTGCCCGCCGCGACCTCTTCAAGGCCGGCTTGGTCGAGCGAGTGGCGGCTCTGGGTTATCCCACCGACGCCGAGGTGGAGCGCTTCGTCGACCCCGCCGACTGGGAGCGCCAGGGCATGGCTCGGGGCACGCCGTTCGCTCTGGCCCACAACTTCTTCCAGACCGGGCCGTTCCGGCCCAACAACGTCGACAAACGATTGCCCGGTGTGGTGTTCGTGGGCTCGGGCACAGTGCCGGGCGTGGGCGTGCCCATGGTGTTGCTGTCGGGCCGGCTCGGCGCCGAGCGGGTCGACGAGCTGGCGGCCTCCCCCAGGAGCTAGCTGGTGACGGTCACCCTCGAGGAGTCGTATGCCCGCTGCCGGGAGCTCAATCGCCGTTACGGCACCACCTACTACTGGTCGACAGCCCTGCTGCCGAAGGTCAAGCGCCATCATGTGCACGCCCTCTACGGCTTCTGCCGCTACGCCGACGACATCGTCGACGACCTCGGGCCGGTGCCGGTGCCCGAGCGGGAGCAGGCCCTGGCCGCCCTGGGCCGTCAGCTGTTCGCCGACCTGGAGCGAGGGCACTCGGACCACCCCGTGCTCAAAGCGGTGATTCACACCGTGCGGGCGTTCGACCTCGACCCTGAGTATTTTCGGAGGTTCCTGGCCTCCATGGCCATGGACTTCACCGTCGAGCGCTACCCGCGCTTCGAGGATCTGCTGATCTACATGGACGGCTCGGCGGCGGTGATCGGCGAGATGATGCTGCCCATCCTCGAGCCCACCTCCCCCGCCGCCAACCAGGCGGCCCGGGATTTGGGCATCGCCTTCCAGCTCACCAACTTCTGGCGGGACGTGGGTGAGGATCTCGAGCGGGGACGCTGGTACCTGCCGGTGGAGGATGTATCCCGCTTCGGCGCAGGGTCCGCCCTTCAGGGACGTCAGGTGACCTCAGAGTGGGTGGATCTGATGCGCTTCGAGATCGAGCGGACTCGGACCTACTACTCGTCCGCCGAGCAGGGCATACCGCTGCTGCCGGCGACCTCGGCCCGCTGCATCACCGGAGCCCTGGTCCTGTACGGCGGCATCCTGGAACGAATCGAGGCAGCCGGGTATGACGTGTTCTCCGCACGGGTACGAGTCCCCGCCTGGCGCAAGCTGGCCACCACCGCTCGCCTCATTCGACTCTGATCCCGGGACGACCATCCCGTTATCTCTCACTGCCTGGCTAACTACATGCTGGCCGCGTCAGGCAGGCTGGTCGTGCAAGCTGTCGAGCTTCTCCGCCGGAATCGGATCGAGCTCCAGTTGGCGCACTGCTCAGAGCGCCGGCGGCCGACGCTGTCGCTGGACCCTTTGCTCCGGATGGGCCCTGGCTTTGTCGTCGATCTGAGCTTGGAGCGCTTGGCCATGAACCGCCGTTCGAGCTTGGTCACCACCGCGGGCGGCTCCAGGACCAACGTGCCGTCCGACTCCTCGTGCATCAGGTAGCGGCGCTCCGGCCGCCCCAGACTGGCCCTACCCCTGGGGTCTGTCTCCACGATCTGGTCGGTAAATCTCAACAGTACCCACCCGCTTACCCTGATGTGGGCAACGGGGCAGAGATCCCCTCAGCGCCTATAGGGCGCCACGGTGACCACGGCGCGACCGCTCCTGCGCAGCGGCGGCAGGGTGGGCGGCGGCTGCTGGCGGGGCGGCAGGGTGGGCGGCGGCTGCTGGCGGGGCGGCAGGGCGGCCAGCAACTCGGCCGTGGCTGTGGCGATCCGCTCCACCGCCCCCTCGACCGCCTCAGCCGTGCGGGCTGACGGCTGTTGCACGCCGCTGACCTTGCGCACGTACTGGCGGGCGGCAGCCGTGACCTCTTGCGGCGTGGCCGGCGGTTCCAGGCCCCTCAACGTGGTGATGTTGCGACACATGCCGCCATGATGACATCTCGGGGTGTCGGATAAGCCGTCGGGAGCGAACCGCCCGATAGGGTGACCTCCCGGCCAATCCGCCATGATGTGGCTCCATGAATACCAACGTGCGCCCAGCTGGAGGTGGCTCAGCCTGGGGCGGTGTCGCCGGGCCCACCATGTTCCTGGCGGCCTGGATAGTGGGCGGGTCCATACGCCCGGGCTACTCGCCAATCGATGACGCCATCAGCCAGTTGGCGGCCGCCGGCACCTCCAGCCGAGCGGTCATGACCGCCGGCTTCGTGGGATTCGGAGTGGGCGTCCCGATCTACGCCGCCGCCCTGCGCGCATCGGTACCCGGCCCGGCTTGGATCACGGCCGTGGGCACCGGACTGGCCACCCTGGGCGTGGCTGCCGTGCCCCTGGGCGTGTCACCGACCACCGACACGATCCACACCAGTTTGGCCGTGCTGGGCTACGCCACCCTGGCCGCCACCCCGCTCCTGGCCGCCCGGGCGCTGCGCGCCGCCGACCACTCCCGAGCAGCCACGGTGTCGGTCGCCACCGGCGTGGTCTCGGGACTGTGCCTAGCCGCAAGCGCCCTGGGACCGGCCAACGGCCTGCTCCAGCGGGTCGGCCTCACCCTGGGGCACGCCTGGCTAGCCGCCAGCGCAGTGTGGATACTCTCCGGCGGTCGTAACGAGGTGTCCAACAACGGTCTCATGCCTCGTCGGTAGTGTCCGGCAGAAGACAACGGAGCTCCCGCAGGAGGCCAGCGTCTGCGGCATGTCGAGTAGCCACTTTGAGGACCTTTTCAACCGGCACGGCTCGACGCCGACGGAGAGGCACCACTTCAGTCACCGCCCGACGATCGACGGTGACATGAGCTTGGTATCGGCCACGGTTTCAGCGGCTCCAATATTGGCTAGACTACTGGCTATGGAAGACGCAATGCCACTCGGAAAGGTGCGTGACCACCTGTCGGAGGTTGTGGATGACGTTCGGCGCACCCATCGGCGGGTGACCGTCACGACCCACGGCCGCCCGGCTGCCGTACTGATCGCTCCGGATGACCTAGAGGCGATCGAGGCAACCCTGGAGATCTTGGCTGATGAGGAAGCCATGACCGCTTTGCTCCACAACCGGGACCACCCCGATGAAGGGATGACCTTGTCCAAGGAGGACGCCCTCGACCGCTGGGCCCGGCTGTAGCCATTGAGGAGGGTCACCTTTGAGGCGGCCGCCTCGAGGGACATGGACCGGCTCGCTGTGCGGTCCACCAAGATGCTAGGTGCGATCGTCGAGTTCGCCTATGGCCCACTGGCCGACCACCCCGAGAAGGTAGGCGGCCCACTGACCCAGGATCTACAAGGCCTGTATCGGGCCGTCCGCGGAACGTGGCGGGTCCTGTACTCATTCGACGACCAGGAAGTTCGCATCGAGCATGTGGGGCACCGAAGCAACGTCTACCGAACTCGCTAGCCCCTGTCATCAGTGAGCACCGACAAAGAAGAGGACCCCCCACCGCAAGGTGGGGGGTCCTCCTGCTTCACACTACGGAGCCGGTGTCCCGGCCCGGCTACCCGCCGGGCCGGGGTTCCCCGGCCATGACTAGCTGCTGTGCGCCATCCGGCGACGGATGCCCAGTCCGAGAAGGGCGGCACCAAGCAGCCCGCCACCGGCGAAGGGAATCCAGGGATGCTCACCAGTGAAGGGGAGCGTCCCACCGTTGCCAGCATTGCCGCCGCCGTTACCCGCACCCGGGCCAACCGCGCTGGGACCGGTCGGGGTACCTGGCCCGGGGGGCGTCGGAGTGGTACTGGGAGGGGTGGTACCCGGGACCGGCGTGTTGACCAGCTGGACGATGTTGTCGGTGCTGGACGTACCGGGCAGGTTGAGCAGACCGCTCAGGACCGAAGCGTCAGCCGCCGAGTTACGGCCCTGAGCCAACGGATTGGCGGGGCTGGTCAAGGTGGAGGACGTCGGGCCGGACCCGGTGGTGGCCGCCATCGGCGTCAGGGCCGGGGTGGCGGCTGAACTGGCCGCCGTCCCAGTGGTGCCGCCGCCGGGGTTGCAGTTGGCCGTGGTGCAGTCAATGCCACCGGCTGGGGCGTTGGCCGCCACCGCCATGGGAGCCACCTGGATGTTCAGCAACTGGGTACCCGGAGTGGGCGGGCCCGGAGTACCGGGAACGGTGGCCGTGGTCGTGGTCACGGCGCCGCCCGCCGCGGTTGTGGTTGTGGTGGGGCCGGTACCGGCGCCGGGAATAATCCCGCCGAGGAGGCCGCCACCGGCGCCGCCGAGGAGACCGCCGACGATGGGGATGCCGCCGCCGCCGCCGCCGAGGACGCCACCGGCACCGCCGGTGCTACTCAGAAGGCCGCCGAGGCCGATGGAGATGGTCAACAGGCTGGACTGCGCCGAGGCGCTGGTGCCGTCCTGCGCCGTCTTGACGTTGACCGGCATGCCCAGGTTGATGTTGAGCAGGCCGCCGGCGCCTAGGAGGCCGCCGAGGCCGCCAGCACCGGTGAGGCCGTTGGTGCTGGAGTTGTTGGCGCTCAGGGTGCTGACCACAGTGCCGCCTTGGCCCTGGGCATTAGCCCCTTGCACGATCTGGACCACTGCGGGGGTGTAAGTCACGCTGGCCCCACCCGGGACACCCAGCGCAGTAGCGCACAAGGTGTTGGGGGAGACAATCCGGATGCTGAGCCCAGTCAGGCCAACCAGGCCTGCCGCCGGGCTGGATCCCGCAGCAGCGCCGGGAGCGAGTGACTCAAGCCCGCTGAGCAGGCCTCCGATGCCGGTACCGCTACCCAGGACGATGTCGGCCAGGCTGGTCGTGGACCGGGCCTGAATACCGGCATTGGTGCTGCTGGGCAGGGTGACGTTGCCACCGCTGCCGTTGGCGTTGGTGGTTGGGCAGGTGGTGGCACTGGTGGTGCCCCCCGAACCGCCGGTGGTGCCGGAGCCAGTTCCAGTACCGGAGCCGCTGGTCGTACTGCTGCTACCTAGACCAGGAGCATTGAGGCAGTTGGTACCGGTGGTACCGGTGGTACCGGTGCCCGTGCCACTACCGGTGCCCGTGGCGCTCACCGAGGTGTCGTGGGCCAGGGCGCAGGCCGTGACGGCATTGCCGCCCAAGATGGCGCTGCTGGTACCGCCCGAGCCGGCCAGACCGCCGCCGAGGAGGCCGCCAGTGAGGCCACCAAGTCCACCGAGGCTGCCGAGGCTGCCGGCACCGCTGGTGATTGGCGTGCCGGTGGAACTAAGGGGCAGCAGAGTATTGATCACCGGGTTGTTGTTGTCCGGCGGCGCCGTCTGGTCGGCGCACACGATCAGGTTGTCCAGGGAGATACCGCCGTTCTTGTTGGAGACGCAGACATTCCCGTTGTTGCCAGAGCCACTGCTGCCGGTGGAGTTGCCGAGAATACCGCCGAGAAGGCCACTACCGCCGCTTCCGCCGCCCAAGCCAAGCAGGCCACCGAGGCCTCCCAGGCTGGTGCCGCCCGTCCCGCCACCCAGGATGCCGGTGAGCCCACCAAGGCCCGTGCCGGCGCCGGGAGTTCCTGCGATGTCGGCGTTGAGGTTGGCTGCATGGGCATGCGAATCAAAGTTGCCTGCGCTGACGCCACCACTACCACCACTACCACCACTGCCACCGGTTGTGGTGGCGGTGCCGGTGCCGGCCATGAGACCGCCAGCCGAGTTGACCTCGGCCAAGGCCGGTGCGACTTGGGCGTTGACCAGGTTCAGGCTGCCGGGGACGTTGAGGGCGTCAATCGACAGCAGGTTGCCGATGGCCGCTCCCGAGAAGTTACCCGAGCCGCTGGTGGGCTGGGCACCGGCGGGGGCACCTGCCGCCACCACTCCCGCGGAGGTGGCCAGCAGGCCACCTACTGCGATCAGCCGTCCCCCCTTCTTCTTCAACGCATTGCTGCGATACTTCCGCCGTCCTGTCATCCGAGCACCTCAGTTCTCCCAGCCATCTTTGGCTGCCGTCAACGGGTTATCGGCGGAATGCCGCCTCAGTTTTGTAATTCGGTACTGCTGTCTCGCTCTTACTGCGTGGTTACTGGTCGCTGCTCTACATTACGAACACGCTACGGAACGGATGGTAACACGATTGTCAAGGCTTGACCAGCGTCGCGGGCCCCCCAGCGCAGGCAGCACTCTAGCCCGTCGGCCCTACGCTTGCCGGGATGAACCGTCTCGCGGAGGAAACCAGTCCCTACCTGCGCCAACACCGGGACAACCCGGTGGACTGGTACCCCTGGGGCCAGGAGGCGTTCGACGCGGCCCGGGCCCTGGATCGCCCGGTGCTGCTCTCGGTGGGCTACTCGGCCTGTCACTGGTGCCATGTCATGGCCCATGAGAGCTTCGAGGACGAGGATACGGCGGCCGAGATCAACCGGGCCTACGTGGCCGTCAAGGTGGACCGAGAGGAGCGGCCCGACGTCGACTCCATATATATGGACGCCGTGCAGGCCCTCACCGGCCAGGGGGGCTGGCCCATGACCGTCTTCCTCACCCCCGACGGCCAGCCCTTCTATGCCGGCACCTACTTCCCCAAGGCCGACCGCCACGGCCTGCCCGGCTTCGTCAAGGTGCTGGCGGCCATCGACGGCCTGTGGCACGACAAGCGCACGGAGGTGCTGGCTCAGGCCGAGGCCTTGGCTCAGGCCATGGCCTCGGCGGCCCGGGTCTCGGGGTCGGGCGACTCGGCCGCCACTGGTGGCGGGCCAGTCGGAGTGTCCCTGGGGGAACCGGACGACCTGGAGAGGGCGAAGGGGCCTGGCGGAGAGAGCATATTTTGGAAAGACCTGCTGAAGACGGCCCAGGTGAGCCTTCGCGGCGTCCATGACCAGAGGTGGGGAGGGTTTGGGCGGGCACCCAAGTTCCCCCAGCCGACCATGGTGGAGCTGTTGCTGCGGGGCTTGTCCGGCCCGCCCGGGACGGCGGGCGCCACGACGCTGGACGCGGTGACCACGACGCTGGACGCGGTGACCACGACGCTGGACGCTATGGCCTCCGGGGGGCTGTACGACCACCTGGGGGGCGGGTTCCACCGGTACTCAGTGGACGAGCGGTGGCTGGTGCCACACTTCGAGAAGATGCTCTACGA
>QHCF01000041.1:0-399 GCA_003244275.1 Acidimicrobiales bacterium
CGGGTAGTAGGCGTTGGCCACGTCGCCCGCCGCAAAGATGTCGGGGTCAGTAGTGTGCAGGTTCTCGTCGACGACAATCCCGTCATCCACTGCCAACCCGGCCGCCTCGGCCAAGCCGGCGTTGGGGACGATGCCGACGCCTACCACCACCACGTCGGCGCCTATCACGGCGTTATCAGCCAGGCGGACTCCGGTGGCCCGGCCGTCGGCGCCGGTAATCTCGGCGACCTTGGCCCCCAGACGCAAGTCGACCCCGTGCTCTCGGTGCAAAGAGGCATAGATCTCGGCCACCTCGCGGCCGAGAACCGCCAACAGGGGCAACTCAGCCATCTCGACCACCGTCACCTCGGCACCGGCAGCCCGGGCCGCCACTGCTGTCTCCAACCCGATCCAGCCGGC
>QHCF01000041.1:478-3587 GCA_003244275.1 Acidimicrobiales bacterium
CCAGCAGCAGCTTGTCGTAGCCGAGGCGCTGGCTGTTCTCCATGACCACCTCATGGGTAGCCCGGTCGACAGCGGTGGCCCGGGTGTGCAGTCTCAGGTCGACATCGTGCTCCGAGTACCACTCCTCTGGATGGACGAAGACCTTCTCCCTCTCTGACTTCCCAAGCAGGTAGTCCTTGGATAGGGGCGGACGGTCGTAGGGACGCTCCGCCTCCTCGCTGACCAGGACCACCTGGCCGTGAAAGCCCTCCTTGCGGATGGCCTCGGCTGCCTTGGCACCGGCCAGGCCGCCGCCGATGATCACGAATGGCTGTTGTCTCGTCATGTCGGGACTCCTTGGTCTTGGCCTGGGTTCACGGAACCCTCCCGTACGGCCCTGCCGACCCGGGAGATCGCGCCAGGTACCGCTGATTGGCGGCAGATGGCGATCCAGCCTGTGTCTTCGGCAGCAGGTTGATGCTGGTCACGTCGCGCTCGTCGGAGATGTCCCATGCGGCACCGCCCTCCGTTCCCATATCGATACCGCCAGCCTCCCTGTGGCGCCCCTCCCAATCCTCGCCACGAGATGTTCCCGAGACATGCTGATCGACGCCTCTGGAAGCCTGTTGAGTTTGAGTCATCGTAGTTCATCCGAGCGCACCGCCTATGAGATCGTTGTGGACCTGACGGAGGCCGGTTATGTCGTGAAGGAGAAGGATGGCCGCCGCAACCGGTGCAAGATCCAGGGGCACCTACCCCTACGGGAGACGGTGACGCGAGAGCGGACCATTGGCGAGGTGCTCAACTTGCTCGCCGAAGATCGACGGCTGTCCGCCACGGGTGGACAAGTCTGAGGAACCTAGTTCTTCTAGTGGCTACTAGATGTACGATTGGAGCGTGGATGCCTCCGCCGGTTCGATGATTACAGGCCTGTCTGATCTGAGCGCGCCAGGGAACAGCGGACGGGAGACCACCTTGACGCGGCCCCATTGGCAACCTGGGGAGGTCATCGAGGTCATTGACCAGACACCCGATGCGGTGACCCTGCGACTGCGCTTGCCTGAGCCGACCGAATTTCTGCCCGGCCAGTACTACAACGTGCGGCTGGCCGCAGCGGGGCGAACCCGACCGGTACAGCGGTCCTACTCGGTCTCCTCGTCGCCTTTTCCTGACGCTTCGGTGATCGACCTGGGAATCCGGGAGATCCCCGATGGGCTCGTCTCACCCCGCCTCGTCCGGGGCTTGTCAAGCGGTGACCGGGTCGACGTTCGCGGGCCGGCCGGACGGTTTACCTGGACCGAGGCCGACGGCGGTCCCCTGCTATTGGTGGGCGCCGGCAGCGGCGTTGTCCCACTGGTGTCCATCGTCCGCTACGCCGCCGCATCCGCCCTGACCATCCCCATGCGCCTGGTGTGCTCGTCGGTCAACTTCGAGTCCGCGCTCTACCGGGAGGATCTGGCCCGCCTGGCTGACTCGTGCGGGTGGCTCGAGGTGGTCCAGAGCTTTACCCGAGATCCTGATGACCTTCGCGCTGGTCACCACCGCCGGGTCGACCGAGCCATGCTGGCCGAAGCCCTCGATGGGCAGTTCCCCCGATGGGTCTACCTGTGCGGGCCGCCCCTGATGGTCGAAGCTACCGGCAACTGGCTGGTGGATCTGGGCGTAGACCCAGGTGCCATCCGCTGCGAGAAGTACGACTGACTGTTCAGCAGTGAGCGCCAGCCGGATCGTGACTTCGACGCAGGAGGAGGCGACAGCCCGCTTGCCGGGGGTTCTGGTCCACCAGCCGGAGAACCTCGAGTCCACCCATACGGTCGGCCATGCCCTCGGCCAGCCCGAGGTGCAATTGGCACACGGTGTCTTGGTTGCCCACTGCCACGTGCTCGAAGGGACAGCGACCGAGGACGAAGTCGATCCTGTCGCCCTGCGTGGCCCGGCTGGGTCGAAACCCTTCGCGGGTCATCTCCGCTTCGATGACATCGAGGGGGTCTTCACCCGGACCCGGCCGGGTGAACTCGCGTCGGCCCGCGGCGCGCCCGGCTACTCGGGGACTCCTCCCGTTTGACAACGCTTCAGCCAGCAATCCCGCCAGGTACTGGTATGGACCCGGAATACCCCAGGTCCCGGCCGCCTCCGGGTGCAGTTGATACATAAGGCGAGGTCGGCCGGGGCGCTGGCGATCTTCGAGCCCCTCGACAACCAATCCGGCCGCCCTGAGCACGCTGAGATGCTGGCGCACGGCGTTGTGGTTGAGACTCATGAAATCGGTGAGCTCGGCCACTCCGACCGGGGCCACTGCCTCGGCCACGTAACGGAAGATGCGGTGGCGAGTCGGGTCTCCCAGTGCCTTCGCCGCCTGCTGCAGCTCGAGTGGCCGTCTCACTCCGTGGTCTCGGAGACCGGAATCTTGTGGTCCGGGCGGAACAATGACGGTCATTCCCGAGCTTGAAGTACGCCTACCACGATTGCGCGCTGCGCTCCAGCCTTCAGGGAGTGGGGGGTTCCGACCGCCATCACCATGACGTCACCGGCGGCAGCGAGCGTGGCTTTATCAGCAACGGTTACGGTTGGTTGTCCTTCGATGACCAGCAGCGTCAGCTCCATTGGGGCGGGATGCTGGGGGAGCTCCTGGTCCACCTCGAGGCACACCACGAACACCTTGGTCGAGCGATGTGCTGTGACACTGGCGACGACGGGTTGGTCAGGGTCGAATCGGACAAACGATCGAAAGGACCCAGTCCCTGCCAAGGGCGGCGACCCCTCATCTGGGCTCAAGGAAGTCCCTCCCTTGGGTGTTGCGCCGCGGCGCCATGTCGCTCGGGTGTGGATTGATGGCCCAGGACGCTGGGGGCCAACCGGCACGCCGACTCTTCGTGGACATCGAGGTCGACCATCACGGTCTCACCGTTGTCGCCCACCTCCCAGCCCCGCAGGTCGTCGTGTATCTCGGCCACCAGTGCCGCCGGATCGTCGTGGTCGTGCTCGACCACCAGGCATCCCGACGCCGCGTTGAGGTGCACGCTTCGTACCAATGGCCTGGCGGCCAGACGATCCGACATGGTGTTCAGGCACCACGAGCAGTTGCTGTTGGCCAGCCCCACGATGGTCTGCAACTGATTGCCTCCTATGT
>QHCF01000041.1:3632-13141 GCA_003244275.1 Acidimicrobiales bacterium
CCCCGCCGGTCTCGGCCAGGGCCAGGCGACTGGCCTTGGGTAGCTATTCTAGGGTAACGAGAGGTGGTCGCGGTGAATGAGTCGATGCAGTTTCCCATCGGAGCGGAAGTCGCCTGCAGCAATGGGGTATGTGGGGACCTCAGCCGCGTCGTGGTCGATCCGGTTGCCCGGATCGTTACCCATTTGGTAGTCGAGCCCAAGCACCGACGAGGCCTTGGACGACTCGTGCCCATTGACCTCGTGGAGGACAGCACGGACCGCGTGCTGTTGCGGTGCGGGACGGACGAGTTCGCAAAGTTGGCCGACGCCCAGGAAACGGAGTTCCTGCCTGACGCACCCATCGGCCTGGGTTACGCACCGGGCCAGGTGTCGGCGTGGCCGTATTACGGGCTGGGCACAGGGATGGGGATGGGGATGGGTAACGCCAGCGTCCCCATGGTGCATGACCGCATACCCGTGGGAGAGGTGGAGGTTCGTCGGGGCGAGCAGGTGCACGCCACCGACGGGACCCTCGGACGGGTTCAAGGTTTGGTGATAGATCCCAACGATCGTCATGTCACCCACGTGCTCCTTCAAGAGGGCCACCTCTGGGGACGCAAGGAGGTGGCCATTCCGATCAGCGCGGTGACGGGGGTTGCCGACGGCATCCGCTTGGCGCTGACCAAGGACGAGGTGGCAGACCTGCCCCCGGTCGAGGTCGAGCACCCAGATTGGAGCTGAGAGAGTCTCTGCAGCCTCGGGCTGCTGGGTGGGGCCTACATCGCCATCACCCACACCCATGATCGTCCGGACTTCGCACGCCGGATCTTCGACCGGGTGACCGAGAGTCGGGCACTGCGAATCTGTGCGCGCCGGCCGCTCTGGCCAACTGCTGAAGTGGGTTGGCGCCGACCGGACCTCGAATAGCGTGGCCGCCAATGCCTGCGCCTGACGCCGGCCTGGTCGACCTTCGCTCGGACACCGTCACCCGGCCAACACCCGAGATGCGCCGGGCCATGGCCGCGGCCGAGGTGGGGGATGACGTCTACCGCGAGGATCCCAGCGTCAACGCCCTGGAGGAGGTGTTCGCCGCCAGGATGGGCAAGCAGGCCGCCCTCTATGTGCCGTCGGGGACCATGGGCAACCAGGTGGCGCTGCGCACCCTGACCCAGCCGGGGGCGATTGTGGTGGCCGGCCGCCGCCAGCACGTGGTCATCTACGAGCACGGAGGCGCCCAGCGCAACGCCGGTGTCGCCCTGCGGACGGTGGACGACACCAACGGCATCTTTTCGCCCGTCGAGGTGACCGAGGCGGTGGAGGCGGCGTGCCATCTCCGACCCCAGCCGAGTCTGGTCTGCGTGGAGAACACCCACATGCCGGCGGGCGGGGTGCCGTGGCCACTTGCGGCCCTGCGGGAGGTGGCTCGGGCGGCCGAGGGCGTCGGTTTGGCGCTGCACATGGACGGCGCCCGCCTGTTCAACGCCGAGGTGGCAACCGCCATCCCGGCGGCAACCTATGCCACCAGTTGCACCACAGTGATGTGCTGTTTGTCCAAGGGGCTCGGCGCGCCGGTGGGGTCACTGCTGGCTGGTCCGACCGACGTGATGGCCCGGGCTCGGGAGGAGCGGGCCGTCCTGGGCGGCGCCATGCGCCAGGCGGGCATCATCGCGGCCGCCGGCCTAGTCGCCCTGGAGACGATGGTCGACCGCCTGGCCGAGGACCACGTCCGGGCTCGGTGTCTGGCCGAAGCGGTTGCGCAGCGCTGGCCGCAGGCCGGCCTTGACCCCACCACGGTGGCCACCAACATGGTGATATGGCGCCATCACCAACCCGACCGGCTCCTGGCTCACTTCCGGGCCGAGGGAGTCCTGGGTGCCACCATAGCCCCGGGAATGGTTCGCCTGGTGACCCACTATGACGTCGACGACCGGGGCATCGAGCGAGCGGCCAAGGCCATCGCCGCCGCGCCATAGGCGCGGGGGCGGTTTTGGGACCGCCAGGTGAGCGTTTTTCGCACCGGCGGATCCCAGAAAGCCACCGCCGCGCGCCGAAAACATGGGCAGACAGCCAACCGCCCGGCCTACGCTGCGGGCGATGGCGGAGCTCATCAACCAGGCTCCGGCCAGCGCCCTGGCCGTCTACGCCCACCCCGACGACCCCGAGGTGTCCTGTGGGGGCACCCTGGCTCGCTGGGTGCGGGCCGGCTCGCAGGTCCATGTGGTGGTGTGTGCTCAGGGAGACAAGGGGACCTCCGACCCGGCCACCAAGTCGGACGAGCTGGTCGCCCGGCGGGCCGGGGAGATGGCCGCCGCCGCCGCCCACCTGGGCCTGGCCGGCCACCACACGCTGGGCCACCCCGACGGAGAGCTGGAGGACGATACTCATCTGCGGGCTGAGCTGGTAACGCTGGTGCGCCGATTGCGACCCGAGGTGGTGGTTTGCCCTGACCCCCTGGCGGTCTTCTTCGGCCAGGATTACTTCAATCACCGGGACCATCGGGTGGTGGGTTGGGCGGCGTTGCATGCGGTGGCTCCGGCCGCCGCCCTCCCCCTCTACTATCCCGATGCCGGGCCGGCTCACCAGGTCCGGACCGCCTACCTGTCGGGCACCTTCGAACCCGACGTGTGGGTGGACGTCACCGCCACCCTGGAGGCCAAGGTGGAGGCCCTCCTTTGCCACGCCAGTCAGCTGGACGAGGGGGGGGGGTGGCTGCGCACGGTGGTGCGCCAACGCGCCGAGGAGGCCGGCGCCCGGGCTGGAGGCGGCTACGCCGAGGGGTTCCGGCGGGTGCGGCTGGCCCCATGAGGCAGTACCGCCTCGTCCATTTGGCGCTCCTGGGCGAGGAGGGCTTCCAATGCCTCCTCCTTGCCTATCTCTCGAAATTTTATCTTTCCCGCCGGACGGCTCTGGGCCACCAACGCCAGGTCTGCCCCGGCCACCACCGCCACTACCGCGTACCCACCGTGGGTGGCGTGGTTGGCCAGCAAGATGACGGGCTGGCCGCCGGGGGGCACCTGGATGGCTCCGGCCACCATGGCCTCGGAACCCAGGGGCGCGACCCCTGCGACCATCTCGATGGTCGGGCCGGCCAGCCGGGCCCCGGTGCGATCGCAGGACGCCGTCACCGCGAATTCCTCACTCAGCAGGCGTTTCAGCCCAGCCGAGGTGGCCCGGTCGTCCCGCGGACCGAGCACCACCCGCACCTCGTTGTCGGGGGAGTAGCTCAGATCGACCCGAAGCCGGCGCAGGGGCGGCGTGTGGTCCCGGCACAAGTGGCCCACACCCAGATGGTCCCCGGCCCGCAGGGGCGGCGGCCCTATCCCCGCGAGGGTGTCGCAGCTGGCGCTGCCCAGCACAGTGTCCACCGCCAGGCCCCCGCCTACCGCCAGATAGGCCCGCAGCCCGGCGCGCACCTGCCCCACCCGAAGCGTCTGGCCGGCCCGGATTTCCAGGGTCTCGGCCGTTGGTACGGCGGCTCCGTCGACCGCGGCTTCGACATGGCCGCCCACCAGGGCGATGGCCGTGTCAATTCCGAAGGCCAGCTCCGGACCGCTCATGGTGATCTCCAGGGCCGGAGCCCCGTCGGGGTTGGCCACCAGTCGGTTGGCCAGACGCAGGCTCACCGCGTCCATGGCCCCGGCCCGGGGCACGCCCAGGTGGGCATATCCGACCCGGCCAAGATCCTGGACGGTGGTGAGCGGCCCCGGGCGGACCACCGTGATCATCTAGGACGCCACCAGACGGACCCGGTCGGCGGGGCGCAGGAGTGCAGGGGGATCGCCATGAGGGTCGAAGAGCACGGTGTTGGTACGCCCGATCACCTGCCAACCGCCCGGTGTAGCCTGGGGATAGATGGCCGTGTGGTCTTCGGCCAGAGCCACTGACCCGGGGGGGACTGCGGTACGCGGCGTGGCCCGGCGGGATACCGTCAGGGCCGGGTCGAGGCCGGTCAGGTAGGCAAAGCCGGGCGAGAAGCCGACAAGGGCGACCGTATAGGTGGCACCGCAATGGCGGCGCACCACCTCCTCGACGGACAGCTGGCACATGGTAGCCACGTCGGTGAGATCTTCTCCGTCGTAGACCACCGGTATCTGGTGGGTCCGTGGGTCGGGCAGATCTCGAGCTGCCAGCTCCCGGGTCCGCAGGATGACGGCCAAATCTGCCATGTCACACCGCTGCGGGTCGGCCAGGACGGTGACGGTACGGGTCCCGGGCACCACGTCCTGCACCCCAGCCAGGCCGGCCGCCGTGACTGCCGCCGCCAGACGGTGGGCACTGGCCTGGTCGTTGACCTCGGCCACCATGGCCGCCTCGCCCAGGAAACGAAGGCCTCTCACCTGTAGGTGATGGTTCACTGGACGGCGAAGGCGGAGATCGTGACGCCCGCTTCTTCCAGGGCGTGACGGATGCGACGGGCCACCTCCGCCGCCCCGGGCGTGTCACCGTGGACGCACAGGGAACGGGCCTCGACCGTCACCACACTGGCGTCGATCGCCTCCACCTGGGACTGCGTGGCCAGGCGCACGGCCCGAGCGGCCGCCAGATCGGCGTCCTCGATCACCGCGCCGGGCAGGTCCCTGGACACCAGCTGGCCGTCAGCGTCGTAGGCCCGGTCGGCGAAGGCCTCCGCCCATGCTCCCAGGCTGGCTCGCTCGGCCAGGTCCAGGGCCACCGAGCCCGGGAGGGTGAGCAGGACCAAGCGCTGGTCGTGGGCCAGCATGGCCGAGATCACCGCCTGGGCCTGTTCCCGGTCCACCGCCATGCGGTGGTACAGGGCACCGTGGGCCTTGACGTAGGCCACCTTGGTGCCGGCTGTCCTGGAGACCTCGTCCAGTGCCTGCAGCTGCTCGGTCACCTGGGCACTGAGCTCCGTCGGGTCCAGGTCGACCGGCCGGCGCCCCCAACCCTGGCGATCCCGGTAGGAGATGTGCGCACCCACCACCACGCCCCGCTCAATTGCCGCCTGCACCGTTTCGACCATGGTGTGGCGATCACCGGCATGGAAGCCGCATGCCACGTTGGCGCTCGTCACCACGTCCAGCACGGCCCGGTCAATCTCTCGTCCCGATGGCCCCGCCAGCTCGCCCAGATCGCTGTTGAGATCGATGACAGCCATCAGCTGAGGTCGGCTAGCTACGCCCGGCGCAGTCCCGGCACAGTCCCCGAAAGGTCACCTCCACGTCAACCAGGGAGAAGCCATGACTATCCCCCTCCGACAGGCCCAACCCAGCCACGCCCAAGGGGTCCACGTCGAACAGGGCCCCACAGCTGGTGCACACCAGGTGCTGATGGGATGATCCGGCATTGGGGTCGTAGCGCACCGGGCCACCGGCGGCCCGAACCTCACGAACTTCCCCCATGGCCACCAGCTCGCCCAAGGTGTTGTAGACGGTGGCCAGTGATATCTCGGGGAGTCGGCCGCGGGCCCCGGCGAAGACATCCTCCGCCGTCAGGTGAACATGGTCACCGTGGAGCACCTCGGCCACCACACGTCGCTGAGGCGTGATCCGCCACTGACGCTCCCTCAGGCGCTCCAGCAGCGAGGCTTCGCCGTTTCCCACCAGGCCATGGTACTCGTGCCCTGGTGGGGACCGCGCTGGGGCAGCCCCGGCAAGCCAGGCGCATCCATGATGAAATCACGGCATGGACGTGAACTCCCTTCTGATCGAGCTCTATGACCGCATCCCTCCGCTGGCGCGGGGGGCGGTTGACGGTGTCGACTCGGACCGACTCATCGAGTCACCGGCACCGGGTGCCAACACCATCGCCTGGCTGATATGGCATCTGGCCCGGGTACAGGACAGCCACGTGGCCGAGTTGATGGACGCCGACCAGCTCTGGGTGAGTGGCGACTGGGCTGGTTCCTGCGGCCTCGACCCCGATCCGTCGAACACCGGTTACGGACACTCGGCCGAGCAGATGCAGGCGGTCCGCCCGGCAGAGCCGCAGGTTCTCCTGGAGTACCTGGACGCCGTCAGTGGCCGGACCCGCAAGCTGCTGGAAGGGCTGGCGCCGGACGACCTCGACCGCATGGTTGACGAGAATTGGGACCCACCGGTCACTATGGGGGTACGGCTGATCAGCGTGGCCGACGACAGCCTGCAGCACGTGGGTCAGGCGGCCTACCTGCGGAGCCTTCTCGGTGCGTAGTCCGGTGTCATGGGACAGGTTGTCGCGCGTACCTGAGGTACAAGAAGCCCTGATCTTCTAGGACAGAGACCAGGTTCAACTGTTTTGGGGCCTCCAGAGTCGCCCTGGCGCCCAGGTGGACCGGTTGCCGACCGGCCAGGCGGGGCGACACGGTCAGGCACAGCTCGTCCAGCAGGTCGGCCTCCACCAACTGGGTCAGGACACGGGGGCCGCCCTCGCACAGGACGTGGCCCAGGCCGCGGGCCCGCAGGGCGCCGAGGGCGACTGAGAGGTCCACCGAGTCGGCTCCGGCCACCACCACCTCCGCCACCGTCTCGACTGCCCTTCGGCGTTCCAGGGACATGGCGTGGGTAGTGAGGACGATCGGACGCGCCTCGGCCTGGCTGAAAAACGGCGACTGCAGATCCAGGGTACCCGTGCGGGTGATCACGGCTATGGGGGGAACCTCGGCCTGGCCGGCGACCCGGCGCTCCCGGCGTTCGGCATCGCTGAGCCTGACCGGTCGGTAGTGCTCAGCGCGAACCGTCTCCGCCCCCGCCAGCACCACGTCGGCCAGGCTGCGCAGCAGATGCAGCAAGCCCAGATCCACTGGGTTGGACAGCGGGCCAACCCGGCCTCCCACCGCGGCGGCCCCGTCCAGGCTGGTCACCATGTTGGCCCGTACCAGATTGGCCGGCACAACGGGGCCCTGCTCCCGGGGAACGACGTAACAGGACCGCAGGTCGACTTCTTTGACTGGCTCGGGAAACAGACGACGCATTGGTCAATCCTGCACTCAGAACCGATCACGAGGAAGCGTGTCCCGTGTTCGCCGCTGGCCGGTGTGGATCTGGGCCCACCGCACAGTCAGGCAGCTCGCTCGCGGGATGGACAGATTCATGGTTGCCGGCTCTCCAGGTGACCCCATGACTGGGTCGCCAGGGGTGCCTCCACGCGAACCGTTGCTCACCGACGACGACTACGACCTGGCCGGGAAGTAGGCGAAGCTCCGCAACAGCCGACCGTAGACTGTGGCCAATGGCGAATGGCCAGGGCCTCGAAGTGCTCCATGTGGACATGGACGCCTTCTATGCGGCCGTGGAGGTACGGGCCAACCCCAGTCTGGCCGGCCGCCCGGTCATAGTAGGGGGCGCCGGGCCCCGGGGCGTGGTTGCCAGCTGCTCCTATGAGGCCCGGGCCTGGGGAGTGCGCTCGGCCATGTCATCGACGCGTGCCCGGCGGCTCTGCCCGGATGCCGTGTTCCTTGCCGGGCACTATGACGCCTATAGCGAGGTCAGCCAGCAACTGCACCGGATACTCAATTCCTTCACCCCACTGGTCGAGGGCATCGCCCTGGACGAGGCCTTCCTCGATGTGTCGGGAGTCCACCGGCTGTTCGGTTCCACCGTGGAGATTGCCAAGCGAATTCGGACCGTCGTGGACCAGGAGCTGGGCCTTGCTTGCTCGGTGGGAGTGGCTCGCAGCAAGCTGATCGCCAAGCTGGCGTCCCGCATGGCCAAACCCACCGCCACCAGGGCAGGAACCCTACCTGGACCGGGAGTGGTCGTGGTCGAGGCCGACACCGAGCAGGCCTTCCTGCAGCCGCTACCGGTAACGGCCATCTGGGGCGTGGGACCAGCCACCGCTGAGCGACTGGCCAGATTGGGGGTGGTAACCGTTGGCCATCTGGCCGCCCTGCCGATGGCCAGCCTGGTATCGGCTCTGGGACTGGCCCATGGCCGGTCCCTGTACGACCTGTCCCATGGCCGCGATCAGCGCCCGGTGGTCCCGGATCGAGCAATGAAGTCCGTGGGGCACGAGGAGACCTACGCCGTGGATGATCACCAGCACGACTCCCTGCGCCGCCAGGTGGTTCGGATGGGCGACGCCGTGGCCTCGCGACTTCGAGACGCTGGTCTGGGCGGGCGAACAGTGACCCTCAAGGTTCGCTTCGCCGACTTCTCGACCATCACCCGGTCACGTACCTTGGCCGCGCCGATCGACACCGCGAGAGACATCACTCAGATCGGCTGGGCACTCCTGGACCCCATCGATGTCAGCGTGGGAGTAAGGCTGCTGGGGGTGAGCGTGTCGTACCTGGTAACGGCTGGTCCGGCACTGCCTCGACAGCTCAGCCTGGACGATCTGGGAGAGGCCGGCCCCGGACGACACCGGGGGCCAGGCCACCCCCCTCCGAACCCGTCCCCCTCGGACTGGAATGACGCATCTACAGCGGTGGATGCCGTGCGGGCCCGGTTCGGAACCGATGCAGTGGCGCCGGCCAGCCTGGTCGGCTCCGACGGTATCGAGGTCAAACGCCGAGGCGATACCCAGTGGGGCCCAGCCAGGTAAGTAGCCGGCTCAGCGCGTTGTGGGGCGCTTCCACATGCGCGAAGATGAGGCACTGCCTCGGTCAGAACCGGGGCTCAGAGCTCAAAGGGGGAGGTTGTGCCGCTTTCCGAGGAAGAACAACGGATTCTCCACGAGATCGAGCGCAACTTCTACGAGCAAGACCCCGCCTTTGCCGACAAGGTTCGTAACGAGACCATCTACCGCCACGCCTGGCGCAATCTCAAGTGGGCAGCGCTGGGCTTCGTCGTCGGCCTGATCTTGCTGGTAGCCACCTTCTCGCGGTCGCTGGCCCTCGGGATCGTCGGCTTCGCCGTCATGCTCGGCTCGGCCTTGCTCTTCGAGCGCAACCTTCGCCACGTGGGTCGAGCGGGCTGGCACGACGTGAGCCGGTCAGTGAAAGATCGCGGCCTGCTCGACTCCCTCGGCCAAACGGGGGAACGGTTGCGGGAGCGCTTCAAGCGCGAGGATTAGTCCCTCCGCTTACCCGTGAGGTGCTTACCTATGAGTGGCCGGGCGCTGAGTGTCCAGCGGACTCGCTGGCTCACCGAAGCGGCCGACCACAGAGCATTCTCGACGTCAGCGGCAGCGGTCACCGAGAGCTCGACCAGAGCAGCTGGCATCATGTCACGGGCATAGCTGGCTGCTCCCGCACTCCTGGCCAGCAGGACCAGGGATCGGGACGGCTCGGAGCCCAGGCGCCCCACCGCTGAGGCCCGGACGGCATGCTCTTCGAAGGTCTCGGTCGACCGGCGAGGCGCCCCGGCCAGCGTCAGGGCCTCGGCCGCCTCATTCCACGCCACCAGGACTCGCTCGGCTCCGCTGACCACATTACGCCGGCGGTGCCAGCGTCTCAGGCGCTTGGTCATCGGGATGGCGGCGGCCACCAACACCACCAAGAGCACCCATCCGAGGGCGCTGAGCAGCCGGCCCACCGAGTCTTCTGCGTGGTGGCGTGCAGCGAGAGCCCACAGGGCGGGTTCGTTGGTCGGGTAGGCGTCTCGTTGGCCGGGCGGGAGCGCGACGGGGAGATCGTCGACCGGCCGCACGAC
>QHCF01000074.1 GCA_003244275.1 Acidimicrobiales bacterium
GCCTGGTGAAAGATCTGGGCTAACTGTAACACGTGTGCATTGCGATAGAGCGATTCACCCACGTTCCGGTATAAGCCACCAAGGCTTACCGACCGTGGTGCTGTGGCCGTCAGGTCGGAAAAGCGGCCAGAATCCCTTCCCACGGGATGGCTCCTTGTCGCAGGCAGGCGATATCTGAGCCGGTGCAGTCCACCACCGTCGAAGCCGCGCCCGCACACGGTCCCCCGTCCAGGATCAGACTCACGCTGTCGCCCAGAGCGAGCGCCAGGGCCGGTGCAGTGATGGCCGGTGGCTGGCCGTGGCGATTGGCACTGGTTGTAGCCAACGGGCCCACGGCCCGGCACAGAGCCACGGGGACAGGATGGGCCGGGCAGCGCAGGCCGACCGTGGTGCCGTCGCCGCCCAGATCGGCGGACAGGTCGGCCGGACGGGGCAGGACCAGGGTCAGCGCCCCCGGCCACCACCGATCAGCCAGGGCCCGGGCGGACCGCGAAAGGGCCCCGACCAGCGACTCGGCCTGCTCCTCGTCGGCTACCAGCACCGGCAGCGCAATTCGGCGAGGACGGCCCTTGGCTGCGAACAGCAGTTGGATACCGCCAGGTCGGAAGGGGTCCACGGCCAGCCCGTAGACAGTGTCGGTGGGGATGGCGACCACTCGGCCGGCGGCCAGCTCGGCTACTGCCGCCGCCAGCGCCTCGGACGGGGGCGGCTCACCTCGGGCATCGAGGATGAGCACGTGCTCAGATCCGTCCCACCAGGGCCCGGGGCCGTCCGGCCAGGTCGGGGTGGACGGCGACCTCGGTGAATCCTGCCCGACTGGCCAGGAGGGCGACCGCGTCGACCTGATGGGGGGCCAGCTCGACCACCAGAGTGCCGGGGCGGCCCAGCCAGCCCGGAGCCCCGCTGACCACCTGGGCCACGGCCTCCAGGCCTGACGGACCGGCCACCAGGGCGTCTGTCGGCTCCCAGCCGGCCACCTCGTGCGGCAGAGTCGCCAACTCAGCCTGCGACACGTAGGGCGGGTTGGACACCACCAGGGCCAACCGCCCCCGCAGCCGGTCGGGCAGGGCGACGAACCAGCTCCCCTGCGAGAGCCGGACCCGGGTGGCGGGCCAACCGCCCAAACCGGCCAGGTTGGCTCGGGCCACGGCCAGGGCGCCGGATGAGGCGTCAGTGGCCCATACCTCCAGACTGGTGGCCCTGGCCACCTCGGCGGCCAGAGCCAGGGCGATGGCTCCCGACCCGGTCCCCAGGTCGGCCACCAAGACGGGCTCAGCCGCAGGTTCGCCGGACGCCCACTGGGGCCGGTGGCCAGGCCACGGCCGACACTCCCGCGGGAGTGTCGGGCTGGTGGCGGCCAGGTCGCTCAGGCGCGCCAGCTCGGCCAGGGCCACCTCCACCACCATCTCGGTCTCCGGTCGGGGGATGAGCACCCGGGAGTCGACGAAGAGGTCGAGGGTACGAAATCCCCAGCTGGCCACCACATACTGGAGAGGTTCTCCAGAGACCCGCCGTTCCACCATGGCCGCCAGGGCCCGAGCGGGTCGGGGCGGAGCGGGGCGGTCCAGGGCCACCAGGAAGTCAGCCCCGGCGTAGCCGGAGGCGGATTCCACCATGCGCCGAGCGTCGGTGTGGGAACCGACTGCGCTCCGGGCCTCAGCCAGCAGCCGGCGCCAGCTCGGCCCACCGGCGTCACGGCCTGGGCCGACCTGGGCGTCCGTCAGGCCTCTCCTCGTAGTTGGCGGCCCCGCTCGTCGGCGCCCAGGGCCTCGCTGAGCTGGTCCAGTTCGCCCACCAGGACCCGGTCCAGCTTGTGCAGGGTGAGACCGATGCGGTGGTCGGTGACCCGGTTCTCCTTGAAGTTGTAGGTGCGAATCTTCTCCGACCGGCCGCCCCCGCCCACCTGGCTGCGGCGCTGGGCCGAGACCTCAGCGGCCTGGCGGTCCTGCTCGGCCCGCAGCAGCCGGGCTCGGAGGACCTGCATGGCCTTGGCCCGGTTCTGGATCTGGCTCTTCTCGTCCTGCATGGCCACCACGATCCCGCTGGGAAGGTGGGTGATGCGCACCGCCGAGTCGGTGGTGTTCACCGACTGGCCACCGGGACCGGTGGAGCGGTAGACGTCGACCTTGAGGTCGCCGGGGTCGATGGCCACGTCGATCTCCTCTGCCTCCACCAGGGCGGTGACGGTGGCCGAGGAGGTGTGGATGCGGCCCTGGGACTCGGTCGCGGGCACCCGCTGGACCCGGTGGGTGCCCCCCTCGTGCTTGAGTACGGTCCAGGCGTCGGGCCCCCTGACCATGAGGGCGACCTCGTTGAGCCCTCCCTTCTCGGACGGGTCGGATCCCAGCAATTCCACCTTCCAGCCACGATGCTCGGCGTAGTGGGTGTACATCTCGAAAAGGTCCTTGGCGAACAAGTTGGCCTCTTCGCCCCCTTCCGCTCCTCTGATCTCGAGGATGACCGCCTTGCCCTGATCGGCATCGGTGGGCAGTAGCAGGGTGCGAAGCTCGTCCTCCAAACGGGCGATGGACGCCTCGCTGGCCTCGATCTCCCCCTGAGCCAGTTCCCGTTCGTCGCCCACCGACTCGGCGTACATCTCCCGGGCCGCCCTCAAGTCGGCGCTGGCCGCCCGCAGGTCCCGGTAGGCCAGGACCACCGGTTCCAGCTCCTTGTGCCGCCGGGCCAGATCCCGCAGGACCCGGTGGTCGCTCAGCACCTCCGGGTCGGACAGGCGCGCCAGCACCGCTTCGTACTCGGTCTCCAGATCGGCCAGGCGCTCCAGCACCTGCGTCAGGTTAGTTCGACTCGTGACTCGGACCCGGTGCCAGTATCCGCGCCCGATTCGACAGGGCCTCAGGCTGGCAGCAAAGGCTGCGCCGGACTCCGAGACCCGCGTGAAGTCAGTGTGTCGGCCGAGAAGATGGTCACACCATGCTGGACGGCCAGCGCGGCCAGATGTCCCCAGCCCGACTATGGCATGCCTGACACAGGCACCAATCCGGTTCAGCCGTACGTGCGAGTCTCTACCGATTGGACCAACGCCCCGGTCACCCACTACGCCCATGGGAATGGGGATCTGCCAGCCGGGGCCAACGTGTGCGAGTCGGGCTGGTCCCTTTCGACGCAGGCGGCCCCCGGCCAGTACCGGTGCGGCACTCTCACCAGCGCCTGCACCGCCAGTACGCAGAGATGTGGATTCTCGGGGCCCGATGGGGTGGTCGACGGCGGCGACTCCGGCGGCGCCGTCTGGTGGTATGACGGCCACGGGGGTATCGTGATGATCGGCTTTGTCGATGCCTACAACGGTCAGCTGGACGATCCTGGTCAGATCGGGTACTTCAATCCCGTATGGGACTAGTTCAACTACCCTTGGGACTCGGCTCACGTCGCCCCCGGTTACGCCACCGGGTCGGCGGCCAACGATAGTGGGCGTCTGATGACAATTTACGGCTGTGACCCCGGGTACGGTGGCCCTTAGCGTAGACTGGCGTCTGAATCGCTCCGGGCGATTGGCTTGGCGCCCGTAGGTTGTTTTGAGAGCTTGGGAGGAAGTTGGTGGAACGGCCTGCGAGGTCAGCAGCTACAAGGATCCTTGGCGATGAGAAGCCCGGTGGGTTGGCTGGAAACCTATGCGTGGCGCTGGGTCGCGTTGCGTTCTCAGGTCAGTCAGGCTGAGGAGCGCTAGATGGACGCGATCTTGCCCGCCCGTGATCGGCGCCTTGGCGTACGTCTCTCTTACGTCGTGGCCGCAGGCATGGTCGTCGCTGGAGTCCTTCTCGTGGTGTACGAAGTGGCCATCCGAGGGTGGGAAGCGCACTTGTTTACCGGGTTTATGTCTGGAATTGGGATTCAACGCGCCAGCTCGTTGGGCAGCGTCGTCGTCTTCCCGGCCCACGGGCAGCTGGTAGGCCTCAGTCTGACTGAGGGTTGCACAGCGGCGCTGCTCGTAAGCCCCTTTTGCCTCATTGCTGCGGGGCTGGTGGCGACCAGGCGAATAGGCGTCAGCCGGGGGCTGCTGACACTGGCCGTGATTGCAGTAGCTCTCTTTGTCGTCAATCAGCTTCGGCTCGTCGCTATTGCCTTCTCGGTGCGGATCTGGGGCATCGCTACCGGCTATGAGCGTAGCCACGTCTTCTTCGGCACCGTTGTGTCCACCGTCGGGCTGATCGGCGCACTGATGCTGTTGCTCTTGGCTGTCAGCCACGAGCGAAAGTTAGGCCCCAAGAATGGGTAACAGCATCCTCCAGCTCTCGCTGGCGGCTGTCAATGACGCCGCCTTCTTGCTCTGTGGGGCCTTTCTTGTCTACGTGGTGCTGATTGTCGTGCCCTTTTTACGTCATCGCCCGAGCGCCCTCGGAGACGCCTCTGCCTTCGAATGGCACTTTCTTGTGCCGTGTAGGGACGAGGAGCGGGTAGTGGAGGCGACCGTGCGTCGCATGCTCGGCCAGTTCCCAACTGCCCACATCTGGTGCATCGACGATGCGTCGATGGACGGGACTCCTCGGGTCCTCAGCTGGCTGGCGTCCGCAGAGTCGCGGGTGCACTTGATCAGGCGAGAACTCCCGATCGCTCGGCAGGGCAAAGGGCCAGCGCTCAATGCCGGTTGGACAGCGTTGGTTCAGTCCCTTGGGCCCGTGGATGCCGAGCGGGTCGTCGTCGGCGTGGTCGATGCCGATGGGCATCTGGATCACCACTGCCTCAACACCATCACTGGGCCCACTTACTTCTTGGACCCCACGGTCGGGTCGGTTCAGATCAAAGTGCGAGTCGAGACGGAAGACAAGGGTGCAGAGCGTTCTTCGACGTCCTGCGGGCCGGTTGGGCGGTTGCTTGTTCGGCTTCAAGACCTCGAATTCTCCAGCATCATTGCCGCCATGCAGATGCTCCGGCGTCATGTCGGGAGCGTGGGCATGGGCGGTAACGGCCAGTTCACCAGGCTCTCGGTGCTCAACAAGATCGCGGTCGAGCACGGCTCGCCTTGGCACGGAGCGTTGCTCGAGGACTTTGAGCTGGGCTTGCATGTCCTCATGTCGGGCAGTCGAACCGAGTACTGCCACGACACGTGGGTCAGTCAGGAGGGCCTGCCCACCCTCAAAGGGCTTGTCCGCCAACGCAGCCGGTGGGCACAGGGGTCAATGCAGTGCATGCGTTACCTTATCCCCGTCCTGAGGTCTCGGGTCATCCCGACCGCCGGGGCGCTGGAGATTGCCTACTTCTTGTTCCTCCCGTGGGTACAGCTGTTTGGGGGCGTGCTCTACCTGGCTTGCCTGGGGGTGATGCTGCAAGTTGTGTTCACTACGGGGGCTAGCCAGTGGCTCTCCAGCGGTGCATGGGGAGTCTTTCCTCTCTTCCTGATATTCGGGGTTGTACCGCTCGTGGTTTGGGGGCCGGTGTACCGCCGCAAAGAGGACTCCTCCGTGAGTGCCGCCAAGGCCTTGATGCTGGGGGTAGCCAACTGGCCCTACATCTACTTCCATCAAGTAGCAATCTGGTGGGCGTTTATCCGGATCCTGCGATCGCGCCATGACTGGAAGAAGACCGAGCGTTTCGAGCGCCAGCCGACAGTAGTCCCCGCGACTATGTGGCTACCATCTATCTCGCCAGTGACGGTGCGCGGCACCTTCGTTCCCAGGCGGCAGGACTGCAACGATGCCCCAAGTTCGCCCATCGTCACTGTCCGATTCCGTTCGGCGTCTGCCGTTGGGGTTACAAGTGCGTCGGCCGATGACGCAAACGCTGCCGCCTAGCCCCGTGGGATGCAATCAGCAGGTTGGGGGAGGCTGGCCGAGCCATGCTCGGGGCGACTCAGGCACCGTATCTGGACGAGCCGAACGGGGGAACCGGAGAACTCGGGTTAGCCAGTGCGCCTTGGACTCTGGCAGAGCCGGTGTCTCGAGCGCCTTCTTCCAGTCGTTGCATCCGACTATCGAGCCGCTGCTCGGTGAAGTCGATGCGAGAGGCCAAATCGCCCAGTGAGTCGACAACCATGCGAACCGCGTTGGCCAGAGTGGTCGTCTCCGAATAGACGTGGTCGACGACCCGTTGTAGGCCGGCCTCGACGTTGTGAAGTCCTGTTGCCACTGAGTTGCCCATGGCTGGCTGATCGCCGCTGCCAAGCATCGGGGTGGAGCGAGCGACGATCTCTGCCAACTCAGACGCCCTAGGGACCCGATCCTGATCCACCAGGCGAGCCACCACGAGGTCAGCCACCTCGGCTGCGCTCGGCTGGCGGAGCATGGCTGACTCCGGCATCGGCTGCGAGGAGGTGAGATCGCCACCCGCAGAGTTGCTTGGAGCGCCATGCAGGTCGACCTCCACCGTCATCTCTCCCAGGACGCTCTGGACGATCCGGCTGATCTCTTCGGCGTCGGGCACCCGGTCCAGCCGACTGTTCAGGGACCTGGACAGTACGTCGGTCTGGCGAGCGATCAACTCCTCCAGCGCGCCTTGATTGTAGGACGTAGCCGCATATGGTGCGGGCTGGTCGGGCAAACGGTCGATGTTGCTCTTGGTTCCCGGCTGAGCCTGGTGAGGAGGGGGGACGTCGGGAAAGCGGTACTCGAGTGGCCCGGACTCGGCTCGGGTCAACACGCAGAGAGGTCGGCCGGTAGCGTCCCGTCCGACCACCTCAAGCGCCTCGTCTCCCTGGCGGGCCAGGTTGACGGCGATGCGAATGGCCCCGGTACCGTTGAGGCCGGTGATGGTTCGGGATGGCTGGCTACTGCTGCCCGTGTAGCACCGGATTTCAAAGCCGGCATCTCCTGTTGCTCCCGGCAGGAGATGGGACGCGATGGCCTTATCGCCGCCAGCCCTGCTCAGCGCGCTGAGCAGGGCTGCGACCACTTTGCCTGCACCTGCGCTGCTGGCGGCTCCGGGCGCCTCCAGGGCAGCCGCCAGCAGGTACTCCAAGTAAGGCGCATCCGCCTCCGCTAGGAGACGATCAAGCACGGACACCCATCAACCGACGACGCCCGAGGTAAGCAGCACCACCGGCGAGGGCCAATACGCCCCCAGCGATGGGCAGACCCTTGGCCGGGAACATCGGAGTCATACCGGCAACCGTGGCATTGGGACCACATGTCACGTTGCCCACGGTGATCACGAGGCCATTGGACAGGTTGCCCAAACCAAGGCTGCCCAAAAGCGTAGAGGTGCCGAGGACCTGAACCCGCAAGGCAGTGACGCGAAGTGTGCCGTTCGCGTTGGTTGTCTCCGTGTCAGTGGTGATTTTCAGCAGCTGGCCGAGGTTCACGTTAAGGGGGCCCAGTACACTTATGATGGTCGACTGATTGGCGCCGGTGGGCAGGGTTCCTGACAAGATGTTACCCAGGCCCAGCAGACCACTGCCGCTACCCAGCGCGAGGTTGGCGAGGGTTGATTTCCCCATGGGCGGTCCCGCTGCGGTGTCAGTGCATGTGGCAAAGACGGCGTTGGCCGTTAGCAGGCCACCGAGCAAGTTGATGCCACCGCCGCCAGTGGCGGAGGTGTTGAACATGCACTGCAGGTTCGGACCGACCTGGACCCCTCCACCGCCCGTGCCGCTGGCTCCGGCGCAGGCGGCCGACGATCCGTCGCTAGCCGCAACGGCGGCCTGGGTGAGCACGGAAGCCGTTATGAGCTGGCCATTGGGATTGGTGATCGTTGGGCCGGTGTTGGTGCACGGGCCACTGTTCGAACCCGTGGTGCCATCATTGCTGGCCTTGCAGGTTCCTGTGTTGATCAGATTCCCGCCTATGGCCTGGGCAGTGGCCTGGGAGGTTCCATTGGTTGCCGCAAAGGCCGGCGCGGCGCCGATGCCTACCCCCAGTGTGGCCAAGCCCATCACTGCACCTGCCCTTCGCCCTACGTGCCCCAGCATTCGACCGGTCATTGCAGCTCCTTTGTATGAAAGCCGGCCATCGGGAAACGATGGACCGGAGTTGGAATCACGATGACCCGGTCGGACCCTCGTGCCATTCTCTTGTTTCCAGGTGGACCTTCTGCTGTGGATGGATGGCCGGCCCAACGCGGCTCTCCTGACGGGCATCTGCCGCAACTGATCTGGTCACCTAAAACGTCTATCCGGTCGCCTGGCGTTGCAGTGCCACCCGGACAAGAATGAGACCCACCATGATCAGGGCGATAGCCAGCAAGGCGAAGCCAACTACCGAGAAGCCGGTGAAGGCCAGTGCCCCGCCACCCATCACCACCGCTCCAGGACCTTTGGGCGTGCCTGAATACATTAGACCCAGCTTTGATCGTGATCGTAACGGGACCGCAAAGAACAGCAGCCGCAGATTAGCAAGAAGCGGGGATCAGGTCAAGAGCGGTCGGGGGTCGTCGGTAATAGGTAGACGCCCGGCGCTCGGTCTTGGTGAACGAGAAGCACAACCGCTGGCGGCTTGGCCCGGTCGGTGGCGGTGAAGACCCATTGGAACTCCTGGGCGGCCACTACGGTCACCACTCCGTAGCGGCCAGCACAGTCGGCTCGGCCCAGGCAAGGGGCGACAACGGCCGCGCCGGGAGGAGGACGGGGGGCAGGGCCTGCTCTGCCCCCTGAGGTGTGAATCTCTTGTTG
>QHCF01000237.1 GCA_003244275.1 Acidimicrobiales bacterium
GGACCTTGGTCCAGCAGAAGCCGGCCAGACGGATCTGCTCCGTCGGTCGCCCGCTGGCCGGGCTGGGTCGCTCATCCGAAGTTGCGACGTGGAGCAGGAAGCCCCGGGGGTCGAACCACGGCTCACGCTCGCGTCTCTGCAGGGTGTCGAGGTCCCAATTGCCCTGCTCCGGGTGCCAGGCGAAGGCCCGGTTGTTGACCTCCAACCAACGGTCCTCGTCCTCACCGGGTCGAAAGGCCCGGGTGGGCAGCGGGTCCCCTGCGACCTCAATACCCTCCTCTACCGGCAGCCGTCTTCGCATCTGGAGCAGCTCACGGCCTCGGGACAACCCGATGGAGGCGGCCATGGCGTCGTGCTCCGATCCAGGCTTTGGCACCCACAGGTGGACGTGACCACCGCCCTGGAGGCGGACCTCGTCCAGGGCAGCTCGCAACAGGTCGGCGCCTATGGTGCTGTTTGACGCCCGGTGGTGGGGGTCGACCACGAACTCCACGGCCCAGCTGTTGGGCCCCCGCAGGAGCTGGGCGTAGCCGACGGGGTGCCCGTGGCCGGGCTCCCAGGCGACGAAGCCGGCCAGGCCGGTCCGACGACCCTCGACCAGGTCCAGCCACTGGTGCTCACCGAGTGGCAGGTGGCCATCGGCCAGGGCGGCGAGGTGCAGCAGCTCGGAGACGGCCGCTATGTCCGCCTCGCCCATCCGCCGTTTGACCTCGACCTGGTGCACCAGATCGAGGGTACTGCGATGCGCTCGGATCCGCCGGTAGCCTGCGACGATGACCCGTCCCCGCAGCCCGTCGGGGCGGGCGCGGGAGGCAACCGCCCGACTGGCGGTCGAGTACCCAGGCACCGCTGACCAGCTCTGCGCCCTGGTCCACGAGAATCCCTTTCAACTGTTGGTGGCGACCATCTTGTCGGCCCAGTGCACCGATGAGCGGGTGAACCAGGTCACGCCCGCGCTGTTCTGTGCCTATCCGATCCCGGCGGTACTGGCCCGGGCCGACACCTCGGAGTTGGAGGCCCTGATCCGGCCTACTGGCTTCTTTCGGGCCAAGGCGCGCAACCTCAAGGGCATGGCGCAGGCCCTGGACGACCGCTTCGACGGCCAGGTGCCGATTTCCATGGCAGAGCTCACCAGCCTCCGGGGGGTGGGGCGCAAGACGGCCAATGTGATCCGCAGCGTGGCCCATGAGTTGCCCGGTCTGCCGGTGGATACCCACGTGGGGCGGATCAGTCGTCGATTGGGCCTGACCACCGCAGTCGACCCGGTGCAGGTGGAGTCCGATCTGAATGCCCTGGTCCCCCCCGCACAGCGAGGGGGGTTGAGCCTGCGCATGATCCTCCACGGCCGCCGGGTGTGCCGGGCTCGCGTTCCCCGGTGTGGAAACTGCCTGCTCAACGACTTCTGCCCAACTGCACCGAGGATTCTTGGCGGCCCGAACACAACCCGCAAGCAGCGGTTATGATGATCGCTGGAACCGGTTCCCGCCATCTGGTTCCTTAAGAGCGGAGTCAGGACCCACCGTCCGGCTCGCTCCCGTCAACGGCGCCCTAACGGGCGCCGTTGACGCGTCCAGGCGCATCATGCCGGCCCCTGCTCGGGCCGAGTCTGGGACTGAACAGTCCTCATCAGGCGGCGATGGGCATCGACCAGGGCCCGCTCGACCGCATAGAGGTCCAGCGCCACCTCGTCGGCATCTGCGCTGGCGTAGGCGTCGGCGATGGTGGTGACCCGGCGGGTCAGCTCGTCCAGGCCGGTGGCCAGCGAGGACAGCTCGGCAGCTCGGGGATTCATCAGGGGAACATTAGGATGTCGAGCCCATGCTCAAACGACTCGACCTGCGGGGGGCCGACAACCCAGGAGCACTGCTGCCCCGCCCGGGGAGGGGCGGCCCGCCAGGCGGTCCGAGAATGAGCGCCAAGGAGCTCCCGGTGACGGCGGTGGTGGCCATCGTGGCGGAGGTGGCGGCGAGGGGCGACGCTGCGGTGCGGGAGTACACCGCCCGCTTCGACCGGGCCGAGGTGGATGAGCTGCGGGTCCCGGCGACGGAGCTGGCCGCTGCCCTGGGTGGCATCCCTGTCGCCCTCCGCCAGGCCCTGGAGGCATCCAGGGACGCCATCGAGGCCCATCACCGCCACCAGGTGACTCAGGTTGCCCCCACCGAGCGCGACGGGCTGCGGGTGGCGACCATTCGCCGACCCGTCGATCGGGCCGGGCTGTATGTCCCGGGCGGTCGGGCCTGCTACCCATCGACAGTACTCATGACGGCTGTCCCGGCCCGGGTGGCCGGGGTGGGCGAGTTGGCCCTGTGCGTCCCGCCCGGCCGGGACGGGCGGGTGGCCACCCCCACCCTGGCGGCTGCCGCCCTGGCCGGAGTGGATGAGGTCTACCGCGTGGGCGGGGCCCAGGCGGTGGCGGCCATGGCCTACGGGACCGAGTCCGTTGCGCCAGTCGACGTCATCGCTGGCCCGGGCAACCGCTACGTGGCGATCGCCGAGCGACTGGTGGCTCAGGAGGGGGCGGTCGGGGTTCCGTCGGCGTTCACAGGCCCCTCGGAGGTGGTGGTCGTCGCGGACGAGACCACGCCGGTGGACTACGCGGCGATAGACCTGGTTGTCCAGGCCGAGCACGGCCCCGACGGCCTGGCCTGGCTGGTGACCTGGTCCGAGGAAGCTGCCGAACAAATCAGCGAAGCCGTGGGCGCCCTCGCCGGCGCGTCGCCTCGTCGGGACGAGATCCTGTCGACCCTCGCCGCTGGTGGGTACGCGGTGCTGGTCGACGGTCGCGAGCAGGCGATGGCCGTCGCCAACGTCGTGGCCGCCGAGCACCTCGAGCTGATGACAGCGGATGCCGCCGCCCTCGTGCCGCTGGTGAGAAACGCAGGGGCTGTGTTCGTCGGACCGTGGTCCCCGGCCAGCGTCGGTGA
>QHCF01000102.1 GCA_003244275.1 Acidimicrobiales bacterium
CCGCCACGGCGCCCGCCTTGTGCACCGCTGAGTAGCTGATCATCCACTCGAGGGCTTCCTCGGGGGGCAGGTAGACAGCCACCCGGTCGCCCTTGGCGACCCCGGCGTCGACCAGAGCCCCAGCCAGGCGGTCCGACTCGGTGTCCCAGTCGGCGAAGGTGATGGACGTGTCGGCGGCGACCTGGACGTAGGCGACCTTGTCGGGAAGGTGGTCGGCCATTATGCGAAGTTGATCGATGAGCAAGTCAGCCAACTGAGCGATCCGTTCCGGGTGGCCGGCGGCCCCCCTGCAAACTGACGTAAGCGTCATATACAGTGTCCCAAGAATGTACTGGCCGCCAGCGGGACAGTCGAGCAGGGGACACCGCTCGCCGGACCAGCCCTTCTAGATGCCCGCGCGGCCAACCTTCCCAGACCATCGGGCGACTGTTCCGGGACTGCTTGCCCACGGGCGCGACAACTTCGCCGAGAGCGAGTGCGTGGTCACACCAGAGGAGCGGCTGAGCTATTCCGAGCTCGAATCGCAGTCGGCGGTTCTGGCTGGCCGGCTAGTCGCCTGCGGCGTAGGCAAGGGATCTCGCGTGGGGCTCCTTTTCCCCAACGGTGCCCGCTGGGTGCTTGCGTGGGCGGCCGCCGCCCGGCTGGGGGCCGTGGTGATACCGGTCAACACCTTCTACCAGGCTCCCGAGCTGGCCCGCTTCTTGCACCACTCCGACGTGCAGTATCTGCTCGGGGTCGAAGCGTTCCTGCACCACGACTATCTGGACCGCCTGGAGAGCGCGGTCCCGGGGCTGAAGTCATCGGAGGCACCCCCGCTCCACCTGGAGTCGCTTCCCCAGTTGAGACGGGTCCTCCTCTGGGACGAACCCGAGCGCCCCTGGGCGGAAGGTGGTCTGGGTGCGGCCCTCGAAGGCCCGACACAACCCAGCGAATTGGCGGCCGTGGTGCAGGGTATGGGGGAGGAGGTCGCGCCCGGCGACGAGGCGCTGGTGACCTACACCTCGGGTTCGACCGGCGAGGCGAAGGGAGTGGTCCACAGTCACGGGGCCCTGGTCCGCCACGCCCGCAACCTTGCGGCGCTGTCCAACATCGACCACACCTCGAGGATCTGGACGCCAATGCCGCTTTGCTGGGTGGGGGGCTTCGCTTTCACCTTGCTGCGGGCCCTGAGCGTCGGCGGCTGCTTCGTGACCCAGGAGGTGTTCGAGGCCGGTGCCGCGCTCAGGCTGCTCGAGCGCGAGCGAGTCACCACGGTCTCCGCCTGGCCTGCCCTCGGCCAGACCTTGATCGCCCACCCCGACTATCCAAAGGTGGACCTCTCCGCGTTGCGGGGGGGTTCGATGTACGAGGCCTTCCCCTCTGATCGCCGTCCGCCCGACCCCGGTTTGGTGGTCAGCTCTCTTGGCATGTCGGAGACCTGCGGGCCCCACACGTTCTGGACACCCGGCGAGGAGGTCACGGGCAGCCCCGAGGCCTACAGGGGATCGTTCGGTCACGAGGTGCCTGGCACCGAGCACCGCATCGTGGACCCCGACACCGGCGTCGACGTGCCCGAGGGCGACGAGGGCGAGGTGTTGGTCCGCGGCTACAACCTGATGCTCGGGCTCTACAAGCGGGAGCGAAGCGAGGTCTTCGACGCAAGCGGCTGGTACCACACCGGCGACCGCGGGTACTTCCGCGACGGGTGGTTCTTCTTCACAGGACGGATGTCGGACCTCATCAAGACCTCGGGCTCGAACGTGGCGCCGGGCGAGGTGGAGGCAGCCTTGCTCGGCTTCGACGAGGTGAAGCTCGCCTTCGTGGTGGGCGTGGAACACCCTCAGCGCGGACAGGACGTCGTCGCACTGGTGGTCCCGCAGCCCGGCCCGGCGGACTTGACGCCCGATGACCTGCGCCGGCGCCTCCGCGACCAGCTGTCCTCCTACAAGATCCCGCGCCAAGTGTTCTTCGTGGCGGACGCGGACGTCCCGTGGCTGGTCAGCCAAAAGGTCGACCGCCGGGCTCTCGCTGCCATGGCAGCCGAGATGGTGGTTGCCGAGGGCCCTACCTGACGCTTTTGTCAGGGATCGTCAGCGGGCGGTAGCCTCTGGCATCGTCGATCTGAAATCCGCTGGCAACCGAGCCGTCGTGGGGGGAACCCCGGCCCAGGGACGCCAGCTTCGCGACCAGGGCCGCCAGACCCTCCGGAAGCTGCTCGACGCGGCGCTGGCGGTCTTCGACGATCGCGGCTACCACCGCGCCCGGGTCGACGACATCGTCAAGCTCGCCAAGACCTCACACGGGACGTTCTACCTGTACTTCTCGAGCAAAGAGGACCTCTTTCAGACGCTGGTGGCCGAGGTGACCGAGGAGATGCGGCTGCTGGCGGAGTCGTTGCCGTCGATCGAGGCTTCGAGGGCTGGCTACGAGGAGCTGCGAAGCTGGCTCGGGCGCTTCTACGACCTATACGAGCACTACCACCCGGTGATCAGGGCGTGGACCGAGGCAAACAGCCAGAACCGGCAGATGGCTCGCAACGGAGCCCGGGTGCTTGGCCGCTTCACAGACCAGCTCGTTCGCCGGGTCGGCGAGAGCGAGAGGAGCCCTGTGATCGATGCCGAGATCGCCGCTTTGGCGATGGTCTCGATGGTGGAGCGGGTCAGCTTCTACGCGGTTGTTCGCATGGTCGAGGTCGACCGGGACCGCCTCGTCGACAACCTGGCGGCCATCTTGCACGTTGGCCTCTTCAACGGCTC
>QHCF01000127.1 GCA_003244275.1 Acidimicrobiales bacterium
GGTTGCCCACGTGTTACTCACCCGTTCGCCGCTAGGACATCTCCCCGAAGGAAGAGCCTCGCTCGACTTGCATGTGTTAAGCACGCCGCCAGCGTTCGTCCTGAGCCAGGATCAAACTCTCCATCGAGACCATCAGGCCGGCCCGTACCCGTGAGGGCACAGATCGACCGTAGATCGGAGAGCCGGCTCGAGGGGTGACTGAACCCCTTCCGCCGACTGGCACCAGAAACTTCCACGTCCAAAAAACAGACGTTGTCCGTCTCAGTGCATTGACAGATGACGGTCACCGTGTCCCGGAGGACAAGGCGGCCGCCCGCACTGGCTGTGGAGACTTCGAGACCTCCGCACTAGGCGGGGGCCACGAGTCTCCGTGGCTCTCTGTTCCGTTTTCAAGGAGCGGCCAAGGCACGCGTCTCCGAGAAGACGGCGGTGCGCAGGGTCTTGCTGGTTACGATGACTTCTGCTCGAGGGTTGCAGGGCGAGCCCCGCACTTCCTCGGCCGGTAGCGGTCCTCGAAGGGTCCGGCCACCGGCGCAGGGAGACAAACTACCACCTCTTCCGGGGACGTTCAACCGGCTTCCCCACCGAGCATTCCCCTCACGCCAGGCGCACCAGATGGTACCGCCGCTTGCCCTTGCGCAGCACCACGTAGGCCCCGGCCAGCACGTCGGCGGGCCCGAGGCGGTGGTCGACGTCGGTCACCCTGCGGTCGTTGACGTAGGCGCCGCCACCGGCGATCGTCGAGCGGGCCGCCGACCGGGAGGTGTCAAGGCCGGTGGCCACCAGCAAGTCCACCAGGCCCACACCGGCGTCGAGCTCCCCACGAGGGTGGACGCTGGACTCGGCCTCGGCGAACACGTCGAGGAGGGTGTGCTCGTCCAGGGAGGCCAGCTCCCCGCTGAAGAGGGCCTCGGCTGCCGTCTCCGCCCTCCTTGCCGCCTCGGGGCCGTGCACGGCGGTGGTGAGCTGGCGCGCCAGCTCGCGCTGGGCCTGGCGAGAGTGGGGGGCAGTAGCCACCTGAGTCTCGAGCTCGGCGATCTCGTCGCGCCCGAGGAAGGTGAGCATACGCAGGTAGCCGACCACGTCGGCGTCATCGACCTGCAGCCAGAACTGGAAGAACTGGTAGGGGCTGGTGCGGCCGGGGTCGAGCCAGACCGCTCCCGCCTCGGTCTTGGCGAACTTGGTGCCGTCGGCCTTGGTGAGCAGGGGCCATGTGAAGCCGTGCACCTCGCTGCCCCGCGCCCGGCGCACCAGATCGATGCCCGCCGTGATGTTCCCCCACTGGTCGCTGCCGCCAGCCTGCAGGCGGCAGCCGAAGGTGTCGAACAGGTGGAGGTAGTCGTAGGCCTGTAAGAGCATGTAGCTGAACTCGGCGTAGGAGATGCCCTGCTCGCGCTCGGTCAGGCGGGCCCGCACCGATTCCTTGGCGATCATGGTGTTGACGGTGACGTGCTTGCCGACGTCGCGCAGGAAGCCCACCAGGCCCAGCTCGCGGAGCCAGTTACCGTTGTTGACCCGCAGCCCTCCGGCTTGACTGGGGCCGAAGTCGACGAAAGCCTCCAGCTGGTGGCCGATGCTCACGGCGTTGGCGTCTATGCGGTCGGCGGTGAGCAGCGGGCGCTCCGACTCCTTGCCGCTGGGGTCGCCGATGAGCGCCGTCGCCCCGCCCACCAGGGCGATGGGGCGATGGCCGGCCCGCTGCAGGTGGGCCAGCGCCACCATGCCCATCAGGTGGCCCACATGGAGGCTGTCGGCGGTGGCGTCGAAGCCCACGTAGGCCGTGAACCGCTCGGTGGCCAGGCGTGCGCCGAGCCCGGGGTCGGTGACCTGGTGGACCGATCCCCGCCACGCCAGCTCGGCCCAGACGTCCGACGTCGGGGCGGCGCTCACGCTCGAACGCTACCGGCCGTCAGCCGGCCGACCTCGCCCGCGCAAAAGGTCCCTCGTAGGGCCAATGGCGCGAGTGAGGCGACGGGGTCAGGCGGGCCGGGACAGGGCGGGCGAGCCGGCGACGGTGAACCGCCAGGGGAGGTCGATCGCGGCGCTGATGCCCACGCGCCGGCCCACCCCCGGATGAGCCGGTGGTGGCGTGCCGTCGTCGGCCACCACCAATCCCCGGTCGCCGGTGACGAGGTCGGCACCATCGAGGCCCCGGTCCATGTCGAGGGCCCGGCAAAGACGGGCCGGGCCCCGGCACAGGTCGCGGTCGCGCCGCAGGCCCGGGTAGGCGGCCCGCATCTCGTCGAGGCCGTCGACCACCTCCAGGGCTCGCAACAACACCGCCGTGGCCTCGCCTTCCCGTCCGCACACCACGTTGGCGCAGTGGTGCATGCCGTAGGTGAAGTACACGTAGAGATGGCCAGGCGGACCGAACATGGTGGCATTGCGCCGTGAGCGGCCCCGGTAGGCATGGCTGGCCGGGTCCTCGGCCCCGCAGTACGCCTCGACCTCGACGATGCGACCCACGCGCCTTCCGCGGACGAGCAGCTTGTTGAGCAGCTCGGGGGCCACCACCCTGCCGTCACGGGCGTAGAAGGATCGACCCAGCAACTGAGTCTTGTGGGTGGCTCTCACGTCGCCGGCAAACGGTCGCGGTCGGCGGCCATGCGGGCCGCGAAGCGCTCCAGCTGATCTGCCACCGGCCCGGGGCCGGCGCCACCGGGGGTCGTACGGCGGGTGACGGCCGTCCCCGGCTCCAACAAGGCCACCGCTTGGGCCCCCAGATCGGGGTGGGCGGCCACCAGCTCACCCAGCGGCACATGGCGCTCGCCGGCCTCGCGGACCAGGTTGGCCACCACTGCGTGGGCCTGGCGGAACGGGATGCCACGGGCCACCATCCACTCGGCCAGGTCGACGGCCGCCGCCTCCGGGGAGTCGGCCGCCTCGGCCATGCGCCGCCGGTCGAAGGTAGCGGTGGCCACCAGGGCGCGCATGGCCACCAGGGTGGCCAGTACCTGGTCGACGCAGTCGAACAGGGGCTCCTTGTCCTCCTGGAGGTCGCGGTTGTAGGCGAGGGGTAGGCCCTTCAGCGTCACCAGGAACCCGGTGAGGTCACCGATCAGGCGGCCAGCCTTGGCCCGGGCCAGCTCGGCGACATCGGGGTTCTTCTTCTGGGGCAGCATGGAGCTGCCCGTCGACCATGCGTCGGACAGGTGCACGAACCCGAACTCGGTGCTCGACCACAGCACGATCTCCTCTCCCAGCCGGGAGAGGTGGACCCCGAGCAGCGCCACGTCGAACAACACCTCGGCCACGAAGTCGCGGTCACTTACCGCGTCCAGCGAGTTCTCGAACCGGGCCGCGAAGCCGAGGTCGGCGGCGGTGGCATCGGGATCGAGGGGCAACGACGACCCGGCCAGGGCACCCGCACCCAGGGGTGACACATCGAGGCGGTGGTTGGTGGCCACCAGGCGGTCGACGTCGCGAGCCAGCGCCCACCCATGGGCCAGCAGGTGGTGGGCCAGCAGGACGGGCTGGGCCCGCTGCATGTGGGTGTAGCCGGGCACCTGGATCCCGTCGCCGGCTGCGACGCACGCCTGGTCGAACAAGGCTCGCTGGAGGCCGAGCACGGCACCGGCCACCTCGGTGACCGCACGCTTGGTCCACAGGCGCAGGTCGGTGGCCACCTGGTC
>QHCF01000176.1 GCA_003244275.1 Acidimicrobiales bacterium
CGCCTGGGGCACCCAGCTTCGCCGTGACTGCCCGCCAGGCCGGAGAAGTGGTGGGCATGGCCGAGGGGCGAGTCACCGGGGACGATTGCGACCTCGACCGGCTGTTGGTCGGACCAGCTCAGCGCGGCCAGGGCGTCGGCTCTCACCTGCTGGCCGCCGTCGAGTCACTGGCCGCTGAGCGGGGGTGCCGGCGATGCCGGGCACTGGCTGCCTCCAGGAGCCGGGGCGAGGCCTTCCTCGTGGGCCGGGGATGGTTATGTACTGGGCCTCTGACCGACTGGCTCGCCGGAGAGGACTACGCCCGCCTGGAGCGCCGGCTCAGGAGTTAGGGCCCGGATCGTGCCGCCTCAGGCGGCTTCGCCAGTCCGAGCGGGCTGTATGACGATGCCGTGCAGGTCGGCGGATTCCTGGACCGCCAGGGGAGGGGGCCGGCTCAAGTAACCTGGCCGCGACCGTGTGCGGCATCGTGGCCATCCTTCGCCGACCGAGTCGACGTCCTCCCCCGTCGGCCGGAGAGCTGCTGCCCCGGCTGGATGCCGCCCTGACCGCCATGACTGACATGGCCACCCTGGTCGACGCGGCCACAGCGGTCGAAGAGGTCGATCAGTCCCTCAGGGGGGTCCCCGGGGTCACTGCCCTGCTGGCCAGTCCCACATTGGCCGACGAGCTCGACCACCGCCTGGCCACCCTCGACAAGGAAGTGGCACGACTCGAAGCCTTCCTGGACTCGGACATCCAACTGGGCGACCCTCGCTGGGTGGAGGAGTGCAATGCCACCCTGCTGCGCCTCAAGGACGCCACCTGGGCCATCCGCCACGATCGGCTGGGTACGGCCCAGGGGGTGGCCGCTCTTAGTGGAGAGCAGCGGGTCGAAGAACCGCTCAGCCCCGGCGCGGCAGGTGCCTACACCTCCATCCAGTGCGCCCTTGCTGCCCTGGACCGCCTGGAGGTGCGAGGCCGGGACTCGGCCGGCCTGCATGTCCTGGTGGAGGACCACTGCCTTGACACGACCGATCCTGAGATCGTCGCCCTGCTCGACAACCGGACTGAGGACCGCCTGTTCACCTCGCTGTCTGTGCGGGAGTCAGAGGGTCAGCTGTCCTTCGTCTACAAGGCGGCCGCTGAGATCGGCGAGCTGGGAGACAACGTGGCGGCCCTGCGCGCCGCCATCGCCGGCGACGAGCTCCTGCGCCTGGCCGTGCAGGCTCCCCAGGCCCAGGCAGTGGTCCTGGCCCACACCCGTTGGGCCAGCGTGGGCATCATCTCCCAGGCCAACGCCCACCCCCTCAATGCCGACGAGGAGGCGGGCCCAGCCGGCCCTTATGCGGTGGCCGCCCTCAACGGCGACGTCGACAACCACGCCGAGCTGGTCGCCACCGCCGGCTTGCAGTTGGCGCCGGAGATCACCACCGATGCCAAGGTCATCCCCGCTTTGGTCTCTCGGCGGATGCTCGAAGGCTGTGATGCCAGGGAGGCATTTCGGGCCACGGTGAGCACCCTGGAAGGGTCGGTGGCCGTGGCCGCCAGCACCGCATCGGACCCGGACCGACTGCTCCTGGCCGTGCGGGGAAGCGGCCAGGCCCTCTACCTGGGCTTGGCCGAAGACGCCTTTGTCGTGGCCAGCGAACCCTACGGGCTGGTCCAAGAGACTTCCCGGTATGTTCGCATGGACGGCGAGTCAGGCGCCGACCCGGGTCAGATCGCGGTTCTCGACCGCAGCCAGGCGGGGACCATCAGTGGGATCGCCCGATCGGCTTATGCCGGGACCGCACTGCCGGTGGCCTCCTCCGAGGTGCGCACGGCCGAAGTGACCACCCGCGACATCGACCGGGCCGGGTACCCGCACTACTTGTTGAAAGAGATCTCGGAGGCCCCCACCTCATGGCGCAAGACCCTGCGCGGCAAGGTGGTCGAGGACGGCGGCCACCTCTGTCCCCGCCTTGGGCCGGACACTCTGCCGGAGGGGCTGCGCCAGCGCCTGGCCAGCGGCTCCATGGCCCGGGTGGTGAGCATTGGCCAGGGTACCGCGGCCGTGTCCGCCCAGAGCCTGGCCGCCGTCCTGCACAGCCTGCTCGGGACACCCACCCCGGCCGTCGAAGCCACGACCGCCACCGAGCTGTCGGGATTCGGGCTGGTCGACGACATGGCCGACACCTTGGTGATAGCGGTCAGCCAGTCCGGCACCACCACCGACACCAACCGAACGGTGGACCTGGTCCGGGCCCGGGGAGCCTCGGTGATCGCCATCGTGAACCGGCGCAACAGCGAGCTGGTGGAGAAATCCGACGGCGTCCTTTACACCTCCGATGGGAGAGACGTCGAGATGGCCGTCCCTTCCACCAAGGCCTTCTATGCCCAAGTGGCGGCTGGCTTCCTCCTGGCCACCGCCCTGGCCAAGCTGCTCGGGCAGGGCCGGGGCCGGGGCCGCTCGGGGCCAGACCGCCATCGGGTCAGTGAGATACTCCGGGGCCTGCGAGGGCTGCCCGACGCCATGGACACCCTCCTGGCCGAGCGGGCCAGGATCGGCGAGGTCGCCCGCCACCACGCCCCGGGCCGACGCAACTGGGCGCTGGTCGGCAATGGCCCCAATGCTATTGCTGCCCACGAGCTGAGGATCAAGCTCTCCGAGCTGTGCTACAAGTCGATCGCCTGCGACGTCACCGAGGACAAGAAGCATGTGGACCTGTCGTCGGAGCCCCTCGTCCTGGTGTGCGCGGCCGGCCTGTCCGGGCCGAATGCGGCGGACGTGGCCAAGGAGGTGGCCATCTACCGGGCTCACAAGGCAATACCGGTGGTGATTGCCACCAACGGCGAGGACCGCTTCACCAGCGCAGTCGACGTGATCCGGGTCCCCCCCGTGGATCCAGCCCTGGGCTTTGTCCTGTCGGCCATGGCCGGCCACCTGTTCGGCTACGAGGCAGCCCTGGCCATCGACGCCCAGGCCGTGCCCCTCCGGGAGATGCGGGCGGCCATCGAGACGGTGGCGTCCAGCCCCGACCCGCCCCTCGACCCTCTGGAGAGACTGCGCCCGCTCCTGCAGAACCCATCGGGACGCTTCCTCGCTGAGGTTAGCGAGGGCCGGTACGACGGCACCCTGAACGCCAGTACGGCAATCCGACTGACTGGCCTGCTGCGTCACACCGCCGGCCCCGGCCCGCTCGAGGACTACGAACTGGAGATGGGGGACATGGTCACGCCAGCCGCCCTGATCGAGGATCTCACGTTGGCGCTGACCCGGGCCATCGAGGAGCTGACCCGGCCCATCGACGCCATCAAGCACCAGGCCAAGACGGTGACGGTTGGTATCTCCCGTTCGGAGGAGGCACTGTACGGTTCCCGACTGGTCCGGGCGGTGCTTGATGCTGGCGCGCCCCGCAGTGCCGTCGGCTACCGAGCGCTGCGCTCCCTGGCCGGGCTGGAGCCAGCAGTGCAAGGTGTGATCGGCTCCACCTCGTACCGGATCGACGACAGCATGGCTGACGGTCAGGCCACCATCACCATGATGGCCAAGTCGGGAGTGGCCAGTCAGATCCCCTCCCGCGCCGACCACGGACCGGTGCCCCTACGGGGGACCAAGCACCGGGCGGCATCGTTGCGAGAGGTGCTGGTGGCGACCGGTCACGACGGTCGCAGCGTGATCCTGATTCCCGAGGTCCGACCTGGGCAGGTGACTGGGATGACCCTGCTTCACGTGGAGTTCGCCCGGCGACTGCCCTCTGAGGCGGCCCGCGCCGTGCTGGCCAGCTACCTCGACCGCCTGGATGCGCTGGTGGACGCGGTCACCGAGACTGAGCCGAGCTTCGATGAGGCCATCCTGGCCGATGTGGCAGTTATCGACCTATTGACCCAACCGGTACGCCTGCTGGCCGACCGGTGGCGGTCCGCCAGCCACTGAATCAGCCGAACTCGATGGCGCTGAACTCTCGCAGCTTGGACAGGCGGTGCCTGGCCTCGATCCGACGCACAGTGCCCGACCGGGAGCGCATCACCAGAGACTCGGTGGTGGCTCCCGAGGGATAGTAGCGCAGGCCCTGCAGCAACTCCCCATCGGTGATGCCGGTGGCGGCGAAGAAGCAGTTGTCACTGCGAACCAGGTCGTCGGTGTTCAGCACCGCCTTGAGGTCGTACCCTCCGTCCAGGGCGGCCCGGCGCTCTGCGTCGCTGCGCGGCCAGAGCCGGCCCTGTAGCTCGCCGCCCATGCACTTGAGGGCAGCCGCGGCGATCACGCCCTCAGGGGTGCCCCCGATACCAAAGAGGATGTCGGCCCCCGAGGTGGGCCAGGCGGTGGCAATGGCGCCGGCCACGTCGCCGTCGGAGATCAGACGGATGCGGGCGCCGGCGGCTCGTACCTCAGCAATGAGGTCCTCGTGGCGGGGGCGATCGAGGATCACCGCGGTGACGTCTCGCACACTCTCCCCCTTGGCCTTGGCCACTGCCTGGAGGTTCTCGGTGGGGGAACGGGTGACGTCGATGTGGCCCGCCCCCTCGGGGCCCACCGCGATCTTCTCCATGTAGACACACGGGCCCGGGTCGAACATAGTGCCCCGCTCGCTAACTGCGATGACGGCCAGGGCGCCTCCCCGGCCGAGGGCGGTGGGACGGGTACCGTCGATGGGGTCGACGGCAATGTCGGCCAGCGGGGGGGTCCCGTCACCGATGCGCTCGCCGTTGTAGAGCATGGGCGCCTCGTCCTTCTCACCTTCGCCGATGACGACGATGCCGTCCATGGGCACCGACTGCAGGACGATGCGCATGGCATCGACCGCCGCCTTGTCGGCCCCCTCCTTGTCGCCCCGGCCCATCCACCGCCCGGCGGCCAGGGCGGCGGCCTCGGTGACCCGTACCAGCTCCATGGCCAGGTTGCGGTCGGGAGCCTGAGCAGCGGTAGTCATGGCCCGACCATAGTCGCGTAGGCTATCTGGCAGGTGAAACAGGTCATGGTGGTCTTCGGCACCCGGCCAGAGGCCATCAAGATGGCGCCGGTGGTGCTGGCTCTGGCCGAGTCATCGGTACTGGAGCCGGTCGTGGTGGTGACCGCCCAGCATCGAGCCATGCTCGACCAGGTGTTGGAGCTTTTCGACATCAAGCCAGACTTCGACCTGGACATCATCCGGGAGCGTCAGACGCTGACGGGGGTGACGTTGGCCGCCCTGGGCGGCTTGTCTCCGCTGGTCGAGTCAGAGGCTCCGGCCGCCCTGCTGGTCCAGGGAGACACCACCACCACCCTGACCGCCGCCCTGGCCGCCTTCTACCACCAGATCCCGGTGGTACACCTGGAGGCGGGTCTGCGCACCGGAGATCGCCTGTCCCCCTATCCCGAGGAGGTCAACCGCAGGCTGACCACCCAGCTGTCCAGCCTGCACCTGGCCCCTACATCGACAGCCAAGTCCAATTTGCTGGCCGAGAACGTGGACGCTTCGAGCATCGTGGTCACCGGTAACACGGTGATCGACGCCCTGCTCTGGACAGTCGAGCGGTGCCTGGCCTACGGCGACCCCGCTCTGGACGACCTCGACGACGATAACCGCCGGGTACTACTGGTGACCGCCCATCGCCGGGAGTCCTGGGGTGTGCCTATGGATGCCATCGGACAGGCCCTGGCCGAGATCGCCACCGCCGAGCCCGACCTGGTGGTGGTGTTCCCTATCCACGCCAACCCGGTGGTGCGCCATTCCATCCTGCCGGCGGTGAAGGGCCTGGCCAACGTGCGGGTGGTGGAGCCCCTGGCCTATGGCGGCTTCGCCCGCCTGATGGTCCGCTCTCACCTCATACTCACCGACAGTGGCGGCATACAGGAGGAAGGGCCCAGCCTGGGCAAGCCGGTCCTGGTCATGAGGGACAAGACCGAGCGGCCCGAGGGGGTCTCGGCCGGCACCGTCCGCCTGGTGGGGACCCGTCGCCTCGATATCGTCACCGCTGTCAGTCAACTGCTGCATGAGCCGGGCGCCCATGCCGCCATGGCCAACGCCGTCAACCCATACGGCGACGGCCGGGCGGCTGAACGTACGGTGGCGGCGGTGGCCCACCTCCTGGGCGACGGTCCCCCCCCCGACGAGTTCCAGTGTCCCAGCCGGTTCGAGGCTTAGGCTCAGACGGTGGATCGCTTCGTGGTGCGTCCCGGCCCCCCACTCGAAGGGACGGTGCGGGCCGGAGGGGCCAAGAACTCGGTCACCAAGCTCATGGCCGCCTGCCTGCTGGCCGAGGGCCGCCATGTCCTGACCAACGTCCCGGACATCTCTGACGTGTGCACCATGGGCGACGTGCTGGCGGCCATGGGGGTGGTCGTCACCCGCCAGCCGGGCGGCGAGATGGTCATCGACACCCCGGCCGAGCTGATCCCGGAGGCTCCCTACGAGCTGGTGGAGCGGATGCGGGCGTCGGTGGTGGTGCTCGGGCCGCTCATCGCCCGCATGGGCTGGGCCCGCGTCGCCATGCCCGGGGGTGACGACTTCGGGCCTCGCCCGATCGACTTCCACCTGCGGGGCCTGGAGGCCATGGGCGCCAGCTTCACCCCGGCCCACGGCTACGTGGAGGGTCGGGCCACGCAGCTGACCGGGACCCGGGTGGTGCTCGAGTACCCGAGCCACACCACCACCGACAACCTGCTCATGGCGGCCGTGTTGGCCAAGGGGACCACGGTCATCGAGAACGCAGCCAGAGAGCCCGAGGTGACCGACCTGGCCGCCTACCTCACCACCATGGGCGCCCGCATCACCGGGGCCGGCACGTCTCGCCTCGAGGTCGAGGGGGTGCCCGAGCTGAGCCCCGGTCACCACCGGGTGATCCCCGACCGGGTCGAGGCGGCCACCTTCCTCACCGCGGTGGGCCTCGCCGGTGGAGAGATCGTCATCGAGGAGGCCCGAGCCGATCACATGGACATGTTGATCGAAAAGTTGGCTGCCATGGGCTTGCACACCTCGCCCACTCCCGGTGGGCTGGTAGCCACCGGACCCCGCCGGCTCTCCTCGGTAGACGTGGCCACCCTGCCCTATCCAGGGGTGGCCACCGACTACAAGCCATTCCTGGTGGTGGCGCTCAGCGTGGCCGAGGGAGTGGGGATCGTCACCGAGAACCTGTTCCGGGGTCGTTTTCGCTACATCGACGAGCTGCGCCGCATGGGTGCGGACATACGAACCGAGGGCCATCACGCGGTGGTGAGAGGCACCGACCGGCTCTCCGGCGCCCAGGTCAAGGCGCCGGACATCCGGGCCGGGGCCGCCCTGGTGCTGGCCGGCCTGGCCGCCGAAGGCGAGACCGTGGTGGGAGACCCCGCCCATGTCGACCGGGGCTACGAGGATCTGGCCGGCAAGCTGACGGCCCTGGGTGCTGACGTGACCCGGCTCACCTGCGAGGTGTAATGAAGGAGGTGTTGGCCCGGTTCCTCACTCCCGAATGGTTCGAAGAGCTAAATCGGGCCGCCGCTCGCCCGATCTGTGCCGCTGAGGGCTCCATCACCATCCAACAGGTGGTCACCGGGGCACCCGAGGGGGAGGTGGCCTATGTCGTCAGCGTGGCTGGAGGTCGCCTCCGTGCCACGCTGGGGCGCACGGCTGACGCCGACGTGACCATCACCGCGGACTACGGCACCGCTCTGGCTCTGTCTCGGGGCGAGATGTCCGCTCGGGCTGCCCTGTTGGCCGGACAGATCCACATTGGGGGCAACACCCACGCCCTGCTGGCCGGCATGGCGGCCATGCAGGCGACCCAAGCTGGTTGCGCCCAGACGCTGGCCCGGACCAGCTACTGAGCCCATGCGCCTCCCCCTCCCCCAGGTCCCCGGCTGGTACCCCGACGATCAGGACCAGTCGACGATGCGCTACTGGGACGGTAACGACTGGACACTCCAGCGCCGCCCCCGACCCGGCTGGGCGCCCGCCTCGACCCAGGCTATCCGATTGGCCAGGGTGGTCGCCTATCCCGCACCTCGTGCTCAGGGGTCCAACCCGGAGGGCCCGGCATCTCCGGGGCGGCGGGGCGGCGGACCGAGGGCTCGGCTGATCGCGCTGTTGGCCATGGGGATCGCCCTGGCCGGTGCCGTGGGTGCAACCATGGCCGACTCGGCCGGCCAACCCTTTGCGCCGCAGAGGCCGCCGGTGGCCATCCTCAACGACCCGGGGTTTGCCAGCCATGCCAGCGCGGTGTGCGAGGCCAGTCTGGACCTCGTGTCACCGCTGGGACGCAGCGCTCCGCCGGATCTGAGAACGCTGGTCGCTCACCTACGGGCATTGCCGGTCCAGGTATCCGACCGGCCAGCAGTCAACGGGTGGTTGGCGAACTGGGACGCGGCGGCCGGCCTGCTGCACGGCACCGCGGCCCGGCCCCCCGGCACCGCGGCCCGGCCCCCCGGCACCGCGGCCCGGCCCCCCGGCACCGCGGGCCGGCCCACCGGCACCACGTCGCGCCGCCAGGGAGCAGAGTTGGACAGCAGCCTCCAGGGCATCGACGACTTTGCCCGAGTCAACGGCATCTCAGGATGCGTCCTCTAGGAGGCTGAGTTAGATTGTCGACAATGCTCCACGGGGGCATGGGAAATGGCTTTCGGCCAAAGGGGGATGCAGGTGACGATGACCGGGGTGATCGACGACCATGTCCTGCAGCGCTATCGAGAGCTGTTGGATGCCGAGGACGCGGCCTTCGACGAGCTGGAGCACGCGTACGAGGAAGGTGACCGCGATCACTACGAGACCGATCTGGCCACGTGGCAGGCCGCCATCGGCGCCAAGCTGGCCTATCTGCCCCGCATGGGCATCGACGCCCAGTCGCTCGTCACCACCTGACCGGGCTCAGGGCAGCAGGTCTGCCACCGCCGCCCGCTCGGCCTCCAGCTCATCGGTGGTGATCCGGAGCCGCTGCTGGGCGTAAGTGTCGTGGTCGATCCCCTCGACCACCGAGTAGTTGGCTCCATCCGATCGCACCGGAAAGCCGTACTGAAGGCCCTCCGGCACGCCGTACTGCCCGTCACTGGGCACGGCCAGAGAGACCCAGTCCCCGGGGGGAGTCGGGGTATGGATGCTGCCGACCGAGTCGATCACGGCGTTGGCCGCCGAGCCGGCCGAAGACGCCCCCCGGGCAGCAATGATCGCTGCTCCTCGCTCCTGCACGGTGGCCAGGAGCTCGCCTCTGATCCACGCGTCGTCACCGACCACCACAGGGGCCGGCTGCCCGCCGATGCGGGCGTGGGCCACGTCGGGGAACTGGGTTGACGAATGATTCCCCCAGATGGCCAGGTTGGTGACCTGGTCGACGGCTACGCCGGCCCGACTGGCCAGCAGGCTCTGGGCCCGGTTGTGGTCCAGACGGGTCATGGCGAACCAGCGGTCAGCCGGCACGTCGGGGGCATGGGCCCGGGCGATCAGGCAGTTGGTGTTGCAGGGGTTGCCTACCACCAGCACCCGCACGTCGCGGGCGGCATGGGCGGAGATGGCCCGACCCTGAGGACCAAAGATGGTGCCGTTGACCCTCAGCAGGTCGGAGCGCTCCATGCCCGCCCGACGAGGGACCGAGCCCACCAGCAGGGCCCACGACGTACCCTCGAAGGCCATCTCCACCTGGCTGGTGGTCACCACTCCGGCCAGCAGCGGGTAGGCGCAGTCGTCGAGCTCCATGGCCACCCCCTCCAGGGCATCCATGGCCGGCTCCACCTCCAGCAAGCGCAGCACGACCGGCTGGTGGAGACCGAGCAGCTGTCCCGAGGCGATGCGAAAGACCAGGGCGTAGCCGATCTGGCCGGCCGCCCCGGTGACGGTTACCTGAACAGGAGGCTGACGCTGGCCTGGGAGCGGGGGCACCAGAGGCGAGGTTACCGTTGGCCTCGTGGCACGAGACGGCGGTAGGCACATCGTGGCGGTGGGAGGGGGCTTCGTCTCTGACGGACCGGGAAGGCTGCGAGCGAGCCCATTGGTCAAATTCGCGCTCGCCCTGAGCGGGGCCGAGCGTCCCGCGGCCTGCGTGCTCCACACCGCCACCGGCGACGACCCGTCCCGCTACACCGCCAGCTATGCCGCCCTGTCGGGAGTCGGAGCGCAAGTCAGCCACCTGACCCTGTTCCCGATGCCCAATCACGACGATGCTCGGGCCCTTCTCCTGGCCCAGGACCTGGTGTGGGTGGGTGGGGGCAGCTCAGCCAACCTGATGGCGGTGTGGCGCAGGCATGGCCTGGACGAGGTGATGCGGGAGGCGTGGGAGGCGGGCGTGGTGCTGGCCGGGTCCAGTGCCGGCGCCCTTTGTTGGTTCGAGTCGGGGACCACCGATTCCTTCGGTCCCGAGCTGGTGCCTTTCAAGGACGGGATCGGACTGATCGGGGGTAGCTACTGCCCTCATTACGACAGCGAGGCACGGCGCCGCCCGACCTATCACCGCCTGGTCGGCGATGCCACCCTGGCACCGGGGTGGGGATGCGATGACGGAGCCGCCCTCCACTTCGTCGGAACCGAGCTGGCCGAGGTGGTGGCCGACCGTCGGGGTGTTACCGGCTGGCGGGTGGAACGGGCTGCTGACGGTCAGGTGCGGGAGACCAGCCTGGATGTCCGCGAGGTGGGATGAGCCGGGGGCGGACGACTGGGAGTGGGCGAGGGAGTGGGCGAAGAGGCGGCCATCTTTCGCAAAGTTTGATCAGAGGCGGTCGACGATCGCCGACGCCATCTCCGAGCACTTCACCTCGGTTGCCCCTTCCATGAGGCGGGCGAAGTCGTAGGTGACGATGTGATCGGCGATGGTGGCCTCCAGGGCGGCCACGATGTCGTCGGCCGCCGCCTGCCATCCCAGGTGCTCGAACATGAGCACGCCCGAGAGCAGGAGTGAGCCCGGGTTCACCTTGTCCAGGCCGGCGTACCTGGGGGCGGTGCCGTGGGTCGCCTCGAAGATGGCGTGGCCGGTGACGAAGTTGATGTTGGCCCCCGGAGCGATCCCGATACCTCCGATCTGGGCGGCCAGGGCGTCGGAGAGGTAGTCGCCGTTGAGGTTGGTGGTGGCGATGACGTCGAAGTCGTCGGGGCGGGTGATCACCTGCTGGAGGGTGACGTCGGCCAGGGCGTCCTTTACCAGTATCCGGTCACCGGGCTCGCCCTGGCAGTCCTCCCACGACACAGCCACGTCGGCGAACTCCTCCCGGACCAGCTCATAGCCCCAGGCGCGGAAGGCACCCTCGGTGAACTTCTGGATGTTGCCCTTGTGGACCAGGGTGACGCTGCGCCGCTTGCGCTGCACCGCGTAGTGGAGCGCGGCCCGGACCAGGCGTTTAGATGCGGTCTCGGACACCGGCTTGATTCCCACCCCCGAGTCGGGGCGGACCTGCCAGCCGAACTCGTCACGCAGGTAGTCAATGAGCCGCTTGGCTTCGGCGGTGCCGGCCTCCAGCTCCAGGCCGGCGTAGACGTCCTCGGTGTTCTCCCGGAAGATCACCATGTCCACCTTCTCCGGGTAGCGCATGGGCGACGGCACACCCTCGAACCACCGCACCGGGCGCAGGCAGACATACAGATCCAGGATTTGGCGCAGGGCGACGTTGAGGGATCGAAAGCCGCCTCCCACCGGGGTGGTGAGCGGTCCCTTTATGCCGATGAGGTGGTGGCGAAAGGCGGCCACCGTCTCGTCCGGCAGCCAGGTCCCCGTCTGGTCGTAGGCCCGCTGGCCAGCCAGCAGCTCCAACCAAGCGATCCGGTGGCCGTGCCTGGCCGCCGCCGCGTCGAGCACATGACGGGCGGCCGGCCAGATGTCCACGCCAATGCCGTCGCCCGGGATGAATGGGATGATCGGCTCATCGGGGACCCGCAGGGTTCCGTCGGGCGCCGTGGTGATGATGTCGGCCATCGCGGCGATGCTACAGCGGGTCTGGCGTTGCGGGCCGGGGAGGTTGCGCGGGCTGGGAGGTTTGCGCGGGCCAGGGCTCCTCGGGTGGCTCGGGTGGGGGCACCAGGCCAAGGTTGGCGTAGATCTCCCTGGTGGCGGTGGACCGATTGAGGGTGTAGAAGTGCAGCCCGGGCGCCCCCGCGACCAGCAGTGCGTCGCACAACTCAGTGGCCATCTCGATGCCCGCCTTGCGCACCGCCTGGCTGTCGTCGCCCGCCGCCGCCAACCTCTCGGCCATCTCCGGGGGCACCGCCGCTCCCATCGCCGCCATGCGGGGCAACGAGCTCAGCGAGGTGATCGGCATGATGCCGGGCACCACCGGCTTGGTCATGCCCCTGGCCGCCAGGTCGCCGACCAGCCCCAGGTACTCCTCGGCCCTGAAGAAGAACTGAGTCACGGCGAAGTCGGCCACTGCCAGCTTTTCGGCCAGATGGTCGCGGTCAGCTGCCAGATCCGGGGAGCGGGGATGGCCGACTGGGTGGGCCGCCACCCCGACCGAGAAGCCGCCGATGACCTGAGCCAGCTCTACCAGCTGGATGGCGCGGGTCAGCTCGCCACCGCGCTTGGGCCGCCCGGCGGGTGCGGAGTCGGCGGATGCGGAGTCGGCGGTTGCCAGGCGGCCGGTTGCCAGGTCGGCGGGTGGGTCCCCGCCCAGGGCCATGATGTTCTCCACCCCGGCCTTGGCGAAGCCCACCAGGATCTCGGCCAGCTCGAGGCGGGTGTGGGCCACGCAGATGAGATGGGCCATCGGGGTGAGGGTCGTGGTCCTGAGCATGCCGGCCACCAGGTCGTGCGTCCGCTGCCTCGAAGCACTGCCGCCCCGGTAGGTGACCGAGACGAACGACGGCGCCAGCGGCTCCAGGTCACGCAGAGTGCGGACCAGGGTGGCCTGCTCGACGTCGTTCTTGGGCGGGAAGAACTCGAACGAGAAGGTCCGTCCCTGCCGGAGCAGATCGGCGATCTTGGCCATCGCTGCTCAGCGTACTGCCTCCTTCTTTGGACGGATCTACCGATAGATGTGGCCCAATCCGTGCAAAGAACGAGAAACAGACGTCAGCCGGACTCCCCAGCAGTCGCTCCGCCGGACTTCGAGGCAGGCGCTCGCCTCTCGGCAGCAACCACTGTGTTGCGAAAGAGCATGGCCACGGTGGTGGGCCCCACTCCTCCCACCCGGGGGGTGATCCAACCAGCCACCTCGGCCACTGATTCGTCGACGTCGGGCAGTAGTCGCCGGCCCTCGTAGCGCACCCCGCCTCCGACCACCACTGCCCCGGGGCGCACGTGCTCGGGTCGGAGGATGCCGGGCACCCCAGCGGCGGCGATGACGATGTCGGCCTGGCGGGTGTAGTCGTCCCAGCTTGGGATCCCGGAGTGCACCACGGTGACGGCGGCATTGGCAGTCGGCCGCTTCTGGGACAACAGGAGGGCCAGGGGTCGCCCCAAGGTGGTCCCTCGACCCAGGATCACCACGTGGCGGCCGGCCACCGGGATTTGGTAATGAGCCAGCAGGGCCTCTATCCCAGCCGGGGTGCAGGGCACGGGACCCGGCATAGACAGGGCCAGGCGGCCCATGTTGAACGGATGGAGCCCATCGACGTCCTTGTTCGGATCCATCTCGCTCAGGGCTGCCTCGTAGTCAATCCCCGCTGGTACAGGGTGTTGGACGAGCATGGCGTCAACTCGGGGGTCGTCGTTCATGGCCCGGATGGCAGCTACCAGGTCGACCTGGGCGGCGTGCCCAGGTAACTGGGTGTGGGATGAGTGGATGGAGAGGTCCACCGCCTTGGCCTGCTTCATGCGGATGTAACCGGCACTGGCCGGGTCGTCCCCGACCAGGATGGTCCCCAACCCGACCGAACGGCCCATTTCGGCCAGGGCCTTCACCCGCTGGGCCACATCACCCAGCACGGCGGCGGCGACCGGAGCGCCCGGCATGATCCGAGCCTCCGCCATCAGCGGACCGGGCCGCTAAGGATGGGCCGAGCGGCCACCATCAGACAGCCATCGTCAAACAGCCATCAGTGCCGGAAATGGCGCTCGCCGGTGAGCACCATGGCCACGCCGTGCTCGTCGGCCGCAGCTATCACCTCGTCGTCTCGCACCGATCGACCGGGCTGGATGACCACCGCCACCCCACCCTCGACCACGGCATCCAGCCCATCGCGAAATGGGAAGAAGGCGTCGCTGGCGGCCGCTCCCCCCGCCGCCCGGCCGGCGGCCTTGGTGACCGCCATGCGGGCCGCATCCACCCGGTTTTGCTGGCCTGCGCCCACCCCGACGGCCTGACCCTGCGCCGCCAGGACAATGGCATTGGACGTGGTACGGGCACATATTCGCCAGGCCAGCTCAGCGTCGCTCCACTGGGCCGGCGTGGGAACGGTCTTGGTGACGACCCGCCAAGCGTGACGACCGGCCAGGAAGCGATCGGCCTCCTGCACCAGCAGCCCTCCATCCACCGGGCGAACCATGAGACGGTCCAGCCCGGGTGGGGGTGCCTCCAACACCCGCATGTTGCGGCGCTTGGCGCCAAGGTGATCGAGGGCGGCTTGGTCGTAGGCGGGGGCGATGAGCACATCAGCGATGGGATTGGCGGCCACTGCGGTGGCCACCCCAGCGGTCACCGGTTGATTAAGGGCCACGATGCCTCCAAAGGCAGACATGGGGTCACAGGCGAATGCCCTCTGGTAGGCGGTGGTGATGTCAGGAGCAAGGGCCACGCCACATGGGTTGGCATGCTTCACGATGACTGCCACTGCATGGCCCGGTTGGTCCGACAGTTCGCCCAGCTCGTGGACCAATCGCCAGGCCGCTTCCCCATCGAACAGGTTGAGATAGGACAGTTCTTTACCGCTGTGCTGGACCATGGCGTCCCACCAGCTGCGCCCACCCACCTCCTGGTAGCGAGCCCCGTACTGGTGGGGGTTCTCGCCGTAGCGGAGATCCTGGACCTTGTGGAGGGCGAGCGTCGCGGTCTGGGGGAAGAGGTCGCCGGGGGCGCGGAGGTAGGCGCCAATCGCGGTGTCGTAGGCGGCGACATGC
>QHCF01000169.1 GCA_003244275.1 Acidimicrobiales bacterium
TTCCTCGGCCAGATGGACAAGCCGGACGTCGACTTCATCGAGGGCCTGTCCCCGGCCATCTCCATAGACCAAAAGTCAGCCTCCCGCAACCCTCGCTCCACCGTCGGCACCATCACCGAGATTTACGACTACCTGCGCCTCCTCTACGCCCGCATCGGCCAGCCCCACTGCCCCAACTGCGGGCGGCCGGTGAGCCGCCAGACCCCCCAGCAGATCGTGGACCAGGTGATGGACCTGCCCGAGGGGACCCGCTTCTACGTCCTGGCCCCGGTGGTGCGGGGGCGCAAGGGCGAGTACGAAGGCCTGCTGGAGGACCTGGCCGGTCAGGGATTCGCTCGGGCGCGGGTGGACGGCGAGCTGCGGGATCTGGGCGATTCCGAGTCCGTGAAGCTGGCCCGATACGAACAGCACACTATCGAGGTGGTGGTGGACCGCCTCATCCGCCGGGACGGTATCGCCCGCCGGCTCACCGACTCGTTGGAGACGGCCCTGCGCCTGGCCGACGGGGTGGCCGGAATTCAGGTGGTGGAGCGGCAGACTCCGCCAGGGGGCACGGACGACCGAGAGGGGGCGAGGGAGCCCGGCGGCGGAGAGCCCAATTTCGAAAAGGACAGCAGCGCGGAGATCCTCACCTTCAGCCAGCACCTGGCCTGCGCCCAGTGCGGGCTGTCGTTCGAGGAGCTGGCCCCCCGCAGCTTCTCGTTCAACTCGCCCTACGGGGCGTGCGAGCACTGTGCCGGGCTGGGCACACGCTTCGAGGTCGACCCCGAGCTGGTGGTGCCCAATCCGGACCTGAGCCTGGAGGGCGGCGCCATCGCCCCCTGGTCGGGCAATCGCACCGAGTACTTCGCTCGGGTGATGGGGGCAGTGGCCGAGGCCTACGGGTTCTCGGTGACCGCGCCGTGGGGCAAGCTCAAGAAATCCGAGCAGAAGGTGATGCTCGGCGGCTCGGGCACCAGGCAGATCCACGTCCAGTACCGCAACCGCTACGGACGGGTGCGCTCGTACCACACCCACTTCGAGGGGGTACTGCCCTGGCTGGCCCGGCGCCACGCCGAATCCGAGTCCGACGCCGCTCGGGACGCGGTGGAGGGCTACATGCGCGAGGTCCCCTGCCCGGCCTGCGACGGGGCCCGGCTCAAGCCGGAGTCGCTGGCCGTTACGGTGGGCGGCCACAACATCGCCCAGCTGTGCGACCTGTCCATCGCCCGGGTGGCCCAGGCCATCGACCGCCTGGAGCTATCGGAGCGGGACCGGCTGATCGGCGAGCGGGTGCTCAAGGAGGTCGAGGCCCGGATCCGGTTCCTGCTGGACGTGGGCCTGGACTACCTGTCCCTCAACCGCTCGGCCGGCACCCTGGCCGGCGGGGAGGCGCAGCGCATCCGGCTGGCCAGCCAGATCGGCAGCGGCCTGGTGGGGGTGCTGTATGTGCTGGACGAGCCCTCTATCGGCCTGCACCAGCGGGACAACCGCAAGCTCATCGACACCCTGCTGCGCCTGCGGGACCTGGGCAACACGGTGATCGTGGTGGAGCATGACGAGGAGACCATCCGGGTGGCCGACCACTTGGTCGACATCGGCCCGGGCGCCGGTGAGCATGGCGGGGAGATCGTGTGCTCGGGGCCGCTGTCGGCCCTGCTGGCCTGCCCGCGGTCGCTGACCGGGCGCTACGTGTCGGGCGAGCTGTCCATCCCGGTGCCCCAGATGCGCCGGGAGCCGGGTGAGGAGTGGCTGGTGGTCAAGGGGGCCCGGGAGCACAACCTGGCCGGCATCGACGTCGAAATCCCCCTCGGTTGCTTCGTGGGCGTCACCGGCGTGTCCGGATCGGGTAAGTCGACCCTGGTTAACGACATTCTGTACCGAGTGCTAATGAGTCGCATCTACCACTCCAAGGTGGTCCCCGGCCGCCATCGGACGGTGGAGGGTATCGGGGCGGTGGACAAGGTGATCGACATCGACCAGTCGCCCATCGGGCGCACGCCCCGGTCCAACCCGGCCACTTATACGGGGGTCTTCGACCACATCCGCCGGCTGTTCAGCCAGACCCAGGAGGCCAAGATCCGGGGGTACCTGCCCGGGCGCTTCTCGTTCAACGTGAAGGGCGGCCGTTGCGAGGCCTGCTCGGGGGACGGGACCATCAAGATCGAGATGCACTTCCTGCCCGACGTCTACGTGCCCTGCGAGGTGTGCCAGGGGGCCAGGTACAACCGGGACACCCTGGATATCCGGTTCAAGGGCCACACCATCGCCGAGGTGCTGGACCTGTCGTGCGAGGAGGGGCTGGATCTGTTCGCCAACCAGCCGCCCATCGCCCGCCACCTGCGGACCCTGGTGGACGTGGGCCTGGGCTACGTTCGCCTGGGTCAGCCGGCTACCACCCTGTCGGGGGGGGAGGCCCAACGGGTGAAACTGTCCAGTGAGCTGTCCAAGCGCTCCACCGGCCACACCATGTACATCCTGGACGAGCCGACCACGGGGCTGCATTTCGAGGACATCCGCCGGCTGCTGGAGGTCCTGTCCCGCCTGGTGGACCAGGGCAACACGGTGCTGGTCATCGAGCACAACCTGGACGTCATCAAGACGGCCGACTGGCTGGTGGACCTGGGCCCCGAGGGAGGCGACGGCGGCGGCCGGGTGGTGGCCGAGGGCACGCCTGAGCATGTGGCCAAGGTGGGCGAGAGCCATACCGGGACCTATCTGGCGCGCCTTTTCGCGAAATAGGGTGGGTACCAGCCTACTCCCCTTGCCCACCCCCGGGAGGGCCGGGCGCCGGCTGCTGGTCCAGCCCCACGCTCCCCTGGTGGGCCTGGCACTGGTCTCCCTGGCCTCCCTGGCGTCACGGGCGGCCTGGCTGGGCAACCCCGGTCGGGCCGTCGTCGGCGACGAGGTCACTTATGTCAATGTGGCTCGGACGATACTGGGCATTCCCGTGGCACCCGGCTCGCTCACATTGTTCAATCCCGCCGCCTACCGTGTCGGCCTGGACGTCAATACCCCGCATCCGCCTCTGGCCAAGCTGCTGATCGCGGGCAGTATGAAGCTCTTCGGTGACAACCCGGTCGGATGGCGGTTGCCCAGCCGGATCCTCGGCAGCGCCGCCATTGTGGCCCTGTACTGGCTGGTCCGATCGGCCAACGGTAGCTCCTGGCTGGCCCTGGGAGCCGCCTCCCTGATGGCCGTCGACAACCTGTTCCTGGTCTACGGGCGTACAGCCACCATCGAGATATTCGCCATCCCGTTCATGCTGGTCGGGACGGCGCTGTATCTGCGGGGCCGGCCCATCGTCGCTGGGCTGGCCCTGGGGATCGGGACTCTCACCAAAGAGGTGGGTGTCCTGGCCCTGTTCGTATTGGGGGTGATGGAGGTGCTTCGTCTGGCGTTGCCCCAAACGGTCCACGTAGGGGAAAGGCGCCGTAGCTTCGTAAAGCCCCTCCGGGCCCTGGCCCTGTGTGGAGCGGTTACGGTGGTCTCCTACCTGGGTCCGCTGGGTGCCATGGACGCGCAGTTCTCCAGATTTCACAATCCCATCACGCACACTGAATTCATGTTTGGATTCCACAAGGTGTATGCGCCCAGCCTGGTAGAGCCGTCATCCAGTGCCGGGTACCACCTGGCTCAGCCCTCGAGCCCCTTGGAATGGCTTGTCAACCGCAAGGTTGTCCCGCTGTACTGGTACCCAGTTCCCATCCAGGATGCCCGTATCCTTTTCCTGAGTGAGATGAACCCCATGATCATCGGGTTCGCACTGGCCGGCCTGCTGTGGGCGACCTATACAGCCTGGTTGCGCAGGGACCAGGTGTCCTTTTTGATTGTGGCCTGGTGCCTCGGGACATTCTTACCATTCCTGGTGGTATCGACTCGAGTAGGTTATCTATATTATTTGCTGGCGGTTCTCCCCGGAATATGCTTGGGTGTTGTCCGCCTCCTTGGCAGCTCAGTCGTACCGCGACCGCTGGTGGTGGTCTACTGCGTTCCGTTGGCCTTCTTTGCCTGGTACCTCTACCCGTTTCGCTTTGGGGTGGGATGACGGTCCAAAGCTACGGCGCGGCCTATTGGGATGAGGTCGTCCGGACCTGGCAACCTTCGGCGGCTCACACCTTGTGAGGACCCACAGCGACGCGGTGAACATCAAGCTGCTGCGCCAGTGGCTGGCGCCCAGGTTCGCCAGGGTGCTCAAGACTGACCTTTTCGACGAGGCAGTGGGTGGTGGGCTCTACCCGGAGTTGGCCTCGCGGGCAGAGACGGTGGTGGGAGTGGACATCTCGGGAATCGTGGTGGGGGCAGCCGTCCGGCGACATCCGGCTCTGGTCGCCGAGGTGGCGAGCGTCCTGGCACTGCCCTTTGCTCCCGGCAGCTTTGATGTGGTGGTTTCCAACTCCAGCCTCGACCACTTCGAGTCCCGGACGACTCTGCGTGCCTCCATTGCCGACCTCGCCCGGGTCCTGCGTCGAGGTGGTGAGCTGGTCATCACGTTGGACAACCGGACCAACCCGGTCATCGCGGCGCGCACCTCGGTGCTGGCCACGCCCCTCCGGCGGCTTGGCGTCGTGCCGTACTACGTCGGGGTCACGTGCGGCGCCAGGGGATTGGTGGCCCTGCTTGGCCAGAATGGCTTCGAGGTGGTCGAGGTGGCCCTCATCATGCACTGCCCGCCGCAGTTGGCCGCCCACCTGGCCGCCCGCCGCTGTGACCGGGTTGGCGAGGCCCGGGTTGGCGAGGTCGGGGCGGAGCGCCGGCACCTTCGTCGGGTCCTTGCTCTTGAGGCGATGGGTCGGTGGCCGACGCGCCACGTCACCGGTCATTTCGTGGCGGCCCGGGCCGTACGGTTGTGAGGTCAGCCATGGGCGGGTCGGTGCTGAAGCGGCTGGCCGGCCAGCCCCGCGCTCCATTGGTGGGCCTGGCCGTGGTCTCGGTGGCCTCTCTCATTACTCGGGTGGCCTGGCTCGGTACCCCTGGTCAAGCTGTCGTCGGCGACGAGATCAATTATGTGAACGTAGCCCGGACGATCCTGCGCCTTCCCCTGCCACCCGGCACGCCGACCTTTTACACCTACCAGGGTGGCTTCGATGTCAATACCGTGCACCCGCCCCTGGCCAAGTTGCTGATCGCCGCCAGCATGAGGATCTTTGGGGACAACCCGATCGGTTGGCGCCTGCCCAGCCTGGTGTTCGCCAGTGCTGCCCTCCTGGCGTTGTACTGGTTGGTCCGATCGGCTGGGGGAAGCTCCTGGCTAGCCCTGGGAGCAACCAGCGTCCTGGCCGTCGACAACCTGTTCATAGTTTACGGCCGGACCGCCACCATCGAGATGTTTCCTCTGGTGTTCATGCTGGCTGGCACTGCCCTCTACCTGCGGCGGCGGCCTATCGCCGCCGGTGTGGTCATAGGGATCGGGACCTTGACCAAAGAGGTGGGGGTCTTCCCGCTCCTGGTCCTCGTGGTGCTGGAAGTGCTCAGGTTGGCCCTGCCCCCCTCGACGACCGGAGAGCCGAGGAGTCGCAACTGGATGAAACCAGCCCGAGCCTTGGCCGTCTGCTCGGTAGTCACGGTGGTCACCTACCTGGGACTGCTGGGTGGCTTGGATGCCAAGTTCTCGACGTTCCGCAACCCGGTGAGCCACACGGAATTCATGATCGGGTTCCACCAGAAATATGTCCCTCACGTGGCACCCCCTCCACGGTCGGGGGCTGGCTACATCCTGGTCCAGCCGTCAAAACCATGGCAGTGGCTCATCAACGAGATACCGCTTCCTCTCTACTACTATCCCGCCCCCCTCCAAGATGCGAGAATACGGTTCCTGGGTGAGATGAATCCAATAATTATCGGATTCGCGCTGGTCGGTTTCTTGTGGGCTGTCTATACCGCCGGCGTGCGTAGGGACCAGATCTCATTCCTGATCTTGGCCTGGAGTTTGGGCACCTTTGTGCCATTTCTCCTGGTGTCGACCAAGGTTGGATATTTGTACTATATAATCGTGGTACTTCCTGGTCTGTGTCTCGCCGTCGCTCGCCTCCTTGGTAGTTCGATCGTGCCGCGGCCGTTGTTGGCGATCTGTTGCATGCCGGTGGCCTATTACGCCTGGTATCTTTACCCGTTTCGCCTCGGGTAGTGATGGGCGAGACGAGCCAGTTGGTGCCGATTGCGCCGGGGCCCCGATTTTGGCCGCCTCAGGCTGGGATCGTTCCCTGGATGCGCGACCCATTGGCCTTCTTGCTACGAATGGGCCGTTACGGGGGCGTGGTCCATTTTCGCCTGGGCCGGGAACGGGTCTACCTGATCAGCGCACCCGAGGTGGTCAGGCGGGTACTTGTCCGGCCGACAGGAGGCCTTCATCAAGGGCGCTTCTCTGCAGAAGACTCGGGCCCTCTACTTCGGAGACGGCCTGCTCACCAGCGACGGTGATCTGCACGACAGCCAGCGCCGCCTGCTGCAGCCCATCTTTCATGGCCGCCGGATGGCGCAGTATGGCGACGTCACCGTCGGGCTGACGCAGGCTCACCTGGCTGGTTGGCAGCCGGGCGCGATCTTGGACATGCACGAGGAGATGAGGCGGTTGATGCCGGCCGTCATAGTCGAGAACCTCCTCTCCTGCCACCTGGGGGGCGACGAGGCGCAGGTCATCAGCGCACTGGTCAGCGATGGCCTGGATGCCATGAAAACGCTGACCCGACCTGGCTATGGGGCGCGCCGGCGCCTCAGGTTCCCGGCCGTGCGTCGCCTGCAGCGCGTCAGCCGCAGTCTGAGGGCGATCGTGGCGGGGTTCATGGACCGGCGGGGCCCGTTGCCCGACGAGGACGGCGATCTGATCTCCGTCCTCCTTCGGGCCTCTGCCTGCGAAGCCTCGCCCGGCGGGCACCGGCTGGCCCGGGACGAGGTCATGACCATGTTGCTGGCCGGTCATGAGACGACGTCCGACGCCCTCGCATTCGCCTGGTATCTCCTGGCCACCCACCCCCACGGCTGTCGAACGACTCCGGACAGAGCTGGACTCGGCGCTGGGCGGTCGTCCAGCTACTGCCGCTGACGTCGGTGAGCTTGCCTACACCAGGGCCGTGCTCAGCGAGGCCCTTCGCCTCTACCCCCCAATCTGGGCGTTCGGTCGAACCACTGTCTCTCGTTACGAGCTGGAGGACCAGGCCATCCCGGTCGGGTCGAATCTGATGATCAGTCCCTGGGTCACCCACCGTACCGCTGGGTTGTTCCCCGAGCCTCACCGGTTCGTGCCCGAGCGATGGCTGGGGGAAGGATCGCCGGCGCCCTATGCCTTCTACCCTTTCGGGGGTGGCCGTCGCCGGTGCATCGGCGAGGGTCTGGCCATGGCGGTGGGGACCATGGTGCTGGCCACCGTGGCCCGCCAGTGGTCGATGCAGCTGGCCGGACCGGCGGTTGCGTCCCAAGCCGGGCTGACTCTGCGACCGCGAGGCGGTGTGCCGGTAGTGGTGCACCGCCGAGTCGCAGGGTGAAAGTTGGGGCCGTGACCATGCCATCGGGCATGCTCGCCAAAGGGCGACGCAACCGGCCGACTCGCACAGGCGGGGCAAGGGCCGCCGGTCGCCGCGTGGCGCAGGTGCTCTACAGCGAGGGCCCCCTTAGCCTGTGGATGAGGATCTTGGGAGAGACGGTATATCAGCGGCTCTTGCTGCTCGAGCTCTGGGTCGACCGGCCTCCCACCTGGTTGGGGGCAGATGCGACCGTGGCATTCGGTCTGTTGTCGGTGGCCCAGCTGGACGAGTACGTGGGGGCTACGGCCCGATGCCGAGGCTGAGTGCATTCGCCGACGGTTGGACCACGGCCATGCCTGCTTCACCGCCCGCCGCAACGGCGTGCTGGTGCAGGTCGCCTGGTTGGCCTTCGACCATGCCTGGATCGACTATCTGGGCGTCGAGCTTCCACTGGAAGCCAATGAGGCATATGCCTACGACCTCTACACCCGCCCGGATGAACGGGGACGCCAGCTCTACCGGGCCCAGGTCAGCGAGATGTTTCGCTTCTTCTCCTCCGATGACCAGCGGGCTCACTACTTCCCGGGCAAGGGAGAGCGGCGCGGCCAGTCGTGGCGCCTGCTGGTGGCGTGCCACCTCGAGGACCGGATGTGGCTGCTCTTCACCCGCTTGGGGGCACGCCCGGTGGCCATCGTCGGCTGCGTCGGTGTGGGCGCCCGGCGCTGGTGTTGGCGTCGCCGGCCGCCTCGGATGGAGTCCCTCCTGGCGCATGCCCGGGCGCCCATTCGCCGGTCCGGGGAAGGGCGGCATGACCATTGACTTGCTCCCGCGGGGATCGAGTTGGTCTAGCGTTCGAGGCCGGGCCGGGACCGGAGGCGGGTGTGACGACGACCAAATGGCAAGCTGAGCTGGGCGGTGCCTCCACGCCTGGCGAGGAGGGCGGCGCCCAGCCGGCGGCCACCATCTGCATCGCCACCGGCCGCCGCCCGGAGCTGCTGGCCCGCTGCCTGGACAGCTTGGGTCATCAGGAGGCGGCCCCCCCCTTCGAGGTCCTGGTGTGCGCCGACGGCGACGCCTCGGTCGTGGACGTGGCCAGGCGACATCTGCCGGAGGCCAGGGTGATCGTCGTTCCCAGAGCCAACCGGACGATCCTGCGCAATCGCCTGATGCGACAGGCTCAGGGAGAGCTCCTGGTGTTTCTCGACGACGATGTGGTCGTCGAGAAGGGCTTCCTGCGCTGCCTGCTTGACCTGTCGGTCGCCCATCCCGACGTCGGCGTATTTGGTGGCCCCAACCTGACGCCCGGCCAGAGCTCCGTCTTCCAGGTCACCCAGGGAGCGGTGCTGGGATCCCTGGTGGCGGCCGGTCCGGTTCGGCGCCGCTACGGGCGCCATCCGGCGGAGATGGCCGACGAGCGCTGGTTCACCCTGTGCAACCTGGCTGTGCGGCGTGAGGTGATGGTCGATTTCGCCGAGGATCTGCGCTGCGCCGAGGAGAATGCCGTTCTCGACCAGCTCCGCCGCAACCGGGTGCCCATGTACTACGACCCCGATCTGGTCGCCTACCACGAGCGACGCCCCGAATGGAGGTCTTTCGCGGCCCAGATGCGCACCTACGGCTACGGCCGAGGACAGCTCATCCGCCGCAAGCCCCGCACTGCTCGCCCCACCCTCTTTGCACCGTCGCTGGTCATCGCCTACTGCGTGCTGGCCGGGCCACTGTCCCTGCTCAACCCAATTGCCCTGGTGCCCCTACTCGTCTACGCACTGGCGGTGGCGGCAGGGGCGGCCAAGGTGGCTTTCAGCCTGCGCCGGCCTGCCTCGTTCCTGCTGGCCGGGGCTCTGATTCTCACTGTCCACGCCTGCTACGGAGCCGGGCTGCTCCTCGGTCTGACGGCCAACCCTCGTCGGGCGGCCAGGACGGCCAAGGGGCTGGGCAGGCCCACTCTGTCCCTGCTGACCGTGCTGGTGGGGCGCCAACTACGGCTGCAGACCAAGCGCTCGGTGATCGGCATTGCCTGGCCCATCATCGCTCCGTTGTTCCTCTTGGCTTTGTACTCGCTGGTGTTCAAGGGGGTGTTCCACGTACCCATCCAGCGCTATCCGGAGTACCTGTTTGCCGGCCTCCTGCCCTGGACCTTCCTGGTCCAGTCACTGGGGTCTGCCATCAGCTCCGTCTCTGACGAGCCTGACCTCATCCGTCGGGCCCGCTTCCCCTACGAGGCCCTGCCGTTGGCCACCGTCACCGCTATGTCGGTGTACTTCCTGGTGACCCTGGCCGGCTTCCTCGTCTACCTCGGCGCCACCGGACACCTGGTTTACCACCTCCTTCCCGCTCTGGTGGCCCCGCTGGCCAGCCTCTATCTGCTGGTGGGGGCGGTGTCCATCGCCTTGTCGCTCATCGACGTCTACAACCGGGATCTTCGCCGGGTGCTGGCCAACCTGCTGACCATCTGGTTCTTCCTCGAGCCCATCGTGTACCGCCAAGAGATGCTCGGCGGCAAGCTGCTCTTCCTGCGCTCGGTGGATCCGGTCAACATGATCGTGGGTGAGTTCCGCGACATTCTCCTGTACGGCCACCTGCCCCAGCCGGCCCACGTAGTGGAGCTGCTGGCCATCACCTGCGCCACCTACCTGGTCTGCGTACACGTCTTTCGACGCTTTGCCCCCAACCTCCCCAAGGTGGTGTGAATGCTGGCCGCCAGTCTCGATCAGGTATGGATCCGCTACCGACCACCTCGGCGGTCCCAGAGCGGCCCTCGCCATTGGACCTGGGCCCTGAGCGACGTCACCCTGAGTGTCGACGAAGGCGAGTGGCTCGGCGTCATCGGCGGCAACGGGTCGGGCAAGACCACCCTCCTTCGTACCATTGTCGGCGTTTACCAGCCCACCAAGGGCCACGTCCACCGACCGGGCCGAGCCATGTCGGTGATCGACCTGGCCCCCGGGATGGCCCGTGAGCTGAGCGGACATGAGTACCTGAGGATGTCGGCGGCCGTGCTGGGCGTGCGCCCGGGAGAGCTCCGGAGCCGCCGTGAGCGGATACTCGACCTGGCCGGACTACCCGATGCCGCTCTCGACCAGCCCGTCTACGCCTACTCGGCCGGGATGATGCTGCGCCTAATGCTGGCGCTGGCCATCTCCTGTGAGCCGGCCGTGCTGGCGGTGGACGAGGTGCTGGCGGTGGCTGATCTCGCCTTCCGGGATCGATCGCTGGCCTTGATGGCTGAGCTATGCAGGAATGGGACCGCGGTGGTGATGGCATCCCATGACCTGGAGGTCATGGCCAACCACCCAGACCGGGTGGCGGTGTTCGATCGGGGCAACTTGGTGGTGGTCGCCTCGCCGGAGGAGGCCATCGCCAGCTACAGCGCTTCAAGTGGAGCTGCGAGTGGCACCTCGGCTGGGACTGAAGCCACCCACAGCGGATCCGCCAGCCAATGAGACGATGGGCCAAGCGTTCTTGCTGGCAGGGACCAGGCATCTACGGGCCGGGTCGATGGACCTCGGGTTGAGCAGGCGGCAGCGGATCGCCGGGCTTGCTCAGACCCCATGTCCAGGCGACCAGTCCGGCCAGCAGCAGGGGAGCGACGCGCAGAGCCATGCGGCCATCGCTGGGGGACCGGGCCAGTCGTCGGGCCAGCGCCAGCAGCCGCAGCGGTCCGGCCAGCACCGCAGCCGGCGGTCGGCCCACCCAACGGTATGGCAAATCCACCTGGGCGCACACCTGGACGAACGACGCGCCGAGCCGACGCTGATGCTCCAGGAAGGCCCGCCCCCCGGTACGGTTGAGGTGGCGAACCGCGGCGGTGGAGGCAAACTCCAGCCCCTCACTGGCAGCCAACCTGAAGGTGAGGATGGTGTCCTCGCCGGGCCAGACGTCCTCGGGCATGCCGCCGTGACGGTCGAAGGCCGAGCGGCGGACCAGCAGGTTGGCGCTGGCCCCATGCAGCAGCGGGCCGCAGCGGTCCGGCAGCCACTCGGAGAACTCCAACAGCCAACCTGCGGTGCCGACTGCGCTCGTCGGTGTCCCGTTGAGGATTGTCCCGGCCACGGCCGCTGCCCCGGCCGCCGCTGCCTCCTCCAGGGTCGCCAGCCAGTCCGGCATAGGTATGGCGTCGGCATCACAAAAGGCCAGCCACTGGCCGCTGGCATGGAGGGCGCCAATGTTGCGGGCCGCGCCGGGAAGGGTACGTCGGGGCAGGGCGATGACCCGTACCCAGGGCCAGCGGCGGCCCAGCTGCTCGGCTCCGCCGTCGGCCGAGCTGTCGACCACGATTACCTCGTGGCTCGCGTCGACCTGGCCGGCCAGCGCATCCAGGACACGTGGCAGGGTCTCCCAGGCCCGCAGGGCGGGGATCACCACGCTGGTGCGTACTGCGCCAGGCATCGGTGGCCCAGCCAGTGGCCCGCTCACCAGCATGGCGGCAGCGTAGGTCACGACTGGGCGTTGGACGGACGAGCCACCGACCCGGTCCCCGGATCCCGATCCACGGGTCAAGGCGGGCGACTGTGAACGCCACGGTGGTGATCCCGGTCCGCAACATGGCCACTGTCCTGGGGGCCCAGTTGGATGCCCTCTACCACCAGACAGCCACCACGCCCTGGGAGGTCGTGGTGGTGGACAACGCCAGCTCGGACGACACCCTGGCTGTAGCTCAAGGCTGGGCGCAACGCTTCTCCCGGCTGCGGGTCATCGAGGCCGCTGAGCGCCCATCCGCCGGCCATGCCCGTAACGTCGGGGCCAGCAGTGTCGGGGGCAGGAGCATCGGGGGCCCGGCGGTGGCGACCGATGCCCTGTTGTTCTGCGACGCTGACGACATTGTCGGACCCGGCTGGGTGGCGGCCATGGTGGAAGCCCTGCATGAGCATGAGCTGGTGACGGGGCCATTCGAATGCTACCGTCTCAACCCGCCTCACATCGCCAGGCTGATGCCCGCCTTCACCACTGGCTCCCCGCCCACCGCCTACCAGTATCTCCAGTATGCCACGACCGCCAACATGGGGGTTCGCCGCGGTCTGTTCGATGCCCTCGGGGGCTTCAGGGCACGATACTTCACGGGGAATGACCTGGATTTCACGTGGCGAGCCCAGCTGGCGGGCGCGACGCTGTACTTCGAGCCAAGGGCGGTGGTTCACCGACGGTTGCCCCAGCGCCTTGGCCTGGTTGCTCGCCGGCAGGCAAGCTATTCCAGCGAGGCCCCTCTGCTCTATCAAGACTATGGCCGGTACGGCATGCCGGCGAGCCCACCGCTGCGGGCGGTTCGGTACTGGTTGGCCCTGACGCTGCGCAGCCCAGCGCTGTTACTTCCCTCTCGCCGAGGCCCGTGGTGCAGGGACGTCGGTCATCAGCTTGGCCGACTGGTTGGGTCCGCCCGCCACCGGTGCCTCTACCTGTAGCACGGCATCTGCGGCCGGCCGGACAGGGGGATTTACCAGGCAACCAGCTATGTGATGGCCAGCATGCGGTCCAGGGCTACCCGGGCCCACTGGGCGGTGTCGGCATCGACGGTGATCCGGTTGCGCACCTCGCCCTCCACTAGTCCCTCCAGCACCCACGCCAGGTGGGCGGCGTCGATGCGGAACATGGTTGAACAGGGGCAGATCAGGGGGTCGAGGGAGACCACCGTCTTGTCCGGATGGTCCTGAGCCAGGCGCTGGACCAGGTGGATCTCGGTGGCCACGCCGATGGTTGCTCCCGGCGGGGCGCCCTCTACCGCCCGGATGATGAAGTCGGTGGAACCCACCTGGTCGGCCAGCTCCACTACCTCGTGGGAGCACTCGGGGTGGGCGAGCACCAGCCCGTCGGGATTGGCGGCGCGAAAGGCCGCCAGGTGCTCGGGGCGGAACCTCTGGTGGACCGAGCAGTGGCCCTTCCACAGCAGGAGGGTGGCCTCCTTGACGTCGGCTTCGCCCAGGGCGCCCAGGTCCTGGCGCGGATCCCAGACCCTCATATCGCCAGCGAGGTAGCCCAGCTGGTACCCGGTGTTGCGCCCCAGGTGCTGGTCGGGGAAGAAGAGCACCTTGTCACTGCGTCCCAGGGCCCACGACAGTGCGGCCCGGGCGTTGGACGAGGTGCACACCGCGCCTCCTCGGCGCCCGACGAACGCCTTGAGGGCGGCCGAGGAGTTCATGTAGGTGATGGGCACCAACCGGTCGATGTCGGTCACCTCGGCCAGGGACTCCCAAGCCTCCTCGACCGAGTCCAGGTCGGCCATGTCGGCCATGGAGCAGCCGGCGTTGAGGTCGGGCAGGATGACCTGCTGGTCAGGAGCAGTGAGGATGTCGGCTGACTCGGCCATGAAGTGCACCCCGCAGAAGACGACGAACTCGGCATCCCGTCGCTCGGCGGCCATGCGAGACAGCCCGAACGAGTCGCCTCTGGCGTCAGCCCATCGCATGACCTCCTCCCGCTGGTAGTGGTGCCCGAGGATCACCACCCGGGAGCCGAGGGCGGCCCGAGCGGCACCGATCCGATCGGCCAGGTGCTCGGGCGATGCGTCGGTGTAGCGATCTGGGAGCGGCGGTTGTAGCCGGAGCATTGTATTGGCCCTCTCGGGAGCGCTCCGATTGCGGCCGGCGGGGACAGCCTGGTCGCCCATCCGCGGGGGTGTCGGCCTCGGGGCGGAATATGTAGCCGGTACACCAGGCCGGCGTGACCGCGAGTGTAGCGGGCGGCGGTGCCGGCAGGTGGCCGGGGCGCATTGACTCATCCAAAACC